>NZ_JBVJWV010000058.1:0-22712 GCF_055602105.1 Streptomyces sp. NPDC037421
CCCCCCCCCCCCCCCCCCCCCCCCCCCCCCCCCCCCCCCCCCCCCCCCCCCCCCCCCCCCCCCCCCCCCCCCCCCCCCCCCCCCCCCCCCGGCGCTCTCCCGTCCCCTCACTCCCTGGAGGCACCTCCGCCATGGCGTTGAAACCGGAATTCACCGCTACAGGCCCGATGCTGCTGCGGCTCTCCGCCCTGCGACGCGGCTCCCTCGAAGTCCCGCTGCCGCGCCCCGACGCCGCCGGTTCCTTCGCAGGCGAGGACCTCGCCTCCTACCTGCTCGCCCTGGCAGGGCACGCCGTGTTCCGCGAGACCGTGGAGGTGTCCAGCAGCTCCCTCTCCGCGATGCTGGGCAAGCTCGAGTCGGGTGCGCGCATCGAGCCCAGGCAGCTCCTCAAGGCCGCCACCTCCATGGCCCGCTACGCACTGCGCGTCACCGGCAGGCCCACGCCGTTCGGGCTGAGTGCCGGTGTGTCGGCGCTGCGGACGGCCGACCGGGCCCGGGCCGCCATCGACGGCCCGGGAGACAGGCACGTCCGCCTCGACGCGGGCTGGTTCGCCGCGCAGGCGAGGAACTGGCTGGAGCAGCCGCACTCCCGCCATGGCGCGGACGTGGTCGTCAACGACCTCTGCCACGTACGCGGAGACCGGCTGGTGCTCGCGTGCGGCCGCGATGAGTACCGCAGCCGCGAGGTCACCATCCGCTGCACCGCCTTCGTCCGCTGGGTACTGGCCGAGGCCGCCCGGCCGGTCAACTGGAGCGCGCTGCTCGACAGGGCGGCCGCCGCCCACCCGTCGGTGGACCGCGGCCGGATGGACGCGCTCCTGCTCCAGATGGCTCGCAGAGAGTTCCTGGTGACCTCCCTGGCACCCCAGTCCCTGGACGAGAAGGCAATGGCACACGTCCTCGGCCTCCTCGGCCAGGACACCGACGAAGGCCGCCGCCTGACGGCGGTCCTCGAAGCCGTCGAAGCGTTCCGCAAGGCGCCGCCCGGCGCCGGTGCGGAGCTGTGGCGTGCCATCCAACGCGCGGCCGGGGCGTCCGGCGCCGACGTGTCTGCCGCTCAGGTCGACCTGGCCATGGCCGCGGACGTCGCGGTCCCTCCGGCCGTCACCCAGGAGGTGGAACGGTACGCCTCCGCCCTGTGGGCCATGACCCCGGAGACCGAGGTTTACGGCCACATGCGCGAGTACCGCGAAGCCTTCATGGACAAGTACGGCGAAGCCGGCGCAGTACCCCTGGCCGAGCTGATCGACCCGCACACCGGACTCGGCTATCCGCGCGGGTACGACAACCCCCGGGTCTCCCGCGACGCACGCCTCACCGCGTACGAGAACAAGGACGAAACCCGTGACGGCCGCCGCCTCGAAGTCCTCGGCCGGCTGATCCAGCGCGGCATGCTCAGCCCGGACCGCGAGATCGTCCTGACCCCCGCAGACGTCCAGGCCCTGGCCACGGGGCGGGGGACGCCGCCCCCGCCCTCACTCGAACTCACCTTCCAGCTCCTCGCCGACCACACCGACGACCTGGACCGCGGTGACTTCGTGCTGGTGGCCTCGCCGATGATCGGCTCGGCCACCGCCGGAGCCTCCATGGGCCGCTTCGCCGCCATGGCGGGCATCGAGGAGCAGATGGGCGCCCTCCTGCGCGCACCCGCCGGGGACGCGATCACGGCACGCCTGGTCTTCAAGCCGATCAACTCCCGGGCCGGCAACGTGACGCAGGTCGGCGGTCTCGTCACGCACGAGATCACCGTGGGCGGGATGCCGGACCACGACAGCCCGACCTCCCTGGACTGGCGCGAGCTCCTCGTGGCCGCCGACGGCGAACGCCTGCGCCTGGTGCACGCCCCGACCGGGAACGAAGTGCACCCCGTGGTGCCGCACATGCTCAACCTGGAGTCGCACGCGCCCAACCTCGTCCGGCTGCTCGCCGAGATCAAGCACAGCGGTGCACCGCGCGTCCTCCAGATATGGGACTGGTCGGGTTTCGGGGCAGCACCCTGGCTCCCGCGCGTCCGCCTCGGCAAGACCGTCATATCCCCGCTGCGCTGGCGGCCCAGCCTCGCCATGCGCGACAACGCCTCTTCCCCCGAAGCGTTCCGGGCGGCGCTGGAGGAGTGGCGCGAGGAACACTCAGTGCCCGGCCGGGTCTGCGTCTCCCAGGCCGACAACAGCTACGAGGCCGACCTCCGCGAGCCCTTCCACCAGGAGCTCCTGCGCCGGGACATCGCCAAGGCGGCCCAGGTCAGGATCACCGAGCCCGTACAGGCGCTCGGTTCGTACGGCTGGACGGGAGGCAGGGCCAACGAGATCACCGTCCCGCTCGTGGCCCGGGAACAGCCCCCGGCAGTCCGGCCGGCCCCTCCGGCCGTCCCCGTACCGGCCGTGCACCACTCGCCGGGCGGCGAGTGGTTCTACGCCGAGCTGTCCGCCGTACCCGAGACGCACGACGAGGTGATCTGCACCCTCGACGACATGCTCCGTCCCTGTCACGACCGGCTGGACAGCTGGCACTACGTACGCTTCTTCCATCCCGAGCCGCACCTGCGCCTGCGGGTCCGCTCCCGCGACCCGGGCGTCGCGGCGACACTGCGGACGCAGCTGGACGAGCTGCGGGCGCGCAAGCTGATCCGAGCGTTCCGCGTCTGCCCGTACGAGCCGGAGACGGCCCGGTACGGCGGCCCGGAACTGATGGCCGACGCCGAGGCCGTGTTCTGCCTGGACAGCCAGACGGCGGCGGCGGAACTGCGGCTGCTGCGGGCCGGGCGGGGGCTGTCCCGGGAGCAACTGGCCGTGGCCAACTACGGACTCATGCTCGACGCCCTCCTGCCCGGCGAGTGGCCGGAGTGGATCGGCGGGCTGTTCCCCAGGTCAACGGACGGCTCGCTGTCCCGGAAGCTGATCTCGGAGACGGCCCGGCTCGTCGTCCCGGAGGCGGCGGCCGCGCACCTCGAAGAGAGCCTGGGAATGCCCGGCCTCGCGGAGGCCTGGCGCACGACGACCGCGCTGGACACGCTGGCGGCCGCACTGGCGGACACCGCCCGACGGACCGGAAGCCAGGCCGCCAGGCGCCGCACGGTCCTCAGCTTCCTGCACATGCAGCACAACAGGCTCGTGGGCATCGACCGGGCCTCCGAACTGCGCACCCTCACCCTGCTCGCGCACGCCGCACGGGCCCACACCGACCGGCTCAAGCACCACAGGGGAAACCGATGAGCGAGGAAACACGCCGCACGGCGCGGGCGGTGGCGGACGCCCTGGCCCACCGCCTCGCGGATCCCCGGGCGATACCGGTCGGCGACCTTCCCGGAGAACCCCGCCACGTCAACGTCTCCGAGATCGAGGCCGGCACCCTGGCCCGGGGCCACTCGGGCATCTCCCTGCTCTTCAGCAGCCGCGCGCCACGGGATCCCGCCGCCGCGGCGGCAGCCCACGGCCACCTCCAGCGCTGCTCACAGCTGATCGGCACCCTGCCGCAGCCCGGCGTCGGAATGCAGGCCCACCTCACGGGACTCGGCTTCGCGATGCTCGCCGCCCGCTCGGCCACCGGAGGCTACGGCCGGGCGTTGGAGCAGCTGGACCGGCACGTGTCGCGGGCCGCGACGGCGCTGTGCGCCCCCGTGGCGGCCTCGCGGCGCCGTGAGCTCGACCGTTTCGACGCCATCAGCGGGCTCACCGGCATCGGCCGCTACCTCCTGCTGCGCGGCGAACCCGTGACGGAGGCGACGGCCTCCGTACTCGACACCCTGACCGCCATGGCCCTCGAAGCCACGGACCCGTCGGCCGCGACCGCAGAGGGGCTCCCCGGCTTCTGGGCGGACGAGGCCCCCTCCCCCTACTTCCACGCCGAGTCCGACGTCGCCCGGCACGGCCACCTCAACCTGGGGCTGGCCCACGGGATCCCGGGACCCCTCGTCCTGCTGTCCCTGGCCCACGCCGAGGGCTGCCGCCGCCCCGGGCTCCTCGAAGCGGTCGAGCGGCTGGCAGGGCTCCTGGTCACCTGGGTCCAGCACGACGCGTACGGTCCCTTCTGGCCCGGATACCTGTCCCGGAGCGAATTCCGCACCGGCGCCCTCGACGCCCCTCGCACGCGGCAGTTCCGCTGGTGCTACGACACCCCCGGCGTGGCCCGGGCACTTCAGATCGCCGGGCGGGCCACGGGCCGCACCGACTGGTCGCGCCTCGCCGACGACGCGGTCGCCGCGGCCCTCGCCGTACCGGCCGGAGACTGGGGCGAGACGGGCATGGGCATGTGCCACGGCTGGGCCGGCCTCCTACACCTTCTGGGGTACTTCGCGGACGGCCCCCACGCCACGGCCGTCCGGGCGTCCCGCGACGACATCGCCGCCCGGATCGCCGACGGCTTCAACGAGGCGTTCCGCTTCGGCTACCGCCCGACCCACGCGGACAACCCGCACGGCGGGGACTACCCGGGACTGCTGGACGGCGCGGCCGGGATCGCCCTGGCACTGGACTCCTACGCGGATGAGGGAAGGCGGGCGTTCCCCTGGGACGCCGCCTTCCTGACCGCCTGACCCGGCGAGGAGCGGGCACGACATGAGCACACATGAGGCATTCGCCCCTTCCCGCGTACGGATCGGGCAGCAAGAGGCGTCCCTGCCGGAGTTCCTCAGGCGGGCCGCCGACGAGCTGGAGGGCCACGGCACGTCGGACGAGCGGCTGATACAGGCGGTCCAGGCCCTGCTGGCGGGCGGCCTGGATGCGGTACACGCGCCGGCCCCGCCGGAGTGGGCGGAGTACAGGCTGGCCCTCACCGGGACGACGGGCGAACCGGAGCTGTACGCGGCTCTCGGGAGCTGCGCCCGGCGCCTCCTGGCGGAACAGGCCGAGGACTTCTTCTTCATGCACAAGGACCCCGGCATCAGGGTCCGCTTCCGGATCCCGGGCCCGGACGGCCGACGCGGGGCGACCCCGGACGGCCTGGACACGGTCCTTGACGGATGGCGCAGGCAGGGCCTGATCGACGCGTGGTCGCGCGCCGTCTACGAACCGGAGCAGCACCTCTTCGGCGGACCGGTCTCCATGGCGAGCGTGCACCGCCTGTTCACCGCGGACTCCCTCGCCTGGGCAGAGCACTGGGCACGCCGGCCGGAGGACCGCAAACCCGCCTGGGCCGTCTCCCTGGCCATGATCGAGGCGCTGTTCGACGCACTCGGGATCGTCGGCTGGGAGGACCGCGACGTCTGGGACCGCCTGCGCCGGCAGGCAGGCAGGAGCATCGACGGCGACAAGCCCGCGGGCTGGGACGAGACCCTCACCAAGATCCACCGCGTCTGGTCCGAACCCGGCCGGCTGGCCGCCACGACCCGCCCCTGGGGCCTCCCCTATCCGGAAGCGTTCGCGGTCGCCGCCCGGGCGGAGTGCCCGCGCTGGCTCACCGGATACTTCGCCTCGCCCGGGGCCCGCGTCGGCCCCCGGGAGGCCGCCGCCTTCTTCGTCGTCTACCACTGGAACCGCGCGGCGCTGCCCTTCGCCTGGCAGTGCGCCATCGTCGAGGCGCTGCTCCGGTGACCCGCCGCCGAGCAACGAACACGGCCGGCACCGCCGGCACCGGACGGGGAACGCCCGAAGCGGCGCCGTCCTCCGCACCCGCCCGCAGGGTGGCCCGCCTGTTCAGGCCCCACCGCGGGAAGATCCTCCTGATCGTCGCGCTGGTCGTCGTCGACACCGCCGCCTCGGCCGGCTGGCCCTTCCTCCTGAGGGAGATCCTCGACGCCGCCCTGCCGGAGGGCGACACCGGCCTGCTCACCCTGCTCGCGGCCGGGATGATCCTCGCCGCAGTCGTGGCGAACGCCTCGGGGGTGCTCCAGAACCTGCTGTCGAACAAGGCCGGGCACGAGGTCATGCACGAGCTGCGTTCGAGGACCTACGAGCACGTGCAGGGCCTGCCGGTGGGCTTCTTCACCGCCGCCCGCTCCGGTGACCTCCAGTCACGCCTCACGAACGACATCGCGGGCATGGAGACCACCCTCACCTCCACGCTGACCTCGGTGTTGTCCAACGGCGCGAGCGTGCTCGCGACCCTGGCGGCGATGCTGCTCCTGGACTGGCGCATGACGCTGTTCGTCCTGCCGCTCCTACTGGGCTTCGTGGCGGTGAGCCGCTGGGTGGGCGCCGAACAGCGCGACCTGACGGACGACCGCCAGCAGCAGGTGGCGGAGATGACCGGGATGATCGAGGAGTCGCTGTCCGTCTCCGGCGTCATGCTCAGACGCAGCATGGGGCGCAGCCGCTCGACCGCGGCCGCGTTCAGGCAGGCGTCGGGGCGTCTGGCGGCGGTGTCCCTGCGCGCGGGGCTGTCGGGGCAATGGCGCATGTCGGGGCTGGGCATCCTGATGGCCAGCGCGCCGCCCCTGCTCTACTGGGGTGCCGGTGTCATGGCGCGGGCAGAGGGGGCCGTCCCCTCCACCGGGACCCTCGTCGCCTTCGTCGCCCTCCAGCAGGCCCTGGTGTGGCCGGCCACCCAGTTGCTGTCGACCGGGGTCCGGCTCCAGGCTTCAATGTCGTACTTCCGGCGCATCTTCGAGTACCTCGACGTGGAGAACGAGATCGTCGAGAGCGAGCGTCCGGTGGTCCTGCGCGAGGCGCGGGGCGAGGTCCGCTTCGACGGGGTCGGCTTCGGCTACGCCGCCGCAGGCGCCTGCCTGTCCGGGGTGGACCTGGTCGTACCCGCCGGCAGCCACCTGGCGGTCATCGGCGCCACCGGCTCGGGCAAGACGACCCTCGGCCACCTCGTGTCGAGGATGTACGACACCCGCGAGGGGACGGTCAGCGTCGACGGCGTCGACGTGCGCGACCTCTCCTTCGGCTCGCTCGCCGACACGGTGGGGGTCGTCGCGCAGGAGCCGTTCTTCTTCAACGAAACCGTGCGGCACAACCTACTCTTCGCCAAGCCCGACGCGGACGAGGAGGAACTGCACGCTGCGGCCCGCACGGCACGCGTCCACGAGGTCATCCTCGGACTGCCCGATGGCTACGACACCGTTCTCGGCGAGCGGGGGCACCGGCTGTCGGGCGGAGAGCGCCAGCGCCTCGCCCTGGCCCGGACGCTGCTGCGCAGACCGCGGGTCCTGGTCCTCGACGAGGCCACCAGCGCCCTTGACGTGAAAACCGAGGCGGCGGTCATGGCGAGCCTGGAGGACGCCACCCACAGGGTCACCCGCATCACCATCGCGCACCGCCTGTCGACGGTGCGCCACGCCGACCAGATCGCCGTCCTCGAACACGGCCGGGTCGTCGAACGGGGCACCCACGAAGAACTGACCGGCCGCGGCGGCCGCTACGCGGAACTCCTCGCGGCCCACGAGAAAGGAGCCCTCGCATGGACCCCGTGACCCTGACGAGCGAACGGCTGGTCCTGCGGGCGATGCGTCCCGCGGACGCCGAGCACGTGCTCGCCGGCTGGCAGGACGACACGGTGCGCCGGTGGACCGAGGCCCCTGCCGAACCCACTCTCCGGCAGGCCCAGGCCTTCACCGGGGCGGTGTGCGCCCAGGGGTGGCGGGACACGACCAACCTGATCTTCGCCGCCGAGCTGAGACGGACCGGCGAGTTCGTCGGCTCGCTGGGCGTGTTCGGCCTCAGCTGGGCCGCGCTGTCCGAGCAACTGGCCTGGGTCGGCTACTGGACCGCGGCCGGGCAACGGGGCAGGGGCTACACCTCGGAGGCGCTGCGCACGATGTCCGCCTGGGCGTTCGGCGCGCTCGGCGTCGACCGGCTGGAGGCGGTTGTGGAAGTGGGCAACGAGGCCTCCCTCGCCTGCGCGGAACGGGCCGGCTACGTCCTGGAGGGGACCCACCGGGCCCGCACGGTCCAGAACGGGTCCCGCCGGGACGCCTGGATAGCGGCCTTGCTGCCCCAGGACCTGGACCGGCCGTCGTCGATCCCATATCCGGCCGGTACGGCGCACTGAGGAGGCACTCACCCCGTCCGCGGGTCTCACGACTGGCGGCCTTCGGTGAACATCTCGGCATCGACAGGGCACTCGCCGCGTTCGTCACTGGCCGCCCGTCGTCCCGTCCGGACGCGTTGCCGGGAGCAGCGCAATGTCCTCGGCGGAGTACCGGAGGGGGCGCTGGTGTGGTCGAGGAGTCTGCGTGCCTCGTCGGTCTCCGCCGCCGTCCAGGACTCGTCGGTGGACCGGCGGTCGGTGTACGCCGCTCCTGCGGGCGCCCGCTCCCCGCTCGCAGCCCTTACCCCGGTGGGTGCCGGGCCGGGATCGGGTGCTGCTGGCGGAGGTGGGCCGGGCCGCGGTGCAGAGACGGCCGCGACCGGGACACCGGCCGCGTGGTGGTGCCGCATGGTGGTGCCGGCAAGCGCGCAGGATGACCGAGACTGCGGCCGCGGTGCCAGCCGCCATGCCGAGTGCGATGACCAGGCCGGCGAGCTGGCGCTCGTCGGTGAGGAGGCCGATCTTGCGGGCCAGGGCGGCCCTCTGCTCCGTCGCGGCCGGAGTGTGGACGGTGATGAGCAGGAGGTTGTCCTCCAGCAGGAGACGGCTCTGTAGTTCCACGGGTTCTCCCTGCGCCAGGCCCGGAGGGCGATGGGTGTGGACGGGCAACCGTCCCGGACAACCACCGGTGGCGCCGCCGTTGGCGGTACTGGATCGGGTGTGCGGGTGGTCGAGCGGTTCCGGTCAGGCTCGGGCGGCCTGCGGGTGACGCTGGCCTGGCCCGCCGACCTGCGAGGCACCGCCTCTCAGCACGATGGAGTGGCCCACCACGCGGTCGTGCACGCGGGCGCTGGGGAGGGCTGCGGGTGCGTACGCCATGCCTGCGGGGGCGTCACCGCCGCGTCCTTGTGCCCCGACCAGAACGCCCCTGGCTGCCCCCACTCCTCGGACTGCACAGCCTCTACCCCAACACCTGCCCCCTCCCAGCGGCGGCCGTGCGGGGACACCCGATCCGCCTCCGGACGGGTGAACCGCGGCTAGCGGCCGCCCAGCTGTTCAGCAGCGGGCGGGGGCGCGCATGCGGCGGGCGCGACCGTGCACGGGCGGATGGTTGCTGCGGTGCCGGTTCCCTGGAAGACGGAGGCCCGTTCGTTGCCACGCGTCGAGACGGCACGGGAGTTCTTGAGCCCGTTGATAGTCCGTTCGACCTGACTCGACGCGCGCCCTAGCCCCCGCAAGGCGCGAATGCTTCGCCTGATCCTCCGCCGCCCCGGTCCATCGGCTCTCCCGGCGGGCGGGTCAGCAGGCCGCTCTCCTGTGTGAACCGGGGGAGCTGGGCGCGGAGGGCCGGGGCGCCGAACAGGGCGATGCTCAGCAGGAGCTCGTCCGGGCGGCTCCGGGTCGCGGTGCGGACTCCCGCGTGGTCGTGGCGCAGCCGGGCGAGCAGTGCCGCCCCGCGCAGGGTGCGGCGGCGCCGTACCCACAACGCCACCGCGCCCGCGTCGGCGAGGAGGCCGAGCACCAGCCACACCGCCGCGTCCGGCCCGCCCGCCGCGGCGGCCAGCGGCGCGGCCGTGAAGACCGGCAGCAGCAGAATCCTTACGGCCCGCACCCGCCTGCGGGATACAACCAGCCCCGCCCGCTCCAGCTCTTGCGACACCTGGCGGACGGCCTGCCGTACCCGCTCCGTGTCCTGGAGGCGGCGCGGATGGAGCGGTTTGTACAGTACGTGGAACTGGGCGCGGGCCACCTCGGAGCAGTTGCGCGGCAGCCGGGCCAAGCCGGGCTCCACGGTCCGCCGCCAGCCGGCCTCGACCGAACCGGCCAGGTACAGCTCGATCAGCCCGCACTGGGCCGCACCCCGCGCGCCGCCGCGCAGCAGGCCGATCTCGACGGGGGAGAGCCGCCGGTCCAGCGGGCCGCGGCCCGGCCGCCCTCCCGGGCCCAGCCGCAGGGCGGCGGCGACCAGCACCAGCAGCCAGGCCGCTGCCACTGGGACGGCGTTGACGACGAGCACTGCACCCTCCTCCCCCGGGAGCTCTCAGCGTGCACCCGAAGCGTGGATTCCGCCAGCGTCACCACCAGTCGGCCTCGCCCGCTCGCGTTCCGGCCGGGCGGCCGGTTCCTCAGACCCGCCTGTGCAGGTCCACATGCTTCGCTTCGGACTTCTTCTTCTGGGTTTCACCGACTCATTGCTGAGTCCGTCGACATGGCCCTCCGCGTGGCTCAGCGTCCTCCAGGGCGCTGCGTCATTGTGGGTGGAAGGCTTGTGCCGGGGACGCGTGGGGCGGCCACTGCCAGGCACACGGCCAGGGCGGCGAGCTGAGTTCTACGTGCCGGGGGGCCCGAGCTGGTGGACGGCCCAGCCTGCCGTACGCCAGGACTCGGGGTCCAGGACGGTACGGCAGCCGACGAGCAGGGGCTGGCCAGGCAGTCCACGAGAGTGTGGGGGCGGGCATGCTGGGAGCTTGTCGTTTTTGGTCCGCCGTCGAACGGGGTTCGAACTTGTTCGGGGTTTCTCCTGTTCACGGCATGTCCGTGAGCCTGGGGCCTGATCCTGCGGGAAGGAGTGGCGCGGCGGTGGAGGCCGGATCGTGGAACAGGTCGAGCACGGGGTCCAACGAGACGCGTTCGCGGCGGTGACGGCGTTCCGTACCGAGCTGTACGCGTCCCTACTCGCCCGGGGCGACGCCCTCTTCGAGCTGTGCGACGCCTTGCTGAGCACCGACGGTCCGGTCCGTACGCTCGTGGACCTGGCTCTGGCGCCCGAGCACCGGCGTGGGCACGGCGCCCTGTACGCCGGGTTGAACCAGGGCCGGATCGACGTCGCCCGGCTGCGCCGGTCCTTGGTCGGGGTGCCGTTGCCCCGGGCCGCCGACGGGCGCCTCGTGCTCGCGGTGGATGTGTCCCCGTGGCTTCGGCCGAACGCCGACAACATGCTCGGACCGATCGTTCTGCCACACCTTCGGCCGAGGCCTGGGAAAACACCAGATGGTGCCCGGCTGGCCGTACTCGATCGTCGCCGCGCTGGAGACCGGTCGCACCTCCTGGACCGTGGTGGGGAAGAGGGACCAGGGCAGGCCGCTCACCACCACGTCGGCCTGGTCGACGCAGCGTTCGTCCAGGAGCTGGCGCAGATCCGCGGCATTGCCCTGGATCACCTCGGCCGCCGGGTAGCGGTCGCGAAGGAGCTCGGCGAGGCGCGGATTGATCTCCACGGCGAGGTGACGGCCGCGTCCGGCGAGTTTGCGCTGGATCTCTGCGGTGAACGGCCCTGTTCCGGGGCCCAGTTCCACGACGACGGGTTCCCCGCGTTCTGGGATGGCGCACGTGACGGCGCGGGCCAGATGCCGGGAACTGGGCGCGATGGCACCGATGTGTGAGGGCGAGCGCATCCACTGTCCCAGGAACAAGGTCGCCTCGCAGTGGCGTGAGAGGTCCGTGGTGCCTCGATTGGTGTCGGTCATGTGGTTCCTATGCATGCGTGCGGATGCCGGTGCACGGACTGATCCCGGCCAGGTCAGTAGGCCGGCAAAGGCAAGGGAGCCGCGGCCTGCCTTCGCTCCGGCACCTGGGCGCATGAACGTTCATGAAGTCAGTGGCGGCGATCGTGGCGGTGAGCGGCATGCGTACGGCGGCCGGGCGACGGTGGCACGGCGGATGGGCCCGACCGCGCCCATGCCTGGCATCCTCAAGAACGTCGACTGACGGAGTGCCGCGCCGTCGCCGGGCGGCGCGGCACGCTAAGCCGTGGGGACGAGCATCGACGTGACATCGATCAGCACGTACTGTCACGTTGGCGATCTTGTGGCCTGGTCCTGTCGCCTCGCTGACTGGCGAGCGCACTGCGGGCGACCGCGCGGGCAATGTGCTTCGTCAGCTGGCCAGGATCACGGAGGCGACCGTCCGCCATCCCGCGTCGGTACGGGCGGCCAGGTAGAGCACACGGACACGCTGGAACTCCCGCCCCTGGCTGTCCTGGCGCGCCCAGGTCACCTCGATTTGCGCGGCCCGCTCGTTGAGCGCGCGCACCACCGGGTCGAGGGCCTTGCTGCCCCCGTAGTCGGCGTCGCGCAGTGCGCGCAGCTCGTGTGCGAGTCCCTGGGAGAGCGCCTCGGCGGAGGTGAGAACGGTGTGGGCCGTCCCCGCGGTCATGCTGATCGGCACCGAGAAGTAGTCGAGGAGCGGCGCGGGATCGGTGCTCCCCTTTGCTGCCAGTCCGATGAACGTCTCGACGTAGCTGTCGAACCATGCCTGTGCTTCGTTCGCGACGGCGGCCAGATCGGTGTGCGCCATGATTTCGTGACCCTTCTTGCAGAGATTTCAGGTGCGGGTTTCTTGGAGGGGAGTGCGCTGCCGTCGTGTCACCGGTTTGCGAACGCGTTGGTGCCGGTCAGCTGGGCGGACAGGGTCCACAGGCGTGCGGCCTGTTCGGGGTCGACCGCGTAGGGCCTGACTCCGGGTGCGTCGTCCTGGGAGAGCGGGGCGATGTCGCAGTCGTCCAGGTAGACGCCGCCGGTGTGGGCCAACTGCGGGGAGGTGGCCGCCCAGACCTGGGTAGCGGCACCCTGCTCGGGGGTCTTGAAACCGGGGGCCGGGTTGCCCTGGTCGTCGATCCAGCCGAAGGCGATCATCTCCTCGCGAGTCATGTGCCGCTGGAGCGGGGTCATGACGGCACCGGGGGCGACGGCGAAGGCCCGCACCTGGTGCTCGCGGCCTAGGGCGTCGAGGTGGACGGCGAACAGCGCGATCGCGGTCTTGGACTGTCCGTAGGCGACGGCCTTGTCATAGTCGTTTGCGAACATGACGTCGTCCCAGCGGATCGGCGAGTAGCGGTGTCCGGCAGAGCTGAGCGCGACCACGCGCGCGCCGCCGTCGGCTGCCAGGGCGGGCCACAGGCGGTTCGTGAGTGTGTAGTGGCCCAGGTGGTTGGTGGCGAACTGCGCCTCCCAGCCAGGTCCGAGGCGGGTCTCGGGCAGGGCCATCACGCCGGCGTTGTTGATGAGGATGTCGATGCTGCGGCCGCTTGCCAGGAACTCGTCCGCGAAGGAGTGCACGCTGGCCTGGTCGCCCAGGTCGAGACGGCGCACCTCGACCCCGTCCACTGCGGTGAAGGTTTCCGCGGCCGCTTCCGGGCGGCGGACGGCTGCGACGACAGTCGCGCCCGCGCCCCGCAGGGCGCGCGTGGTCTCCAGCCCCAGTCCGGAACTACCGCCGGTAACGACTGCGAGCTTTCCGGTGAGGTCGAGGCCGGCCAGGACGTCGGCCGTGGTGCTGCGGGCCCCGAAGCCGGAGCCGATGGGCTGCTGTGCTGTCATGATCGCCATTCCTTGCGCGTGGAGCGTCACGGTCAACGCCGTAACCGGGGAGTTCCCCGGTTAGCCATCACGGTAAACGGGGAATTCCCCAGTTGTCCAGATAGACTGATCCCCTGACGAAGGGAGCAGCCTTGACCACCAAGCCGAGCGTGTTGCGCGCCGACGCCCGCCGCAACCGCGAGCGCATCCTCGAAGCGGCCGTGCGCGCCTTCTCCGAGAAGGGCCCGGACGTCGCCATCGACACCATCGCCAAAGCCGCGGGCGTCGGCTCGGCCACGCTCTACCGCCACTTCCCCACACGTGAGGCACTCATCGAGGCGGCCTACCGCAACGAGCTCGCCCGCGTCTGCGACAGCGCCGCACAACGGCTGGCCGACCATGCCCCGGACGAGGCGCTGCGCCTGTGGATGGACGACTTCATCGACTACCTCACAGCCAAGCAGGGCATGGCGGACGCACTGCGAGCCGCGGCCGCATCCGGTGCGGACCCCTTCGCCGAAACCCTCGACAAGCTCGCCACCGCGATCGGCACCCTGCTGCACGCCGGCGCCGACGCCGGTCTCCTGCGGCCGGGCACCGACCCTTTCGATGTCGGCTTCAGCCTGGCCGGCATCGGGCTGATCACCAACGCTCCCGACCAGCGCGAACGGGCCGGACGCCTCCTCGACCTGCTCCTCGACGGCCTCCGGTACGGAGCGGACGGATCGGCACCCAGCTCGTGACCCGGCCTTGCCGCGGTCCCCGCCGGCTTTGTGACGTCAGCGGTCCAGCAGCCCCGACCGCGTTGCGGAGCGTGAGCCACTGACACGGGTCAGGAAATGCGAAACAGGCACTTATCTTGTTCTTTATCTTCGAGACTGTCCTGTGTCATCGACAGCTGGGCGGTGTGCCATCGGATCCTGAGCAGGCGCGCTCCTTCGCGCCGCGCTACACGTGCCGGACGACCTGATAGATCGTCTGAGAAACGGGCGTCGGGTGCGGGGCCTTGTTCCAGCCGATCTCCTCGGCGCGCTTCTCGATTGCCTTGTGTGCGGCGTGAGCTGCGGCTTCGTCCTCGAAGAAAGCGACAGACAGTCCGTTGCCAGTGACAGGATCGACAAGGTGATACGCGCCATGGACGCCGGGCACGGCGGCTGCAGCATCCAGCACCCAGTCGCGGTCGTCAGTCGGCATCGGTTCCCACACGGCCACCCTCGCGATCATCGCTGCCTCCATCTCGCTGGTCTGAGCCTCCAGAATGAAGCAACCTTCGTGAGGACGCTCAATCGCTGTCGCAGGATAGAGACGTGTGGAGTTCGGCGAGGGTCTCGGCGCGCTTGACGGTTTTGCCGACGTCGTAGCGGGGTGCCCGGTGCTTGTTCTTGGTGCCGGGCGGCCGTCCGGGGCCTGTTCCGGTGGGTTTGGGAACACGGGTCGGGCAGACGAGGTGAGCGCGGATGTTCCTGAACCCCTGGCGAACCCGGGCTGGGGTGAGCCGGCCGGAGGTGGTGGACTTCTCCCATGGTCGACGGAGGTCCTCGGCGAGCGGACGGGCGAGCCGGAGCTGGGTGTGGGCGATGATCAGAATCCAGGTCCAGCGGTCCGCCGCCTCGGGGGTGCGGATCTTCGGCGTGGTCCAGCCGAGGGTCTGTTTCACGAAGCGGAAGGTGTGCTCCAGATCGAAGCGGCGTAGAAATGCTTGTCAGCATCGGTCCACATCGTCCGGGGCGGCACCAGTCTTCGAGGACCACAGCCACACCGGTGGGGCGTCTCGTTCCTTCGATAGGTGCTCGACGCTTAGCCGGATCAGCGTGCCCTCGATCAAGGGGAGTTCGCCCTCGTGGTCGAGCCAGGCCGAACGGTGGGTGAGCCGCGGGTGGACCCGGTCCCATGCCTGCGTTTCGGCCTTGCCGTAGTTGCTGGTGTCGGTGACCGTGGTGATCGCGGGCTCGGGCCAGGTCTCCGGCCTGGCGAAGCGGAACTCCGGGCCGTGCTTGGGCGGCCGGCCGTTGACGCCGTGCATTTCGGTGATTTCGGCAAGCGCATCACTCGGTCGGAGCGGACACGTCCGACCATCTCGACCGGGAGGTCGCGCAGGACCCAAGCCAGGCGGGTGACGTCGTAGCCGGCATCGCTGACGATCATGATGTCCGGGTCCCCGTCCTGCCACTGTCCAGCTGCGATGAGCCGCTCGACGACACCCCGCAGCTGGTCGGCGGTGGCGGCGGTCGCGTCGTCCTGCGGTCCGAGTCGGACCACGTCCAGGACCGCGGTCCAGGAGGTGGCGCCCGGCTCCAGCACAGCGACGAAGGAGTAGGGCCAGCCAGGAATGAACTGTGAGGCCGTCTTCGCACGGCCGTAGACGTGGCAGAACAAGCGGTCGGCGGAACATGGCGCGTCCGACCGCAGCCACGGGCTGACATCGACAGCCAGCACCAGGCGACCGCCGTCGAAGCGAGGCAGCGATAGTCCGGCCAGCGCCGTTCGCAGGCGGCCGGTATCGATGCGGCCGTGGTTCAGGCCGCCGTACATCGCTCCGTGCCCACGACGGTGCTCGGGCAGCAGCGTCAGATCCACCGGGGACTTCACCGCACCGTCCGCACACAGCATGGCGTCGGCGAGTTCGAACAACTCGTCGCGCCGGGCGGTCAGACACTCGTAGAACTCGCCCCGGAAGCGTGACGCTTCCGCGAACGCTTCCCTCCGGACAGCTTCAGGCAGCAGACTCACTCTCACGGCCTTCGTCGTGGTCACGTGCACCTTGGTCGGAGCACATGATCAGACGAAGGCCGCCCCCCCCCACGTCTGTCGATTCCTCAGGTGAGGGATCCAGTTCGAGACGTCGTTCGAGGCCGGAAGATAAACAACAAGCTTATGCCGTCTTCGTGAGACTCGCTGGTCGGGGTTCTCACCCTTTCGGGCGCTCAGCGCCTCGTCTCGTACCTGGTCAGGATCACGCCGCACGGAAGCGTCCGCGTCTCCACCAGGTTCAGGTTCACCCAGTTGTCCAGCGCGGTGAAGAACGGCGTGCCGCCGCCCACCAGGACCGGCGCGGTGGCCAGCACGTACTCGTCAATCAGCCTGGCCCGCATGGCCGACCCGGCAAGCGTCGCGCCACCGATGTCCATCGGGCCGCCGTCCTCGCCCTTGAGCCGGGTGATCTCGGCGACCGCGTCGCCGGTGACCAGGCGGGTGTTCCAGTCGACCTTGTCGATCGTAGAGGAGAACACCACCTTCGACATGTCCCGCCAGCGGCGCGCGAACTCGATCTCCGCCGGGGTGGCGTTGGGCTGCTGGTCGCCAGTCGGCCAGTAGGAACTCATCGTCTGCCACAGCTTGCGCCCGTACAGCGACAGGTCGGTCGCCTGCAACTGGTCGGACCAAAACTGGAACAGCTCGTCGCTCGGCACGCTCCAGCCGATGTCGTCGCCGGGCGCGGCGATGTAGCCGTCCAGGGACAGGTTCATGCCGTAGATCAATTTCCGCATGCCGCCAGCCTTCCGTGAGTCGGTCTCACGCGTACAGACCGGCGCGGCGTGGGAAACTCATCGGTGCGCGATCGGGGCTCGCCGGTAGTCCTCGTGCTCGGCTCAGCCGCAGACTCATCGTTCCGCCGAGGAAATGGCATCGATCTGAGACTGATCTCGGGTGACATCGCGGTGAGACAACAGAGAACCAGCAGGTCACAGAAGATCGACATGTCATCGGCAGCGAGACCCTACAGCGGAGGAGGTGGCTCTGTTGCCGGTGGTGTGGCCGTGGGTGGACTGGCGGGCGGTGCGCACGGTGGCGGCCGGGCGCCGGTTCCCGCTCGCCGGTTCCCGCTCGCCGGCCTTGCCCCGGTCGTCCCGGGCGAATACCGGCTGTTGTTGGCGGGGGTGGCGCGGATCGCCCGGGTGGGGCGGGCCGCGGTGGTGCAGTGGCGCCGCCGCCACGACGACTTCCCCGCCCCGGTCGGTGGCACTGACGTCCACCCGGAGTTCGACCGCGCCGCTGTGCTGGCGTGGCTCCTGGCCCACGACAAGATCGAGGTTCCCACCCGGACGCCGACGGCATCACTCCTGATGGCGTGCCACGGCGGTGGTACGAGGACGTTCCGGCTCGACGACCCGCTCCTGGCCCTGGCCGCCGAGGCCGAGGGGGAGGACCGGTTGTCGGGCTGGTCCACCGACGAGGACGCCGACGCCCTCGCCACGCTGGCGGCCGGGGAGTCCGGCGCGACGCTACGCCGACTGACGGTGCCGGGCGAGGTGCGGCTAGTCGGCCGGTTCCGGGCGGGGCGCGGGGGTCTGCGGGTCACTGTGGCGTGGCCGGCCCGGCTGCGGGGCGCGGCCTCGCCGAGGTCGGTGGGCGGGGTGGTGCGTCACATGGTGGCGCACACGGCCCCGGGCGAGGCCTGCGTCTGCCGGCGCCAGGAGTGCGGCGGGGTCGTTCCGGTGGGGTGGTGTGAGGAACACGGCGACGCGGTGGCTCCGGTGATGGAGTGGCACCCCGGCGGGGACCTGCGCTGCGCGGAGCTGGCGGGAGGGCTGCGCCGGGCGGAGGCGGAGGAACAGCGCGCGGCCCGGTGAGAGTATGGGCGGCCGGTAGCCGCGCGGTTCACCCGTCCGGAGACCCACACAGGCTTCCACCCCCGGCCGCCGGCCCGGGGTGGGAGGCTGGGCGGGTGGATGCTGCGTGGTGGAACCGGTGGGTGTTCGGGTCGGCGTCTGGGACGCCGGTCCCTTCGGGTGGCTTGCCGCGCTCCAACGCGGGTTGCGTGAAGGCTCTGTTCACCTTGGTTGCACCCAGCAGGGAAGGGCTTCTGCGCCGACTGTCCAACGCGCCGTTGCATAGCCGGCTTTCGCCACGATGCCCGACACCTTACGCGCGTGCTGGCGAGCCCGAGCTCGGCCTGTGTGACCCATGGGCCCGGAGGGTCCTTTCCCAGCGCGGTAGTCCATATCTAGGCGTGTAACACGATCCACACAGCGATGCCCAAGCTGGGGCCCCGTGGCTTTGGCCAATCGCGTTGCCGAGCTGTCGGGCGGTGACCGCACTGCCGCCATTCAGGCGCAAGCTGAACGGGCGAAACCCTCCGCTATCAGCGTGTCAGCAATCTCCTTTGAGTGACATGCAGCGATCTACGTGTCACTACTCAGACGAGCGGTACACAGACGAAGGGTCCTCCGAGTGAAGATCACCAAGCGGCTTTCCGTGATCGGCACTGCGACAGTGGTAGCGGTCCTAGTCGGGGCTGGCGGCGCCCACGCTGACGGCGACGGAGGGCTGCTCTCGCTCCTCGGCAGCCCGTCGATTATCCTCGCCTGTTTTCCCGCAGGGCAAGTGGGGCAGGGCAACAACTTCAATGGCACCCAGAACGTCAATTGCAGCCAGGACGCCCAATCAACGACCCCGGCGCCGGTTCCTCAGGACCAGGGCCTGACAGGGTACGAGAGGATCGAAGCCGTCGACGCCGAATGCGGTCCGGGACAGCTCTGCGATGTCAGCATGCCCTGCTCGGAGGGAAAAAGGTACTGGGTGGTGGATTCTACGCACAAGATGATCTGGCCACCTTCGTCACTCTCCAGGACCGTCCATTTTCCGATAACAGTGGATGGGGTGTGAGGCTCAGGAACACAGGCACGCTGACTTTTCCCCTGAGAGGCTTTGCTCAGTGTGCCGATGTCGCGAGTCCTTGAGCTGACCTGGCAACCCACAGGTCGCGGCCGCTGCCCCTCTTCGAGGGTGGCGGCCCTTCGTCGTGCGCGGGGGTCGGGTGGGCTGAGGGGTTGTGCCGGGCGCCGGCTTCCCGTGGGGCGGGATGGCCGGCGCCCGGCATGGTGGTGGGCAGGGTCAGTGGCGGCGGGCGACGTCCCGCCCTTCGGCCAGGGCGGGGCACGGCGCCCGGCCATGGTGCCCCGGGGCGGGCCCGTGCCCGCCCGCCCCGCCCCCGCGGCGGCGGGGCGGGAAGTCCGTGTGCGGGCTACCGGCGGCGGCGCAGAAACGGCACCAGCACGGCGAGCGCGCCGACGTAGACGCCGAGCGTGCCGAGGGCGACCTGCGCCGGGTTCGCCCAGGACGATGCCAGCCGTATGACGAGACCCGCACCGCCCCCGAGGACGGCGCCGATGCCCAGGAGCAGCAGCACGAACAGGACGTTGCGCTGGAGCCGCAGCCGCGCGACCTCGGCCCGCTCATGGGCGGCCGTGATGGCGTCGGCGGCCTCGGAGCCGTTCGGGGCGGCGGTCGTGGTCGTGGTCATGGTGGTCCCTTTCGGAAGGCCGGCACGGGGCCGGATCGGGTGAGCGAGAGCAACAGTGCGACCGCGGACCGGCGCGGCCCAGTTCTCGCGAAAATCCGTTCCGCGCCCGTTCGGAGGGCTCGGCAAGCGGATTCGCGAGGAGTTGACGCAGCAGTCGTCCGCCATCGCCGGATGAGGCTGCACGACATGGGGGTTATCCCCGCAACCCGCAGCGAGAATCGCTCCGTCACCGCCGTGTCCTGGTGCCCGGACCATGGCCCGGCCGACGGTCGGGCGAGCGAGGACCCCATCGAGGGCGGAGGCGTGCGCCAGCTCGGGTTGCGCATGGGGGGACATGGCCGCAGCGGCCCCCGGGTGGGAGCTGTGAGAGGCGGCCCGGAGGGCCGAATAGGTGAAAGAGGGGCGGCACGTGCCGCCCCTCTTTTGTGTGACGAGTGGGGGTTGATGGACAGCCCTGCGGCTGGCCCGCCCCCTGAGTGCCCTTCGGGCACGGGCAGGCAAAAGAGCTGCCCTTCGGGCAGGTCGCTTCGCTCCCGGGCCCCTTTGAAAGGCGCTGCGCGCCGGGGCCCGCCCCTGCGGGGCAATGGAAGACAACCAGGGGGCGGCTGGTCACTGGGGCCAGGCGCCCCGTGAGGGGTCCGTCTTGGGCCCCTGTGGGGCTTCCTGGGCGCTGGTCGTCTCCAGCCCGCGCCCGTATGGGTGCGTGGGTGAGGCCGGGCGCCCGGTGTTCCCGGGGTCAGTACTACTGGGCCGCCCAGGCAGCAGGTTGGCCCGGCTGGTGACGGCTGGTCAGTGCGCGGCTGTGTCCGCCCCGGTACCCGGGCGGCGTCGGCCGGCCGAGAGGGCGCTGCGGGCCCGTTGGGCATCGTGTGCGGTGTGTGGAGGCGGTCCGGCGGGGCCGGGTTCGCTTCGTGCACGCAGATTGCCCGCAGCCGGGACCGTACACAGCATCCGGGCTCTCGCCTCGTCCCCGGTGGTCGGTTCGGTGTCGAGGGCCTGGTAGGCGCGATCAGTTCTTCTTGGGTCCGGTCTGGCTTAGGGGGGTGCCTTTGTAGATGGTGAACTGGCCGTCATTCCGGATCGTCGCGGTGCACGTGTTGCTTCCTGCCGGTGCCGCTGTGTTTGTGTGCCAAATGGCCTCGCCACGCGTGGTATACAGCACACAGTTTCCGTCACCCTGCATGATCAGGCCCTTGACGTCGGACCGCTGCTCTTTCGTGTTCTGCCACCGGCATTCTCCGCCCCAGTAGATGGCAACTTTCCCGTCACCTTGGCACTTGAACTCGACGCTCCCGTCTGCGGACCAGAGGGAGTTGCCGACCAGCAGCCATTCCTCATTGCCGAGCGTACTTTTAGTGGTGTTTGTCATGGTCGGTTCTCATTTCTTTGGTGGGTGGGTCTTCCGTCTACGGGTGCCGCCGGCTGTGGGAGTCGGCGGGCTCGGGTTCCTCGCTCGCACAGAGGTTCCGCTTGCATGAGTTGTAGCTGCCTGTGGGGATCCCTGGTTCGCCGCCGCTCAGGCGTTCACCCGGGAGGGTGTGGAAGTTCACCGCAAAAAGGTTCACTCGTCCCTGGGATTGACGGTTAGAGCTCGTATCCGGGAGGTGAAGGGCGCGCGCCAGGGGCGGTTAGGGTCGGGTTCAGCCTGCGCCGATATGGCGTGCGTGGGTGAGGCCCGGCGCCCGGTTTCCGGGGGCAGTACCGTCGGGCCGCCCCAAGCAGACAGCCGGCCTTGGCCGGTGACGTGTGGTCAGTGCGCGGCGGCGTCCGGGCCCGTGCCGAGCCGGCGCCGGCCGGGGGAGTGGGGCGCTGCCGCGGACCCCTCGGCACCGCTTACGGTGCCTCGGCCGGCTCGGCGGCGAGACGGGCCCGGAGGCCGGCCGTGGGCTGCGCCGGGGGAGTGACAGGTTCGTGCAGTATGTCAGTGGTGTTGACGTTTGGGCTGGCGGTTCGTCATGTGTCGTCACTGCACCGCGTCACGGCCCGTCAGTGGTGAACTCGCAGGTCACATGGGGTCTGATGGTTGCGCAGGTTGGTTTGGTACTGCGCAGTTTCACTGGCCGCGATACCCGTGCTGAACACTGTCGGAAGGTGTGTCCAGTTCCAGGCTCTATCCGTTGCTCAGTTTGAAGCATGGTGGGAGCGAGATGGTGAACGGGGGTTGTTCGGTTGGAGCACAGCGAAGCCCGGGCTCGTCTGCAGTGAAGCGGATGACTCCGGCCGGAAGGGCCGGCTCTGGCTCGGCGAAGCCGGGCTCCGTCGAGCGGGGTGAGGTGGTTCGTTGGCGTAGCGCGTGGCGCTGTGGGACTTGTTGAAACACTCCTGGTGGGGGTTGTGTCTGCTGTTTGGGTGATCGACTTCGCGCCGTGGGTGTGACTGGGATTCGGGTATCGCTGAAGGTGCATGTCTGGCTACGTTCTGTCATGCCAGCTGATGGCCAGTTGGCATGCCTTTGGTGTTCAGTCGTTCGGCTGCAGGCTGGGATGTCTCTGTTTCGGTGGCTGCCCCGGGGTGTTGCCGGATGGGTTGTACAGCCCGTTCACAAGTACAGGAGACAGTGCAGATGCTGACTGGTGACTCATTGAGCAGTTCCACGTTCGCCGTCGAACTCGGCAAGTACCAGGTGGAGACGGTCCAGGGTGTTTCAGGGCTGCAACTGGAGCAGGACGTGGTGGAAGTCAGGCAGGTCTCGGCAGACGGCGAGCTCATCATCCGCAAGCAGCCCGGCGCCCGCAGGACGGGCGAGATCACCATCACCCGGGGTATGGACAAGAGCACTGCGTTCACGGACTGGATCAAGTCGACTCTGGTCAATGCCGACCTCGATAGTGCCCGGCAGAACATCACGATCTCCTTGCAGGATGCCAAGAAGCAGACGGTGCGGCGTATTCATCTCAGCAATGCCTGGGCATCCCGTTGGGAAGGTCCATCGCTGGGGGCGTCCGACTCTGGTTCCGCCACAGAACAGGTGACCATCACCTACGAGGACATCACCGTGGAGTAGTGCCGAGTTGCTGCCAGCCTGGCCCCGCGTCAGCGGGACCAGGCCTGGAGGCGGAGCCGGAAGGACTCAGGGGTGGGGGAGCGGAGCGGACCCGCCTCAACGGTCCGGAGGACCGAACCCCGTGAAACAGGGTCACCTGGGTCCGCGGAGCGGACCGTTCGGGGTGGAGCGCAGCGGAACCCCGAACGGTGTCCGGAGCGAAGCGCAGGACACCGGCCCGAAGGGCCGGCCCTTGTCCGGTTGAGGAGGGTCCCGCCGC
>NZ_JBVJWV010000059.1:0-14547 GCF_055602105.1 Streptomyces sp. NPDC037421
GGGGGACTTGAACCCCCACGCCCGATAAAGGGCACTAGCACCTCAAGCTAGCGCGTCTGCCATTCCGCCACCCGGACAGGGTGTGCGCCTCACGTTCCTTGCGGCCCGTTGCGACGTGGAAAACATTACCAAACATTCCGGGGTGGCTGGTCCACGCCCTTCTCCGCTCCGGGAGACCCCCGGGGGAACGAAGAAGGACCCCGCCGAAGCGGGGTCCTTCTGTTTGTGTCCGAGGGGGGACTTGAACCCCCACGCCCGATAAAGGGCACTAGCACCTCAAGCTAGCGCGTCTGCCATTCCGCCACCCGGACAGGGTGTGCGCCTCACGTCCCTCGCGGGCCGCTGCGACGTGGAAAACATTACCAAACGGCCGGGGGTCCTCGATCACACCCCCCGGTGGGCTCGGAACGCCCTTGGGCGGACGGCCCCGGGGCGCGAGGATGGTGGAGGTAGCCGGTACTGATCAGTGGGAGGAACAGCGTGAGCGCATCGGGCGCGGGCAAGGCCGTCTCCGGCGAGGACGAGGTCGTCGACCTCTGCCGGGACCTCATCCGGATCGACACCAGCAACTACGGGGACCACTCCGGCCCCGGTGAGCGCAAGGCGGCCGAGTGGGTCGCCGAGAAGCTGGCCGAGGTCGGGCTGGAGCCGCAGATCTTCGAGTCGCACAAGGGGCGCGCGTCGACCGTGGCGCGCATCGAGGGTGAGGACCCCTCCCGGCCGGCCCTGCTGATCCACGGGCACACCGACGTCGTCCCGGCCAACGCCGCCGACTGGACCTACGACCCCTTCTCGGGCGAGATCGCCGACGGCTGCGTCTGGGGCCGGGGCGCGGTCGACATGAAGGACATGGACGCGATGACGCTGGCCGTCGTGCGCGACCGCATGCGCAGCGGGCGCAAGCCCCCGCGGGACATCGTGCTGGCCTTCCTCGCGGACGAGGAGGCGGGCGGCACGTACGGCGCCCGGCACCTCGTGGACAAGCACCCCGGCCTCTTCGAGGGCGTCACCGAGGCCATCGGCGAGGTCGGCGGCTTCTCCTTCACGGTGAACGAGAACCTGCGGCTCTACCTCGTGGAGACCGCCCAGAAGGGCATGCACTGGATGCGCCTCACGGTCGAGGGCACCGCGGGCCACGGCTCCATGACCAACAACGACAACGCGATCACCGAGCTGTGCGAGGCCGTCGGGCGCCTCGGCCGCCACCAGTGGCCGGTGCGCGTCACGAAGACCGTTCGACACTTCCTCGACGAGCTCTCGGACGCCCTCGGAACCCCGCTCGACCCCGACGACATGGACGCCACCCTCGCCAAGCTCGGCGGGATCGCCAAGATGGTCGGCGCGACCCTGCGCAACTCGGCCGCCCCGACGATGCTCGGCGCCGGCTACAAGGTCAACGTCATTCCCGGCCAGGCCACGGCCCACGTGGACGGACGCTTCCTGCCGGGGTACGAGGACGAGTTCTTCGCCGACCTCGACCGGATCCTCGGCCCGCGCGTGAAGCGCGAGGACGTCCACGCGGACAAGGCCCTGGAGACGGACTTCGACGGGCGGCTCGTGGACGCCATGCAGGGCGCCCTGAGGGCCGAGGACCCGATCGCGCGGGCGGTCCCGTACATGCTCTCCGGCGGGACGGACGCCAAGTCCTTCGACGACCTCGGCATCCGCTGCTTCGGCTTCGCGCCGCTCCAGCTGCCGCCGGAGCTGGACTTCGCCGGCATGTTCCACGGAGTGGACGAGCGGGTGCCGGTGGACGGGCTGAAGTTCGGCGTCCGGGTCCTGGACCGGTTCATCGACAACGCCTGACGCGCGTCCGTCGCCCCATAACGCCGGGGATTCGGGAAGGTGTGCGGATTCCACTGAGAAGAGTGAATGCGCTCATACGCTCGTAGCCCTGGTGATCCCTCCTCGTTACAGGTGGTGCGGTCCGCGGCTGGGACCGCACTTGCCTACTAGGAGGAACAATGCTCAAGAAGGTTGTCGCCGCTGCGGCTGCCACCGGTGGTCTGGTTCTCGCGGGTGCGGGCATGGCTGCCGCCGACGCGGGTGCCCAGGGCGCGGCCATCGGCTCCCCCGGTGTCCTGTCCGGCAACGTCGTCCAGGTCCCGGTCCACATCCCGGTGAACGTCTGCGGCAACACCGTGAACATCATCGGCCTGCTGAACCCGGCCTTCGGCAACACCTGCGTCAACGCCTGACGCTTCTGAAGTTCTGGCCCCGGAGCGCAATCCAGCGCTCCGGGGCCGCCGGGCTTTTACGGCCCGGAAGCTCACTTCTTCGGCGTGACGGGCGGGGGAGCCCGTACGGCCCGCGCGCCGAACGGAACGTACACACCAGGGGACGAGTGCAGATGCGACGACCGGTTCAGGTCACGAGGAAGACGCTGATCACGATGGCGGCCGCGGGGGGTGTCCTCGCGTTCGCCGGCGGTCAGGCCCAGGCGGACTCGGGGGCGTCGGGGCACGCCTCGAACTCTCCGGGCCTGCTGTCCGGGAACAACGTGCAGGCGCCGGTGGACGCGCCGGTGAACGTGTGCGGCAACACGGTGACGGTGGTGGGGGGTCTGAACCCGGCCTTCGGCAACCGCTGCGCCAACCAGTCGGGCAAGCCGCAGCACCCGGGTCACCCGGGTCACCCCGGCAACCCGGGACAGCCCGGCCACCCGGGCGGCGGTCACGACGAGCCGTGCGACGACGACGATCACCCCGGCAACCCCGGAAATCCGGGAACCCCCGGCCACCCCGGCAACCCGGGCAATCCCGGTACCCCGGGCGGCCACACCCCGGGCAACCCGGGCGGGCACAACCCCGGCAACCCGGGAGGCCACACCCCGGGCAACCCGGGCGGCCACAACCCCGGCAACCCGGGAGGCCAGACGCCGGGCAACCCGGGCGGGCACACCCCGGGCAACCCCGGCGGCCAGACTCCCGGCAACCCGGGCGGTCAGACCCCCGGCAGCCCCGGCGCGCAGGCGCCCGGTGCGGGTTCGGTCACCCCGGGCAACCCCGGTGGTCCGGCCGCCCGGCCCGGCCCGGCATCGCAGGCCGGCCTCGCCGCCACGGGCGCGGGTGACGCCCTGACGGCCGGCGTACCGCTCGCCGGCGGGCTGCTGCTGGCCGGCGCCGTGCTCTACCGGCGCGCCCGCAACGCCGCCTGACGGGCACTCACGGCGCGGGCCCCGGGAGCGGGGCCCGCGTCACCAGGTCGCGCGGACCTGGCGGATGATCCGGCGGCGCAGCCGCGCGCGGCGGCTGCCGTCCCGGTACAGGGTCAGGCGGTCCAGCTCCCAATTTCCGTATTCCGCATGATCGGTCAGCAGGCGGGTCGCCTCCTTGCGGGGCGTCCCACGAGGCACGTACACGTCGACGAATTCGTATTCCGGCATCGCATCTATTGTGCGGGCACCGGCCCGCTACGGATAGCGTCTGCACTATGTCTGATGCCGCTCTGCCCACTGTTGCCGAGGTACGCGCCGCCGCCGAGGCGGTCAAGGCCGCTCTCGACCGTCACCTCGCCGCGGTCGAGAGCAGGATCGGGGACGAGGACCCGGCCGTCTACGCCGCCTTCAACGAACTCGCCGCCGCCGCCGAGGAGTACGACGAACTCCTCTACGACCGCTACGACGAGGTCACCCCCTTCGAGATCCCCACGCCCGAGACCGGCGTCCCGTACACCGGCCCCGCCGAGCCCGCCGCGTTCAGCGTGCTCATCCGCCGCGACTACGCCGTCGTCGAACCGGCACGGCTGATCGCCCAGGCCGAACGGGTCGCCGCGCACGACCGGGACGCCGAACTCCTCGACGACGGCGGGACCGCCGGAGCGCTGGGCGTGCTCTTCGGGGAGTACGAGCCCGACGAGATCGCCTCCCGCTACAAGGAGTTCGGTCTGGAGGAGGGCGACTCCACCCTCTGGATCGCCGCCCTGGAGGAGGTAGCGGAACCGGGGGACTGGCTCAACTCGCCCTTCGGGCAGACCGATCCGCAGGACGTGCTGCACCGCTTCGACGTGAGCTCCGTCTTCGACGAGGAGTCCGATTTCGACGACGAGGACGCCGACGACGAGGAGAGCGCCGCCGAGTCCGGCCTCACCCCGGCCTGATCTCCTCCGGCGCCGCCCCCTCCGTGCCCCGCCCGCCGACACCGGCCGGGCGGGGCACGGTTCGTTCCCGGGCCGCTACGGCTGCTCCTCCTGTGCGGCCGTGAGGGCCCGCAGCAGGCCCGTGAGCCGGGTCGTACGCGGCTTCGGCAGCCCCTGCGCCACCGCGCGCGGCAGCGCCTCCTCCACCCCGTGGACCACGGACAGGTGCCGCTCGGCCCGCCCGAACGCCGTGTACACCCAGTCCCGGGACAGGGCCTGCGCCGCGTCCCCGGGCAGTACGACGACCACCGCCGGCCAGCGCGAGCCGACCGCCTGGTGCGCCGTCACCGCCCAGCCGTGCCGGACCTGCGCCTCCACCCGGTCCTGCGGTACGACGACCCGCGCGCCCCGCGCGTCCAGGTGCAGCCCCTGTGCGTCGGCCGACACCACCCGGGCCGGCAGCGCCCGCCCGGGCGACGGCACGTGGACCACGCGGTCGCCCGGGTCGAAGCCGGCGAACCGGCCCGGGCCGGGGTTCAGCCGCTCCTTGAGGGCCGCGTTCAGCGCCCGGGTCCCCGCCGGGCCGCCGTGGCCCGGGGTGATGACCTGCACGTCCCCGGCCGGGATCCCGAAGGCGCGCGGCACCGACTCCGCCACCAGCTGCACGGTGCGGTGCACGGCCTCGCCGGCGTCCCGCACGGGGACGATGACGACCTCCTTGCCGGGGGCGTCGACGCGGTTCAGCTCCCCGGCCCCGATACCCGAGACCAGCTCGCCGACCGGGCCGGGGTCCGGGGTGCGGGACACCACCTGGGGGAAGGCGCGGGCCGCCAGCACGTCGGCGAACACCCGCCCGGGCCCGGCCGATCCGAGCACGCCGGGGTCGCCGGAGAGCACCAGGCGGGCCCCGTCGGGGACCGACTCCACCAGCGCGGCCGCCGCCTCCACGTCCAGCTGGGGCGCGTCCAGGACGATCAGCAGGTCCAGGTCGAACCGGCCGTCGGCGTCCCGCCCGGGGCCCTCCGTCCCCGCGAGCAGCCCGGCCACGGTGACGGCGCCCGGCGCGGGGGCGTGCGCGGCGAGGACGGCGCGCAGGCCGAGCCGCCGGGCGGCCGCCAGCAGGGCCGCCGGCTCTGCGCGGGCGGCCTCGCCGCCGGTGTGGGTGACCAGGCCGTGGCCCGCGACGGCCCGGACCAGCTCCGCCCCGGGGCCGTCGGCCGCCGCCGACCAGTCCGCCGGACCGGCGAAGGTGCCCGCGAGCCGGGCCAGGCCGTCGGCGAGCGCCTCCTCGGCCAGGGCGTGCCCCTCCAGGCCCACGAGGAGCCGTACGGGCGGCTCCTCGTCCTCGGCGGCGGGCGGGCCCAGCGGCTCGTGGAACACCAGCACCGCGCCGTCGCCGATGGCCGCCTCCAGGGTGTCGGCGGGGGCCGGGACCCCGTACTGGGCCAGGGCCTTCTCCAGCACCGGGGCCTCCAGCGCGGTGTGCCCCTTGGCGGCGGCCTGGTCCAGCAGCCAGCCCAGCAGGGCGGCGCCCCGGCGCTCGTCGGCGGGGCCCGCCGCGGGGCCGAGCAGGGCCTGCGCGAAGCCGTCCGCCTGCGTCGGGCGCACCCCGGGGACGGCGAGCAGCCGCCAGGGGTCCTCGGCGAGCTGCTCGGCCGCACCCTCGCCGAGGGCCGCGGCGGCCTGGCCGGCCAGGGCCTCGGGGGCGCCACCCCGGGCGAGCACGGCGCGGACGGCACCGATGTCCGCGACGGCGGGGGCGGGGGTGGGGGCCGGGGCCGCCGGGCGGGGCTGCGGGGGAGCGGGGGCGGCCTTGCGGGGCGCGGCGGGGGCCTCGTCGAAGTAGAGGGGGGCGGACGGCTTGGCGCCGCTCTCCACGGCCCGTACGGCGGCCAGCAGGTCGGCGGCCTTGCCGCTGAGCTTGGCGCCGGCGTCGACGGGGGCGTCGCGCTCGGCCTTGCGGCGGGCGATGCGGTCGCGCTCGACCTTCTGCGCGGCCAGCTCGGCCTGTGCCTCCGTCAGCTGGGGCGCCTGCTCCGTCCCGGCGGTGTCCTGTCCCGCCTCGGGGGCTGCGGCGGTCCCGTCGGCCGCGTCCGGGCCCTGCTGTTCCTCGGCCTCCGGCCCGCCGGCGTCCGCCGTGCCGCCCCCCGGCCCGTCACCGTCGGCCGCATCGGCCGCATCGGCCGCATCGGCCGCATCGGCCGCATCGGCCGCATCGGACGCGTCCGCCGCAGCGGCACCGCCGCCCGCGTCCGGGCCCTCGGCGTCCGCCGCGTCGGCACCGGCCGCACCCTCAGGGGCGTCCGGCCCGTCGGCGGCGGGTTCCCCGGCCCCGGACCCGTCCCCGGCGGCCGCGTCCGGGCCCCCGGCGGCGCCCCCCGTGTCCTGGCCCTCCGGGCCTCCGGCGGCTTCGTACGGGTCCTCCGCGGCAGCGGGGTTGGCGGGGTCGGGGGCCGTACTCACAGCGTGCTCCAGTCCTGATCCGGGTAGCGGTGCACGGGCGCCGACACGTCGTCCAGCGCCCGGCGGATCTCCTCCGGAAGGGTAAGGGCCTCCACCGACAGTGCCGCCCCGAGCTGCGTGGACGTGCGGGCGCCGACGATCGGGGCGGCCACCCCCGGCCGGTCGCGGATCCAGGCCAGCGCCACCTGGAGCGGGGTGACCGCCAGGCCCTGCGCGGCCGTGACCACGGCGTCCACGATCAGGCCCGCCGCCTCGTCCAGGTACGGCTCCACCAGCGCGGCCAGCCCCGGCGACGCGCCCCGGGAGTCGGCCGGCGTCCCGTCCCGGTACTTGGCGGTCAGCACCCCGCGGCCCAGCGGGGAGGAGGGCAGCAGCCCCACCCCCAGGTCCAGCGCCGCCGGGAGCACCTCGCGCTCCACGCCCCGCTGGAGCAGCGAGTACTCCATCTGGGTGGAGGCCAGCCGGGTCCGCACCCCGGGCGCGGCGAGCTGCCACGTCGCGGCCTTCGCCAGCTGCCAGCCGCTGAAGTTGGACACCCCCGCGTACCGGGCCCGCCCGCTGGAGACGGCCAGGTCCAGCGCCTGGAGGGTCTCCTCCAGCGGGGTCTGCGGGTCGAAGGCGTGGACCTGCCACAGGTCCACGTAGTCGGTGCCGATGCGGTCCAGGGAGTCGTCCAGGGCGGAGAGGAGGTGCCCGCGCGAGCCGTTGAAGCGGCGGTCCGGGTCCGGGACGCTGCCCGACTTGGTGGCGATGACCACGTCCCGGCGCGGTACCAGGGAGCCCACCAGCTGCCCGAGGAGGTACTCGGCCTCCCCGCCGCCGTACACGTCGGCCGTGTCGACGAGCGTGCCGCCCGCCTCCCAGAACGTCTTCAACTGCTCGGCGGCGGCTTCCTCGCCGGTGTCACGGCCCCAGGTCAGGGTGCCGAGGCCGATCCGGGAGACGCGCAGTCCGGTGCGGCCGAGATGCCTCTGCTCCATGAGCGCTGAGACTACTGGGGCACTGCCGCGCGGCCGTCGGGCGCGCTACAGTCCCCCGCAGACCCACGTTACTGATCGGTAAACCGGCACATCCGTTAGGGGACGACACATGCGGCTCGGCATCAATCTCGGCTACTGGGGTGCGGGCATGGACGCCGACAACCTCGCCGTCGCCCAGGAGGCCGACCGGCTCGGCTATGACGTCTGCTGGGCGGCCGAGGCCTACGGCTCCGACGCGGCGACCGTACTGGCCTGGGTGGCCGCCCAGACGGAGCGGATCGACGTCGGCTCGGCCATCTTCCAGATCCCGGCCCGCCAGCCCGCGATGACGGCGATGACCGCCGCCACCCTGGACTCGCTCACCAAGGGCCGCTTCCGGCTCGGCCTCGGCGTCTCCGGACCGCAGGTCTCCGAGGGCTGGTACGGCGTGAAGTTCGACAAGCCGCTCGCCCGGACCCGGGAGTACGTGGAGATCGTCCGCAAGGCCATGTCCCGCGAACGGCTGAGCTTCGAGGGCGAGCACTGGACCCTCCCGCTGCCCGGCGGCCCCGGCAAGCCGCTCAAGCTGACCGTGCACCCCGAGCGCCCGCACATCCCGCTCTACATCGCCGCCATCGGGCCCAAGAACCTGGAGCAGACCGGCGAGATCGCCGACGGCGCCCTGCTGATCTTCCCGGCCGCCGAGCACCTGGAGGAGACGGCCCTGCGGCACATCCGCGCGGGCCGCGAGAAGGCCGGGCTGACGATGGACGGCTTCGACGTCTGTCCGACCGTCCCGCTGGCCATCGGCGAGGACGTGAACGCCCTCGCGGACATGTTCCGCCCCTACACCGCCCTGTACGTCGGCGGCATGGGCAGCCCGAAGCAGAACTTCTACAACCAGCTCGCCCAGCGCATGGGCTACGAGAAGGAGGCCGCCGAGATCCAGGCCAAGTACCTGGGCGGCGACAAGGACGGGGCGGCCGCCGCGGTCCCGCACTCGCTGATCGACTCGACCACCCTGCTCGGCTCCGTGGAGCGGATCGCGGACGGGATGCGGGCCTACGCCGAGGCCGGGGTCACCACCCTCACGCTGGCCCCGGCCGGCTTCACCCTCGACGAGCGGCTCGCCGCCCTGCGCGCCGGCACCGAGGCCCTGGAGATCGCCGGCCTCGCCTGACGGTCCGCGGCGCGGGCGCCCTCGGACGGAGCCCGACGCAGCCGCCCGAAGCCCGCGGAGCGGCGCGAGGGCGGCAAGGAAGGGAAGTCAGCGGCCGTGGTGGGGGCTCGGGGGGTCTTCCCCGCCACGGCCGACACAGCGAACAACGCCCGGCCCGCCCCCGGGGTTACGCCCCGCCGGGCGCCCGCCGGTTTCGTTCATTCGGCCGAGTGCGGGGACGCATCGGTTGCCCGCCCGGTCGATCCGCATTTGACTCGTTGCATGCTCTCTGCCCGCAGCCTGTTCCAGGAGATCGTCGACCACGACGACTCCTTCCAGCTGTTCTGCTCCATCGCCGCCAGCGGGGAGTCCCAGGGCGGCTGGGAGAACGCCCGGATCGCCGCCCTCGTGCCCGAGGGGATGCGCGACCTGGCGCCCAAGATCACCCGGCACGGCGCCGACGAGGACAAGCACGGCCGGATCTTCCGGGCCCTGCTGCGCAAGCGCGGCCTGCCCGCCGTCCCCGTCCCGCCCGAGACCGACTACACGATGCTGCTGGAACGCCGCGGCATCGGCCTCGCGCACGACAAGCTGCGCCGCGACGAGCCCCTCAGCGAGGAGGACATCGTCGTCTACCTCGCCCACAGCCGGGTCACCGAACAGCGCGCCGCCGACCAGATGGTCATGCTGCTGCGCCACTTCGGCGACCACCCCGAGGTCGGCAAGGCCGTCCGCGTCATCAGCAACGACGAGGACAACCACCTCGCCTACTGCCACGAGGAGCTGCTGCGCCTCGCCCGCGCGGGACACGGCCGGACCATCCAGCGCGTCCTGCGCGAGAGCGCCCTCGCCGAGATCGGCGTCTACCGGGACGTCAGCCTCGCCGTCATGGACCACATGGGCCGGCTGCTGCGCTGGCCCGCGCCCAAGGCCGCCGCCCTCGCCGCCGGCATCCGCGCGATGTACGCGTACGAGCGCTTCAGCGGCTGGCACCGCATGGTCAGCCTGCGCCCGCCCGCGCGGCAGAACCCGCTGGGCGGCGCACCCGGGACCACCCGCGAGTTCGCGTAGGGCGGACCCGGGGGATCAGAGCCAGCCGCGCCGCTTGAACATCCTGTGCAGGGCCAGGCACAGGCCCACCATGAGCACCACCACCGCCGGATAGCCCCAGGGCTGCCTGAGCTCCGGCATGTCGTCGAAGTTCATCCCGTAGATCCCCGCGATCATCGTGGGGACGGCCGCCATGGCCGCCCAGGCGGAGATCTTGCGCATGTCGTCGTTCTGCCGGACGCCCATCTGCGCCAGGTGCGCGGCCAGGGCGTCCGACAGCAGCCGGTCCAGGCCCTCGATGTACTCGCTCGCCTTCGTCAGGTGGTCGGCGACGTCCCGGAAGAAGGGGCGGGCGTGGTCGTGCACGAAGGGCACGTTCCCGAAGGCGAGCCGGTCCATCGGCTGGAGCAGCGGGCTCGTCGCCCGGCGGAACTCCAGCACCTGCCGCTTGAAGCCGTAGATCCGGGCGGCGGTGTTCTTGAAGTCCAGGGGGCTCGGCGCGAACACGTCCGCCTCCAGCTCCTCCAGGTCCGCCTGGAGCTCGGCCGCCACTTCGATGTAGTGGTCCACCACCGCGTCGGACACCGCGTACAGCACCGCCGTCGGACCGTGCCGCAGCACGTCCGGCTCGTGCTCCAGCCGGTGCCGTACGGCCGCCAGCGCGGCCCCCTCGCCGTGCCGCACCGTGACCACGAAGGAGTCGCCGATGAACAGCATCAGCTCGCCCGTCGTGACCGTGTCCGTGTCGTCGTCGTACAGCACCGGCTTGAGGACCACGAACAGCGAGTCGTCGTACACCTCCAGTTTCGGACGCTGGTGCGCCGTCAGCGCGTCCTCCACCGCCAGCCTGTGCAGGCCGAACTCCCGGCTGACACGGTCGAACTCCGCCTCTGTGGGCTCGTACACACCGATCCACAGGAAGGCGTCACCGTGGGCCCGGGCCTCCTCCAGCGCACCGGAGAAGTCCCCGGGAGCCTCGGAGCGGCGGCCGTCCCGGTACATCGCGCAGTCGACAATCACGCCGGGCATTCTTCCCCCACCCGCGCCCGCCCGCACGCCGGCGTCACCGCATACCCTGCATGCATGGCCACGCTGATCCTCGTACGACACGGGCGGTCCACCGCCAACACCGCAGGACTGCTCGCCGGATGGACCCCGGGAGTGGCCCTCGACGAACACGGCGCCGGGCAGGCCGCCGCACTGCCCGGGAGGCTCGACGGGATCCCCCTCGCCGCCGCCGTCTCCAGCCCGCTCCAGCGCTGCCGGGAGACCCTGGCACCGCTGCTCGCGGCCCGCCCCGGTCTGCCCCTGCACACCGACGAGCGGATCGGCGAGTGCCACTACGGCGACTGGTCGGGCCGCAAGCTCTCCGAACTCGTCGACGAACCCCTCATGAAGATCGTCCAGCAGCACCCCTCGGCCGCGGCCTTCCCCGGCGGCGAGTCCATGCGCGCCATGCAGGCCCGCGCCGTGGACGCCGTACGCGAATGGAACACGCGGATCGAGGAGGAGCACGGCTCCGGCGCCGTCTTCCTCATGTGCTCCCACGGCGACATCATCAAGTCCCTCGTCGCCGACGCCCTGGGCATGCACCTCGACCTCTTCCAGCGGATCCACGTCGATCCCTGCTCGGTCACCGCGATCCGCTACACCCCCACCCGGCCCTTCCTGCTGCGCCTCGGCGACACCGGGGACCTCGCCCCGCTGATCCCGCGTCCGGTCGCCTCCGCCGAGTCCGAGACCGAGGGCGGCGGCAACGCCGTCGTGGGGGGCGGCGCGGGCGCGGCCTGATCGAACGGAGCAGTAGGGTGGCAGGGCCAACAGCACATGAGCAGCCCTGCCCCTGCCTCAGACTTGGAGACTGGACGTGCCCCGTCAGGTGTTCCTTTACGACCCCCCGGACCGCTTCGTGGCCGGCACGGTCGGTCTGCCTGGACGCCGCACCTTCTTCCTCCAGGCCTCCGCGGGCGCCCGTGTCACCAGCGTCTCCCTGGAGAAGACCCAGGTCGCGGCGCTGGCCGAGCGGATGGACGAGCTGCTCGACGAGGTCGTGCGGCGCACCGGCGGCAACGCGCCGGTCCCGGCCGTGGCCTCCCCCGAGGCCGCCGACACCGCACCGCTGGACGTCCCCGTCGAGGAGGAGTTCCGGGTCGGCACCATGGCCCTCGCCTGGGACGGCGAGGAACAGCGGATGATCGTCGAGGCACAGGCGCTCGTCGAACTCGACGCGGACTCCGAGGAGGACCTCGCCGAGGCCGAGGAGCGCCTGCTCCAGGACGAGGAGAACGGCCCGCCGATGCTGCGCGTCCGCCTCTCCGGCGCCCAGGCCCGGGCCTTCGCCAAGCGGGCCCTCGACGTGGTCAACGCGGGCCGGCCGCCGTGCCCGCTGTGCAGCCTGCCCCTCGACCCCGAGGGCCACGTCTGCCCCCGCCAGAACGGATACCGGCGCCAGGCGTGAGCGAGGTGACCCCGATAGAGGAGCTGCTCACCCGCGGTGAGCTCACCGTCCGCGGCCGCATCGCCGAGGCGTCCAACGCGGTCCTGCTGTGCACCGTCGCCCACGAGGGGCGCAGCGCGGAGTGCGTCTACAAGCCCGTCAAGGGCGAGCGGCCCCTGTGGGACTTCCCCGACGGGAACCTCGCCCGGCGGGAGCGCGCCGCCTACCTGGTCTCCGAGGCCACCGGGTGGGGGCTGGTGCCCACCACCGTGCTGCGCGACGGCCCGTACGGCGAGGGCATGGTGCAGCACTGGATCGACGCCGGAGAATCGCCGGAGTCCGGGCTCCTCGCGCTCGTCGAGGGCGAGGAGGCGGGGGAGGGCTGGAAGCCGGTCGCCCTCGCCGAGGTCGGGGAGGGCCGCACCGCCCTCCTCGTGCACGCCGACGACCCCCGGCTGCGCCGCCTGGCCGTACTGGACGCGGTGATCAACAACGGCGACCGCAAGGGCGGCCACCTGCTGCCCGCGCCGGACGGCCGGCTCTACGGGATCGACCACGGCGTGACCTTCCACACGGAGGACAAGCTGCGCACCCTGCTGTGGGGCTGGGCGGGGGAGCCGCTGACCGGGGAGGCCCGCGAGGTCCTCGGGTCCCTGGAGGCGCAGCTGGCCGACGGGGCGTCCCTCGCCACCCGGCTGGGCGAACTGATCACCCCGGTCGAGCTGGCCGCCGTACGGGCCCGCGTGGCGCAGTTGCTGCGCGACGGGAAGCACCCGCAGCCGTCCGGGCAGTGGCCGGCGATCCCCTGGCCGCCCGTCTGAGCAGGGACCTCTCCGGATGATCGCGGACGCATAGAACCGGCCAGACCGCAAGAGTGTCGATCAAGCCAACAGTGCTGGTCCCATTCGTTTGCGGAACACTCGTCCGGTTAGGCTCGAACCATGCATGCCTGGCCCGCTTCTGAGGTCCCCGCCCTGCCCGGCAAGGGCCGCGACCTCCAGATCCACGACACCGCGACCCAGGGGACGATCACCCTCGACCCCGGTCCCGTCGCCCGCCTCTACGTCTGCGGGATCACCCCGTACGACGCGACCCACATCGGCCACGCGGCGACCTACAACGCGTTCGACCTCGTCCAGCGCGTGTGGCTCGACAACAAGCGGCAGGTCCACTACGTCCAGAACGTCACGGACGTGGACGATCCGCTGCTGGAGCGGGCGCTGCGCGACGGCCACGACTGGACCGAGCTCGCCGAACGCGAGACGGCCCTCTTCCGCGAGGACATGACCGCCCTGCGCATGCTGCCGCCGCAGCACTACATCGGCGCCGTCGAGGCCATACCGGGCATCGTGCCGCTGGTGGAGCGACTGCGGGACGCGGGCGCCGCGTACGAGCTCGACGGCGACGTCTACTTCTCGGTGGAGTCCGACCCGAACTTCGGCGGGGTCTCGAACCTCGACGCCGCGGCGATGCGGGTCCTGTCCGCCGAGCGCGGCGGCGACCCGGACCGCCCGGGCAAGAAGAACCCCCTCGACCCGATGCTGTGGATGGCCGCCCGCGAGGGCGAGCCGAGCTGGGACGGCGGCTCCCTGGGCCGCGGCCGGCCGGGCTGGCACATCGAGTGCGTGGCCATCGCCCTGGAGCACCTGGGCATGGGCTTCGACATCCAGGGCGGCGGCTCCGACCTGGCGTTCCCGCACCACGAGATGGGCGCCTCGCACGCGCAGGCCCTGACGGGCGAGTTCCCGATGGCCAAGGCCTACGTCCACGCGGGCATGGTCGCGCTGCACGGCCAGAAGATGTCGAAGTCCAAGGGCAACCTGGTCTTCGTCTCGGCGCTGCGCCGGGCCGGAGTGGACCCGGCGGCGATCCGCCTGGCGCTGCTCGCGCACCACTACCGGGCGGACTGGGAGTGGACGGACGACGTCCTCGCGCAGGCGCAGGCCCGCCTGGCGCGCTGGCGCGCGGCCGTCTCCCGGCCGGACGGCCTGCCGGCCGAGGCCCTGGTGGAGGAGGTCCGCGCGGCCCTGGCCGATGACCTGAACGCCCCGGCGGCGCTGGCCGCGGTGGACGCCTGGGCGGACGCCCAGAACGCCTCCGACGGCGACGACGAATCGGCCCCCGGCCTGGTCTCCCGCACGGTGGACGCCCTGCTGGGCGTGGCCCTGTAGCACCGCGCCGATGCCCCCTGGCTCCGCCCGGGCCCGGGGGCATCGCCGTGTCCGGGGCTGCCCGCGGCGCTGCTCCCCGCCCTTCACCCGTGCTCGCCCTCAGTCGCCGGGCGCGGCTACGGACGCGGCGCTACCGCGCCCGTGGGGCAGGGGGGGGGGGGGGGGGGGGGGGGGAGGGGGGGGGGGGGGGGGGGGGAGGGGGGGGGGGGGGGGGGGGGGGGGGGGGGGGGA
>NZ_JBVJWV010000059.1:14556-21318 GCF_055602105.1 Streptomyces sp. NPDC037421
AACCACCCATCCCTCCCCTCACCCCCGGGCAGCGCCGGAGACGCTGCCCCCGCCGGCGGGCGAGGCACGGGGTCCGGGGCGGAGCCCCGGGGAACGGTGGAAGGGCGGGCAGGGGACCGCCCGCAGGGCTACGCGTCGGGGGAGTCGTCCCCGGGCTCGTCCGGCTCCGGCGGGGCCGCGGGCTCCTCCCCGGAGGGGTCCGGCCGACGGCGCGGCGGCCGGGTCAGGCCGCTGGAGGTGTCCCGCAGGTACGACCCGTCACCCGGCTGCTCCGCGGCAGCGGACGGGTCCCGCCTCCGCAGGTACCGCTCGAACTCCCGGGCGATCGCGTCCCCCGACGCCTCCGGCAGGTCCGCGGTGTCCCGCGCCTCCTCCAGCGTCTGGACGTACTCCGCCACCTCGCTGTCCTCGGCGGCCAGTTGGTCCACGCCCAGCTGCCAGGCCCGCGCGTCCTCCGGCAGTTCGCCGAGCGGGATCCGGAGGTCGATCAGGTCCTCCAGCCGGTTCAGCAGCGCCAGCGTCGCCTTCGGGTTCGGCGGCTGCGACACGTAGTGCGGCACCGCCGCCCACAGCGACACCGCCGGGACCCCGGCGTGCGTACAGGCCTCCTGGAGCACGCCCACGATCCCCGTCGGGCCCTCGTACTTCGTCTCCTCCAGGTCCATCGTCCGCGCCAGATCCGCGTCCGAGGTCACGCCGCTCACCGGCACCGGCCGCGTGTGCGGGGTGTCGCCCAGCAGCGCGCCCAGGATGACGACCATCTCGACGCCCAGCTCGTGCGCGAACCCGAGCAGCTCGTTGCAGAACGACCGCCACCGCATGGACGGCTCGATGCCCCGCACCAGCACCAGGTCACGCGGCTTCGCGCCGCCGATCCGGACCACCGACAGCCGCGTCGTGGGCCAGGTGATCTTCCTGACCCCGTTGTCCAGCCACACCGTCGGCCGGTTGACCTGGAAGTCGTAGTAGTCCTCGGCGTCCAGCGCCGCGAAGACCTCGCCCTTCCACTCCCGGTCCAGGTGCGCCACCGCACCGGAGGCGGCGTCACCCGCGTCGTTCCAGCCCTCGAACGCGGCCACCATGACCGGGTCGATCAGCTCGGGCACGCCCTCAAGCTCGATCACCCAGGTCTCCTTCCGAAGTTCCTTGCGTACGTGGGTCAGCCTAAGCCTTCGGGGTACGTCGGCCACAGCCCACGACAGAGGGGCGGTTCCCCTCGGAACCGCCCCTCTTCCCCACCTGCGTACGAGCTATGCCTTGCGGCCCAGCATCTCCTCGACGCGGGCCCGGACGGCCTCGTCGTCCAGGCCGCGGACGGTCACCGTCGTACGGCGGCGCAGCACGTCGTCGACCGTCTCGGCCCACTCGTTGTCACGGGCGTAGGCGACCTGCGCCCAGATCTCCGGACCGTCCGGGTGGATGCGCTCGGCCAGCGCCGCGTCCTCGTTCGCCAGCCGGGCGATGTCGAAGGCCAGCGAGCCGTAGTGCGAGGCCAGGTGGCGGGCGGTGAGCGGGTCCATGCGGGCGCCGGGCTCGCGGTCCACCAGCAGGCGGTGCGCGACCGCGTTCGGGTTCGCGACTCCGGGCAGCGGGACACGGCGCACGAGGGACTTCACCGGCTCCATGTCCTCGGTCAGCGGGCTGCCGGGGAGCTTGGCGAGCTTGTCCATGACCACGCGGCCGATGTGGCGGTACGTGGTCCACTTGCCGCCGGCCACGGACAGCATGCCGCCCGCGCCCTCGGATACCACCGTCTCGCGCTTGGCCTTCTCGACGCCGCCGGGGCCGCCGGGCAGCACGCGCAGGCCGGCGAAGGCGTACGTCATCAGCGAGCGGTCGAGGTCGGCGTCCTTGATGGAGAACGCGGCCTCGTCCAGGATCTGCTGGATGTCGGACTCGGTGGCGCGCACGTCCGCCGGGTCGCCCTCGTACACCTCGTCGGTGGTGCCGAGCAGCAGCTGGTCCTCCCACGGGAGGGCGAAGGTGATGCGGTACTTGTCGATCGGGGTGGCCATGGCGGCCTTCCACGGCGACTTGCGCTTCATGACGATGTGCGCGCCCTTGGAGAGGCGGATCGACGGCATCGAGTGCTTGTCTTCCATGCGCCGCAGGTGGTCCACCCACGGGCCGGTGGCGTTGAGCACGACGCGCGCGTCGACTCCGAACTCGGTGCCGTCCAGGCGGTCCTTGAGCTCGGCGCCGCTGACCCGGCCGCGCGTCATGCGCAGACCGGTGACCTCGGCGTGGTTGAGGACGACCGCACCGGACTCGACGGCCGCGCGGACCGTCATGACGGCGACGCGGGAGTCGTTCATCTGGTGGTCGTAGTAGACCGCGACGGCCTTGAGGTTGTCCGTCTTGAGGCCGGGGTTGTCGGCGACGGCACGGGCCGGGGATATGACCTTGCCCATGCCGTCGCCGAAGGCCGAGAGGGCGGAGTAGGCGAAGACGCCCGCGCCCAGCTTGGCCGCACCCACCGGACCGCCCTTGTAGACCGGCAGGTAGAACGTGAGCGGGTTGACCAGGTGCGGGGCCACGTCCTTGGCCAGCACCCGCCGCTCGTGGTGGTTCTCCGCCACCAGCTTGACCGCGCCGGTCTGCAGGTAGCGCAGACCGCCGTGGACGAGCTTCGAGGAGGCCGAGGACGTGGCGCCGGCGAAGTCGCCGGCGTCCACCATGGCAACCCGCAGACCCGACTGTGCGGCGTGCCAGGCCACCGAGGTGCCCAGGATCCCACCGCCGATGACCAGCAGGTCGTACGTGGCCTTCGAGAGCTGCTCACGGGTCTCCGCGCGGCTCGCGTTGGCACCGGAAGTCGGGTGCGTACCCAGGGCGGGAACGCTCTGCAGGCTGCTCATATCTCTTTCAGCTCCTCGTCGATTGACTCAGCTGGTGCGTCAGCTGGCGTCTTCGTCGTCGATCCAGCCCATGGACCGCTCGACGGCCTTGAGCCAGTTCTTGTACTCGCGGTCCCGCTGGTCGGCGGGCATCCGCGGGGTCCACTCCGCCGCGCGGCGCCAGTTGGCGCGCAGGGCGTCGGTGTCGGGCCAGAAGCCGACGGCCAGGCCGGCGGCGTAGGCGGCGCCGAGGCAGGTGGTCTCGGCGACCATCGGGCGCACCACGGGGGCGTCCAGGAAGTCCGAGAGCGTCTGCATCAGCAGGTTGTTGGAGGTCATACCGCCGTCGACCTTGAGGGCCGCCAGCTCGACGCCGGAGTCCTTGGTCATGGCGTCGGTGATCTCACGGGTCTGCCAGGCGGTGGCCTCCAGGACGGCACGGGCGATGTGCGCCTTGGTGACGTACCGGGTGAGGCCGGCGATCACACCGCGGGCGTCGGAGCGCCAGTACGGGGCGAACAGGCCGGAGAAGGCCGGCACGAAGTAGGCGCCGCCGTTGTCCTCGACCGAGAGCGCGAGGGTCTCGATCTCGGCCGCGGTCTTGATCATGCCCATCTGGTCGCGCATCCACTGGACGAGCGAGCCGGTGACGGCGATGGAGCCCTCCAGGGCGTAGACCGGCTTCTGGTCGCCGATCTGGTAGCCGACCGTGGTCAGCAGGCCGCTGTAGGAGTTGATGATCTTGTCGCCGGTGTTCATCAGCATGAACGTGCCGGTGCCGTAGGTCGACTTCGCCTCGCCCTCGGCGAAACAGGTCTGCCCGAAGAGCGCGGCCTGCTGGTCACCGAGCGCCGAGGCGACCGGGACGCCGGCGAGGACGCCGTCCTTGACGTGGCCGTAGACCTCGGCGGAGGACTTGATCTCGGGGAGCACGTTGAGCGGGACGCCCATCGACTCCGCGATCTTCTCGTCCCAGGCCAGGGTGTGCAGGTTCATCAGCATGGTGCGCGAGGCGTTGGTGACGTCCGTGACGTGCGTACCGCCCTGGGCGCCACCGGTGAGGTTCCAGATGACCCAGGAGTCCATGGTGCCGAAGAGGATGTCGCCGGCCTCGGCGCGCTCGCGCAGGCCCTCGACGTTGTCGAGCAGCCAGCGGACCTTCGGGCCGGCGAAGTAGCTCGCCAGCGGCAGGCCGGTCTCGCGGCGGAAGCGGTCCTGGCCGACGTTGCGGCCGAGCTCCTTGCACAGGGCGTCGGTGCGGGTGTCCTGCCAGACCAGCGCGTTGTGCACCGGCTCGCCGGTGTTCTTGTCCCACAGGACGGTGGTCTCGCGCTGGTTGGTGATGCCGACCGCCTTGACGTCGGCGGCCGTGATCTCGGCCTTGGCGATGGCGCCGGCGACGACCTCCTTGACGTTGGTCCAGATCTCGACGGCGTCGTGCTCGACCCAGCCCGGCTTCGGGAAGATCTGCTCGTGCTCCTTCTGGTCGACGGCCACGATGCGGCCGTCGCGGTCGAAGACGATGCAGCGGGAGGAGGTGGTGCCCTGGTCGATCGCGGCGATGAAGGGGCCGGTGCTGCTGGTCATGATGGCTGCTCCTGGCAGGTCTGTTGAGTAGGCGGAATCAGGAGGGCGGTGCGGATCTTACGAACGCGGCCGAAGCTGATCAGGCGAACGCGATGTTGTACAGACCGCCGGCGAGCGCGGCACCGACGAGCGGGCCGACGACCGGGATCCAGGAGTATCCCCAGTCCGAGCCGCCCTTGTTGGGCAGCGGGAGCAGGGCGTGGACGATGCGCGGACCGAGGTCGCGGACCGGGTTGATGGCGTAGCCGGTCGGACCGCCGAGGGAGAGGCCGATGCCGACGACCACGAAGGAGGTGATCAGGACGCCGATGACGCCGAGGCCCTTGCCGCCGTCCTGGAGGCCCTGGGTCAGGATCGCGATGACCAGGACGAAGGTGCCGATGATCTCCGTGGCGAGGTTCTGGACCACGTTGCGGATCTCGGGGCCGGTGGAGAAGATGCCGAGCACCGGGCCGGCCTGGTCGTGCGGGTGCGGGTCCTCGGGACCGAGCTTGGCGTCCTTGATGTTCTCGGGGTCCGCCAGGTGCACGCGGAACTGGCCGTAGTAGGTGATCCACATCAGGACCGCGCCGAGCATGGCGCCCAGCAGCTGGCCCGCGAAGTAGACGGGGACGTCACCCCACTCGCCGGTCTTCACGGCGATGCCGACGGTGACCGCCGGGTTGAGGTGCGCGCCGGAGAGCGGCGCGGAGACGTAGGCGGCGATCAGGACCGCGAAGCCCCAGCCGAAGGTGATCGCGAGCCAGCCCGCGCCGCGGGCCTTGGAGCTCTTGAGCGTGAGGGCGGCGCACACGCCGCCGCCGAGCAGTGTGAGCAGGGCGGTACCGATGGTCTCGCCGATGAAGATGTCGGAGCTGGACACCCGCGACTCCTTTGTCTTACGTCCAGGGGTGGGCGGACACCGGGTCCCTCCGGTGGTCCACACACTCGGTGAGTGCTTCACCGGTCCATGGCCTCGCCATAGCCTAACGCGTATTGCCGGTAGGTGTTCGACAATGCCGACCGATGAACGGCAGTTTTCCGCCTGGGTGAAGAACGCGTCAAGGGCTGACCAGGTCAAAGAACCGGATCGTTACCACTCGGTACGATCGCCCAAATCAGGCCAATGGATGATCGGAAAACGCGAAGGTCCACCCGAATGCCGTGCGAGACGGTGATCGGGTGGACCGAATGGATCAGGTCAAGCTCAGAACCGGCCCGCGCCGAGATCGCGCGAAACCGACCGCGCGCAGTCCCGCACGGAGGCCACCAGGGCCGGCCGGGGCTCCCCGGACTCCCCGCAGACCCGCTCCACGGCGCCCGCGACGGCCACCGCGCCGACCGGCATCCGCCGCCGGTCGTGGATGGGCGCGGCCACCGAGGCGATGCCCTCCCAGGTCTCCTCGACGTCCGAGGCCCAGCCGCGCGCCCGGGTCAGGTCCAGGAGCTCCTCGAAACCCGCCGCGTCGGTCACCGTGCGGGGCGTGAAGGCCTCCCGCTCCGCGTCCAGGACCTCCGTGTGCGCCACCGGGTCGTAGGCCGACAGCACCTTGCCCAGGGCCGTGGAGTGCAGCGGCTGCATCGCCCCCACCTCCAGCACCTGACGGCTGTCGTCCGGCCGGAACACGTGGTGCATGATCAGCACCCCGCTCTGGTGGAGCACCCCCACGTACACGCTCTCGCCGCTGGCCCGGGCCAGGTCGTCCGTCCACACCAGCGCGCGGGCGCGCAGCTCGTGCACGTCCAGGTAGCTGTTGCCCAGCCGCAGCAGCTCCGCGCCCAGCTGGTAGCGCCCGGAGGCCGGGTCCTGCTCCACGAAGCCCTCGGCCTGCAGCGTGCGCAGGATCCCGTGCGCCGTGCCCTTGGCCAGGCCAAGGGAGGACGCCACGTCCGAGAGACCCAGCCGGCGTTCCCCGCCGGCCAGGAGCCGCAGCATCGCAGCGGCTCGTTCGAGCGACTGGATGTTCCGTGCCATCGCGCAGCCTCCTGCTGACGTAGTTCGACAATGCTGAACAGTATCGGTCGATGCCGACCTCGTGCATGGTTGGGTGTTTTCCGGTGCGGCGCGCCCGGAGCACCCTCCCACGCGGCTCCCGGGCACAGGATGCAGTCCGCCACGTGGGACGCCCTCACCGGGGCCGCTGCCGCGCGGTTACCCTGACCGCGTGCACCCTTGACACAGAGGGTGCAAAGCCGACAGCCGTCGCAGCCCAGGGAGCTCAACCATGGCCTCGTTGCCGAACCCGCCCGCAGACACCCAGACACGGGCCGATGCCCTCCGGGAGGCGCTCGCGACCCGTGTGGTCGTCGCCGACGGAGCGATGGGAACCATGCTCCAGGCGCAGGACCCGTCGCTGGA
>NZ_JBVJWV010000060.1:0-19835 GCF_055602105.1 Streptomyces sp. NPDC037421
AGGGGGGACCCTGTGGGAGAGTAGGACGCCGCCGAACAATCATTGTGGGAAAGCCCCGCACCTTCTGGTGCGGGGCTTTTCTGCGTTTACGGGCCCGGCGGGCGGCCCGGCTGCCCCCGTCGGGGACTCCTGTAGGGTCAGGGGGCATCGATTCGACCATTTCTAGCGTCACAGTGGAGGCCCCCGGGTGGAGGTCCAGGAGACTCGGGTTCAGACGGACCGAATTTTCACCATTCCGAACATCCTGAGCATGGCTCGTCTCGTCGGCGTACCGCTGTTCCTCTGGCTCATCCTGGAGGGGTACGACGGTTGGGCGCTGGCCGTCCTGATGCTGAGCGGGATCAGTGACTACCTCGACGGGAAACTCGCGCGCCGCTGGAATCAGATCAGCAAACTGGGCCGCTTGCTGGACCCCGCCGCGGACCGCCTCTACGTCCTGACCACGCTCTTCGGCCTCACCTGGCGGGAGATTCTCCCCCTGTGGCTCACCGCGGCGCTCCTCGCCCGTGAGGGAATGCTGCTGGTCATGGTGTGGATCCTGCGCCGGCACGGCTATCCGCCCCCGCAGGTCAACTTCCTGGGCAAGGCCGCGACCTTCAACCTCATGTACGCCTTCCCCCTGCTGCTGCTCAGTGACGGGGACGGCTGGTTGGCCTGGATGGCGTCCGTTTTCGGATGGGCGTTCGCGGGATGGGGTACAACGCTCTATTGGTGGGCAGGAATCCTTTACGTGGTGCAAGTCCGCCGGCTGGTCAGGGCTGCCACGGCCGATTGAGCTCGCTCGGCGCCGGTACTGACGCGGAGGAGTTGCGGAGTATCCGTCCGGGACGGGTGAGGTCGGCTGGACCGTCATCTCTCTAGGAGGACTCTTCCGACATGAAGGCCGTCGTGATGGCCGGTGGCGAAGGTACGCGGCTTCGCCCCATGACCTCAAGCATGCCCAAGCCGCTCCTGCCGGTGGCGAACCGGCCGATCATGGAGCACGTGCTGAGGCTGCTCAAGCGACATGGGCTCAGCGAGACCGTGGTCACGGTGCAGTTCCTGGCGTCACTGGTCAAGAACTACTTCGGTGACGGCGAGGAGCTCGGGATGGAGCTCACCTACGCCAACGAGGAGAAGCCTCTCGGCACCGCCGGCAGCGTGAAGAATGCCGAGGAGGCCCTGAAGGACGACACGTTCCTCGTCATCTCCGGCGACGCGCTGACCGACTTCGACCTCACCGACCTCATCAATTTCCACAAGGAGAAGGGCGCGCTGGTCACGGTGTGCCTGACCCGGGTGCCGAACCCGCTGGAATTCGGCATCACCATCGTGGACGAGGAAGGCAAGGTCGAGCGCTTCCTCGAGAAGCCGACATGGGGGCAGGTGTTCTCGGACACCATCAACACCGGCATCTACGTGATGGAGCCGGAGATCTTCGACTACGTCGACCCGGACGTTTCGGTCGACTGGTCCGGCGACGTCTTCCCGAAGCTGATGAAGGAAGGCCGGCCGATCTACGGCTACGTGGCCGAGGGCTACTGGGAGGACGTGGGCACCCACGAGAGCTACGTCAAGGCGCAGGCCGACGTGCTCGAGGGCAAGGTCCAGGTCGAGATGGACGGTTTCGAGATCTCGCCCGGCGTCTGGATCGCCGAAGGGGCCGAGGTCAGCCCGGACGCCGTGCTGCGCGGGCCGCTGTACGTCGGGGACTACGCCAAGATCGAGGCCGGGGTCGAGCTCCGGGAGCACACGGTCATCGGGTCGAACGTGGTCGTGAAGAGCGGGGCCTTCCTCCACAAGGCCGTCGTCCACGACAACGTCTACATCGGCCCGCACAGCAACCTGCGCGGCTGCGTCATCGGCAAGAACACCGACATCATGCGGGCCGCCCGGATCGAGGACGGGGCCGTCATCGGCGACGAGTGCCTCGTGGGTGAAGAATCCATTGTCCAGGGCAATGTGCGCGTCTACCCGTTCAAGACCATCGAGGCCGGCGCCTTCGTCAACACCTCGGTGATCTGGGAGTCCCGCGGCCAGGCACACCTGTTCGGCGCCCGGGGCGTCTCCGGGATCCTGAACGTGGAGATCACCCCCGAGCTGGTGGTCAAGCTGGCGGGCGCCTACGCGACGATGCTGAAGAAGGGCGCGATCGTCACCACGGCCCGAGACCACTCCCGTGGTGCCCGTGCGCTCAAGCGTGCGGTGATCTCGGCGCTCCAGGCCAGCGCCATCGACGTACGCGACCTGGAGAACGTACCGCTGCCGGTGGCTCGTCAGCAGACGGCCCGTGGTGCCGCGGGCGGGATCATGATCAGAACCTCGCCCGGGGTGCCCGACTCGGTGGACATCATGTTCCTCGACGAGCGGGGAGCCGACCTCTCGCAGGCGCAGCAGCGCAAGCTGGACCGGGTGTACGCACGCCAGGAGTACCGGCGCGCCTTCCCCGGGGAGATCGGCGACCTGCAGTTCCCGTCGAGCGTGTTCGACTCGTACACGGGGTCGCTGCTCCGGCGGGTGGACACCACCGGGATCGCCGATGCGGGGCTCAAGGTGGTCGTGGACGCCTCGAACGGCAGCGCCGGGCTCGTGCTGCCGAGCCTCCTCGGCCGGCTCGGCGTCGACGCTCTGACGATCAACCCCGGTCTCGACGAGTCCAGGCCGACCGAGACCCGGGAGTCGCGGCGGGCCGGGCTGGTGCGGCTCGGGGAGATCGTGGCGTCGGCGCGGGCGGCGTTCGGCGTGCGGTTCGACCCGGTGGGCGAGCGGATCTCCCTGGTGGACGAGCGGGGCCGGATCATCGAGGACGACCGGGCGCTGCTCGTGCTCCTCGACCTGGTCGCCGCCGAGAAGCGCAGCGGCAAGGTGGCCCTGCCGGTGACCACCACGCGCGTCGCCGAGCAGGTGGCGGCGTACCACGGTACCCAGGTGGAGTGGACGACGACCTCGCCCGACGACCTGACCCGGGTCGGCCGTGAGGAGACCACGATCTTCGGCGGGGACGGCCGGGGCGGGTTCATCGTCCCGGAGTTCAGCAGCGTCTTCGACGGTTCGGCGGCCTTCGTGCAGCTGATCGGGCTGGTGGCGCGTACGCAGCTCACCCTGAGCCAGATCGACGCCCGCATCCCGCGCGCACACGTCCTCAAGCGGGACGTGCCCACGCCGTGGGCGGCGAAGGGGCTCGTCATGCGGCGGGTCGTGGAGGCGGCCGGCGACCGGCAGGTGGACACCACCGACGGGGTGCGCGTGGTCGAGGCCGACGGGCGTTGGGTGCTGGTCCTGCCGGACCCGGCGGAGGCGGTCACCCACCTGTGGGCCGAAGGACCCGACGACGCCTCCGCTCAGGCGCTCCTCGACGAGTGGGGCGCGGTCGTGGACGGAGCCGGGCAGCACTGACCGGCGCCCGTCGCCCGGGGGAAGCGGTTCCGGCGGGCCGGGTGCGGGGAGTGACCCGGCCCGGTCCGCCGGGCGGGCGCATTGGGTGTTGGCGGGGGCGACATGCAACGATGTGCGGCATGTCGCAGCCGCCCAACAACCGGAGTTCGGCCACACCGCCCGCGCGCCCGGACGCGTCCATGTCGCTGCTGACCCACGTGATGGACCACAGCCTCGACGAGGGCTATGCGGAAGCCTCGGCCCGGCGCGAGGCGGACGGTACGGCGGGGCTGCCCCGTACCCTCAAGGCCAAGCTGGCGCTCGCCGCGGGGCTGGTGCTCGCCGCGATGGTGGTCACGCTCGGTGCCGCGCAGGCGCGCATAGCGGCTCCCGTACTGGCCAAGGAGCGCCAGGAGCTGATCGACCGGGTGCAGCGGGCGAACGACCACGCGGACGCTCTGGAGCGCGACACCGAGCGGCTGCGGACCGAGGTCGCCGACCGGCAGCGCGCGGCGCTGAAGCAGCAGGTCGGGGAGCGGGGCCGGCTGGTGGAACTGCTGGCGGGTGCAACCGAGGTGCACGGTCCCGGCGTCAAACTGGTGGTGGACGATGCCAAGGGCGCCTCGTCGGGCGGCGGTGGCGGTCCGCGCGAGAGCGCCGGGTTCTCGAACACCGGCCGGGTGCGCGACAGGGACATGCAGCGGATCGTCAACGGGCTCTGGCAGGCGGGTGCGGAGGCCGTTTCGATCAACGGGCAGCGGCTGACGGCGCTGTCGGCGATCAGGGCCGCGGGTGACGCGATACTGGTCGACAACAAGCCGCTGGTGCCGCCCTACGAGGTTCTCGCGGTGGGCGACAAGAAGCGGCTGGGGACCACGTTCCAGGACTCCGTGGACGGTCAGTACCTGCACGTCCTCCAGGAGAGCTACGGGATCCGCTACAGCCTGACCCCGATGGACGAGGTACGGCTGCCGGCGGCGTCGAGCCTGACCGTCCGCACAGCCACAGCAGCAGAGCCGAAGAAGGGTGCGTCGTGATCGCGGTACTGGGCCTCTTGGCCGGAGTGGTGGTCGGGCTTCTGGTCCGGCCCGAGGTGCCGGCCGTGGTGGAGCCTTATCTGCCGATCGCCGTGGTCGCCGCGCTCGACGCGGTGTTCGGCGGTCTGCGCGCGATGCTGGACGGGATCTTCGTCGACAAGGTCTTCGTGGTGTCGTTCCTGTCGAACGTGGTCGTGGCCGCGCTGATCGTCTTCCTCGGTGACAAGCTGGGCGTCGGCTCGCAGCTGTCGACGGGTGTGGTCGTCGTCCTCGGCATCCGGATCTTCTCCAACGCCGCGGCCATCCGCCGGCACGTCTTCCGGGCGTGAGGCCGATGAGCACGGAGAACACCCCGCCGGGGGAGCCGGACGTCCCCGGGCAGTCGCAGTCGCAGTCGCAGCCCGAACCCGAGCCGTCGCGGCCCCAGGAGCCCCCGCACCAGGCCGGCCGGCCCGGGCCGGCCGGGCCGCAGGAGACCGGGCGCCAGCGCCTGGCCGCCGGGCTGTGGCCGCCCAGGTTCAGCCGGGCCCAACTGATCGTCGCGCTGCTGCTGTTCGTCCTGGGCCTCGGGCTCGCGATCCAGGTCCGGTCCAACAGCGACTCCAGCGCCCCGCTGCGCGGTGCCCGCCAGGAGGACCTCGTACGGATCCTCGACGAGCTGGACGGGCGGACCCAGCGCCTGGAGGACGAGAAGCAGCGGCTGGACGATCAGCGCAAGGAGCTCCAGAGCAGTTCCAACCAGGCGGAAGAGGCCCGCCGTCAGACGGTTGAGAAGGAGCGCCAACTGGGCATCCTGGCCGGTACGGTGGCCGCACAGGGCCCGGGGATCACGCTGCGGATCACCGACACCAAGGGCCAGGTGAGGTCCGACCAGTTGCTGGACACCCTCCAGGAGCTGCGGGCGGCCGGGGCGGAGGCGATCCAGATCAACGGGGTGCGCGTCGTGGCCGGCTCGTACTTCTCCGACGAGGGCGGCGGGGTCGGGATCGACGGTAAGAAGATCACACAGCCCTACGAGTTCAAGGTGATCGGCAAGCCGCAGGATCTGGAGCCCGCGCTGAACATCCCGGGAGGTGTGGTGCAGACCATGGAGAAGGAACAGGCCACGGTCGCCGTCACACGGTCGGCGAAGATCGTTGTGGATGCCTTGCGGGCTGCGAAGCAGCCTGACTACGCTCGGTCGTCATCGCCGTGATGCGTAGCGGAACGTGGACAGGCTCACGCGGGCCGACGCCTGCGGGGGGTCGACGCACGGAAGTCGCCGTGCGTGGTGGAAACTGTCTGGTGGTTACGGACGTTGTCAGAATGTCCGGGTCGGCAGGTGTGTGCATGCAGAGTTCGTCCTGCCCCACGGGCGGGTCTGTTTCGGTCAAGGGGAATCGCCCGTGAAGTTGTTTGAGAAGTTGTTCGGCAAGAAGAAGAACGAGGAAAGCGGTGCGACGCGGCACCGCGCGGGGCAGCCGGAAGGGGAAGGGCAGGGCGACAGGCCGCTCTTCCGCGACGAGGTGGCCGGCCCGGGTGACAATTCGGGCGGGCGCGGCGCGTCGTCCGTTGACCCCGCTGGTTCCGGACGCATAGGTTTCGGTGAACCATCAACCTCTAGTGCGGGTGGAGGGTTTGCCTCTGACCCCTATGCCACCAGTGCCTCCGCGGGGCAGCCGCGGCGCGAGGAGCCGTCCATGTCGGCCGAGCAGACGTGCGGAAGGTGCGGTCACCGCAGCGATGCGGCGAGCCGTTTCTGCTCCAACTGCGGGGCGCCGCTGCGGCCGGGTCTGACGCCGGAGCGCGCTTCGGAGACCACGTCCACCATCTCGATCTCGGGCCTGGAGGCCTACGAGGCCGAGGGGTCGGGCCAGCACGTGTCGTCCTCGCTCTCTCCCGAGGCCCAGGCCGCGGTGGAGGCGCTGCCGCCCGGTTCCGCCCTGCTGATCGTGCGGCGCGGGCCCAACTCGGGCAGCCGGTTCCTGCTGGACGGCGAACTGACGACTGCGGGCCGGCACCCGCAGAGCGACATCTTCCTGGACGACATCACCGTGTCCCGCCTGCATGTCGAATTCCGCCGGAGCCCGGAGGGCGGCTTCACGGTCGCCGACGTGGGCAGCCTCAACGGCACGTACGTGAACCGCGAGCCGATCGAGTCCGTCGCCCTGCACAACGGCGACGAGGTGCAGATCGGCAAGTACCGGCTGGTCTTCTACGCGAGCCTGCGGGGCGTCTGACCCCCTCGGACACCGTCCGGGGGGCACCCCACCCCCGGACACCCTCCGGGGGGACCCCAGGGAAGGTTCCATGCTGCGTACCCCGACGGGCGGTGCCCCGAAGAACGGCACCGCCGGCTCGGCCGGGCAGCTGGTCAGCATCGGTACGGTGCTGACCACGCTGCGGGACGAGTTCCCCGAAGTCACGATCTCGAAGATCCGCTTCCTGGAGGCGGAGGGCCTGGTCGAGCCCCGGCGCACGCCTTCCGGATACCGCAAGTTCAGTACGCAGGACGTGGAGCGGCTCGCGCGCGTCCTGCGCCTTCAGCGTGACCACTACCTCCCGCTGAAGGTCATCCGGGAGCAGCTCGACGCGCTCGACCGCGGTGAGCAGATCCGCATCCCCGCGCCCGCCGCGCACGGGGAGTCCGTGGAGGGCGCCCAGTCCTCCGGCGGGTACGCGGAGGCGGACGGTGAGCCGCCGCCGGCGGCCCGGGTGGGCCGGGCCGAGCTGATCGCGGCCGCCGAGGTGGACGAGGCGCAGCTCGTCGAGTGGGAGTCGTACGGGCTCATCTCCGAGGTGCCGGGCGGCGGGTTCGACGCCGGCACGGTCATCGTGGCCCGGCTGATCGCGGATCTCGGCCGGTTCGGCCTCGAACCCCGCCACCTGCGGGGAATGAAGGCGGCGGCGGACCGGGAGGCCGGTCTGGTGGAGCAGCTCGTCGCCCCGCTGCGCAGGCACCGCAATCCGCAGACCAGGGCGCACGCCGAAGCGACGACGAGAGAGCTCGCGGGGCTCTCCGTAAGGCTCCACGAGGCCTTGGTGCAGACCGCTCTCGGGCTCCGTCCGCACTGACCGGATGGGTCCCGGTGGGGCCCCGACTACCCAAACCTGCCGGGCAGGTCCTAGGGTTGCTGTGTGAACGAGCTCGACGTTGTGGGTGTCCGGGTGGAAATGCCCTCCAACCAACCGATCGTGCTCCTGCGTGAAGTGGGAGGCGATCGGTACCTCCCCATCTGGATCGGTCCTGGGGAGGCGACCGCCATTGCCTTCGCGCAGCAGGGCATGGCCCCTGCCCGGCCGCTGACGCACGACCTTTTCAAGGACGTGCTGGAGGCGGTCGGCGAGGAGCTCACCGAGGTCCGGATCACGGATCTGCGGGAGGGCGTCTTCTACGCGGAGCTGGTCTTCGCCAGCGGGGTCGAGGTGAGCGCGCGGCCGTCGGACGCCATAGCGCTGGCCCTGCGCACGGGAACGCCGATCTACGGCAGTGACGGCGTGCTGGACGACGCCGGAATCGCCATTCCCGATGAGCAGGAGGACGAGGTGGAGAAGTTCCGCGAGTTCCTCGACCAGATCTCTCCCGAGGACTTCGGGACGGGGCCCCAGTAGCCGCGCCGACGGCCGTGCCGTCCACCGGGAACTGTCACCCCATTCGAGTAGCCTTTCCCCGCAACGGGGTACGGGAAACCACTCTCAGGGTGATTATCACTCGGCGTGCCGAGTGTGGCGATCGTTGACGCACCCCTGGTCACTGCCTACCTTCAAGGTGGCAGGTCAAGGACGGAGGGTCGGCGTGAGGATCACGGGCGACGGTACGACCGGGGGCACCCCCGCGCGGAGCGACGGTGGGCCGTACCCGGTGCACGGCGGCGCAGCGGGTTCCGCGCACCGTCAGCCGGCGGCCGCGCCGGTCGGACCGGTGAGCGAAGGCCCGGCGTCCGAGCAGGTCGGCTACCGCGGACCGACGGCGTGTGCCGCCGCGGGGATCACGTACCGGCAGCTCGACTACTGGGCGCGGACCGGACTCGTGGAGCCGAGCGTGCGGCCCGCGTACGGGTCGGGAACCCAGCGGCTGTACAGCTTCCGCGACGTGGTCGTCCTGAAGATCGTCAAGCGTTTCCTGGACACCGGGGTGGCGCTGCAGAACATCCGCACCGCCGTGCAGCACCTGCGGGACCGGGGTTTCTCCGACCTGGAGCGCATGACGCTGATGAGCGACGGCGCGACGGTGTACGAGTGCACCTCGCCGGACCAGGTCGTGAGCCTGCTCCAGGGCGGGCAGGGCGTCTTCGGCATCGCGGTGGGCGTGGTCTGGCGCGACGTGGAGAACGCGCTGTCGCAGCTGCACGGGGAGCGCGTGGACACCGGTGAGACCCTGGTGGGCCACAACCCGGCAGACGAGCTGGCGGCCCGCCGGAACCGGGCCGTCTGACCCCCCCCGCCGCGCCCCGCGGTGGGTCGAGGGCCGGTGATCACCGCGTTGTCAGTGGCGTAGGGCAGCATCGGTGCTGTGAGAGCCGCGCCGACCATCCTGCACCTGGACATGGACGCCTTCTACGCCTCCGTGGAGCAGGCGTCGAAGCCCAGCCTGCGCGGGAAGGCCGTGATCGTCGGAGGGCTCGGGCCGCGCGGGGTCGTGGCCACGGCCTCGTACGAGGCCCGGCGGTTCGGGGTGCACTCGGCGATGCCGACCGCGCAGGCCCGCCGCCTCTGCCCGAACGGCGCCTACCTGATCCCGCGCTTCACCCTCTACCGCGAGGTCAGCGAGCTGGTCATGGCCCTGCTGCGGGAGCTGTCGCCGCTGGTGGAGCCGCTCAGCCTGGACGAGGCCTTCGTGGACCTGGAGGCGGGCGGAGCGGCCTTCGACTCGGCGGGCGCCCGCGCCACGGGGGAGCGGCTGCGGGCCGACATCACGGCCCTCACGGGACTCAGCGGCTCGGTGGGGCTGGCGGGGTCCAAGATGCTGGCCAAGATCGCCTCGGAGGAGGCCAAGCCGGACGGGCTGCTGCTGATCGAACCGGGGACCGAGCGCGAGCTCCTCGCGCCCATGCCCGTGCGCACCCTGCCCGGCGTGGGGCCGGCCACCGGGGAGCACCTGCGCCGGGCCGGGATCACCACCGTGGGGGAGCTGGCCGAGGCGGGCGAGGACGAGCTGGTGCGGATGGTGGGGCGGGCGCACGGCGTGGGGCTCCACCGGATGGCGCTGGGGCTGGACGACCGGCCGGTGGTCGCCGAGCGGGACGCGAAGTCCGTCTCGGTGGAGGACACCTTCGACGTGGACCTGCACGACCGGGTGCGGATCCGGAACGAGGTGCAGCGGCTCGCCGACCGCTGCGTGGGGCGGCTGCGCGCCTCGGGGCACTCGGGGCGGACCATCGTCTTGAAGGTGCGCCGGTACGACTTCTCGACGCTGACCCGCTCCGAGACGCTGCGCGGGCCCACCGACGACCCGGCGGTGGTGCGGGAGGCGGCCGCGCGGCTGCTGGAGGGCGTGGACACCACCGGCGGGGTGCGGCTGCTGGGGGTGGGGGTGACGGGGCTCGCGGACTACACGCAGGAGGACCTGTTCGCCCACGCGCTGGCCACCGCCGAGGAGGCCGGGGCCGAGGCGCAGGGCGGCGAGGAGGGCGCCGCCGGGGCCGCCCCGGAAGGCGGGCCCCCGGAGGGGCCCGCGGCGGTCCTGGAGGGCGCCGGGGCCGCTCCCGCGCGGCACTGGGCGGCGGGCAGCGACGTACACCACGCGGTGTACGGGCCGGGGTGGGTGCAGGGCAGCGGGGTCGGGCGGGTGACCGTACGGTTCGAGCGGCCCGGATCGCCCCCGGGCCGGGTGCGTACCTTCCTGCTGGACGACCCGGAGCTCGAGGCCTCCGACCCGCTGCCCCTGGTGGGGAAGGGGGACAGCCCTTAGGGGGTGTCCGGCGGGTGGGGGCGCTGGAAGTCGGAGGGGAGGGCCACGTCGAGGCCGTAGTGGTGGTAGAGCTGGAGCTCCTGCTCGGGGGAGAGGTGGCGGCCGACCCCGAAATCGGGGGCGTCCTTGATCAGGGAGCGTTCGAAGGGCACGCGCAGGGCGTCGTCCACGACTTCGCTCGGTTCCAGGGGGACGAAGGCGTCACGGCCGAAGAGGCCCGTCCGGACGGCGGCCCACTCCGGGACGCCGGTGGCGTCGTCGAGGTAGACCTCGTCCACGGTGCCGATCTTGGTGCCGTTGCGGTCGAACGCCTTGCGGCCGATCAGGCTGCGGGGATCGATGTCGGTCTGCACGGTCCCTCCGTACGGTCGCAGTGATGCACAGCTCATGCGTAATGACTACAGAAGTGCATATTTGAAGAGGGGGCCACTCGAGGGAGGGTCGAGATCCTCGCTGGTAGGCTGGGTGACGGCTGTTGACCCTGTGCGGGAGAGTCCTCCGAGTGAGTTCGACGGAGGCGCCGAAGGAGCAAATCCTCCCCGGAATCTCTCAGGCATACGTACCGCACGTGACGAGGCCACTCTGGAAAGCAGGGGCAGGCGCCGGGCCCGCAGTGCCGGTACCTCCCCTCACCGACGGTGAAAGCCGGAGCTCTCGGGCGAACCCCGCGACTCCGGTGAAGCTCTCAGGTTGAGATGACAGAGGGGGAGGCCGTCCGGGTGCCCGCGCCGTGGTGCCCCTCGCAGGTCATACGACCAGGAGGCCTCCGTCATGACCGCCAACCGCATTCCGCTCTCCCAGCTCGAGCGCGGCATCCCCTTCGAGCAGCGTCACATCGGCCCGGACGCCGAAGCGCAGGCCAAGATGCTCGCCCAGGTGGGCTACGGCTCCCTGGACGAGCTGACCGCCGCCGCGGTACCGGATGTGATCAAGACCGCCGAGGCGCTGAACCTGCCCGAGGCGCGCACCGAAGCCGAGGTGCTGGCCGAGCTCCGCTCGCTCGCCGACCGCAACCAGGTGCTCTCCTCGATGATCGGTCTCGGCTACTACGGGACCTTCACCCCGCCGGTGATCCTGCGCAACGTCATGGAGAACCCGGCCTGGTACACGGCGTACACCCCGTACCAGCCGGAGATCTCGCAGGGCCGCCTGGAGGCGCTGTTGAACTTCCAGACCCTCGTGGCCGACCTGACCGGCCTGCCCACCTCCGGCGCCTCCCTGCTGGACGAGGGCACCGCGGCGGCCGAGGCCATGTCGCTGGCCCGCCGCGTGGGCAAGGTCAAGGGCGGGGTCTTCCTCGTCGACGCCGACGCGCTGCCGCAGACCATCGCCGTGATCGAGACCCGCGCCGAGCCCACGGGCGTCGAGGTCGTCGTCGCGGACCTGTCCGAGGGCATCCCCGCCGAGATCGCCGAGCGCGGTGTCTTCGGCGTGCTGCTCCAGTACCCGGGCGCCTCCGGCGCGGTCCGCGAGATCAAGCCGGTCATCGACCAGGCTCACGAGCTCGGTGCGATCGTCACCGTCTCCGCCGACCTGCTCGCCCTGACCCTGCTGACCTCCCCGGGCGAGCTGGGCGCGGACATCGCCGTCGGCACCACCCAGCGCTTCGGCGTCCCGATGGGCTTCGGCGGCCCGCACGCCGGTTACATGGCCGTCCAGGCCAAGCACGCCCGCTCGCTGCCCGGCCGCCTCGTCGGCGTCTCCGTGGACGCGGACGGCAACAAGGCGTACCGCCTGGCCCTGCAGACCCGCGAGCAGCACATCCGCCGCGAGAAGGCCACCAGCAACATCTGCACCGCGCAGGTGCTGCTCGCCGTCATGGCCGGCATGTACGCCGTCTACCACGGCCCCGACGGCCTGAAGACGATCGCCCGCCGCACCCACCGCTACGCCGCCCTCCTCGCCGCGGGCCTGACGGCCGGCGGGGTCGAGCTGGTGCACGGCTCCTTCTTCGACACCGTCACCGCCCGGGTGCCCGGCAAGGCCGCCGAGGTCGTCGCCGCCGCCCGCGAGGGCGGGGTCAACGTGTACCAGGCCGACGCCGACCACGTCTCGGTCTCCTGCGACGAGACCACCACGCGCGCGGACCTCGAAGCGGTCTGGGCCGCCTTCGGCGTCACCGCCGACGTCGAGGCCCTGGACGCGGTCACGGCCGACTCGCTGCCCGAGGGCCTGCTGCGCTCGGACGCGTACCTGACCCACCCGGTCTTCCACCAGCACCGCTCCGAGACCGCGATGCTGCGCTACCTGCGCAAGCTCTCGGACAAGGACTACGCGCTGGACCGCGGCATGATCCCGCTGGGCTCCTGCACCATGAAGCTCAACGCGACCACCGAGATGGAGCCGGTCACCTGGCCCGAATTCGGCCAGCTGCACCCGTTCGCCCCGGTCGAGCAGGCCGAGGGGTACCTCACGCTCATCAACGAGCTGGAGGAACGTCTCTGCGAGGTCACCGGCTACGACAAGGTCTCCATCCAGCCGAACGCCGGCTCCCAGGGTGAGCTCGCCGGTCTGCTGGCCGTCCGCGCCTACCACCGGGCGAACGGCGACGAGCAGCGCACCATCTGTCTCATCCCGTCCTCCGCGCACGGCACCAACGCCGCGAGCGCCGTGATGGCCGGCATGAAGGTCGTCGTCGTCAAGACCGCCGACGACGGCGAGGTGGACGCGGACGACCTGCGCGCCAAGATCGAGCAGTACCGCGACGAGCTCTCCGTCCTCATGATCACCTACCCGTCGACGCACGGTGTCTTCGAGGAGCACGTCGCCGACATCTGCGCCCAGGTGCACGAGGCCGGCGGCCAGGTGTACGTGGACGGCGCCAACCTGAACGCCCTGGTGGGTCTGGCCAAGCCGGGCCACTTCGGCGGCGACGTCTCGCACCTGAACCTGCACAAGACCTTCTGCATCCCGCACGGCGGCGGCGGCCCGGGCGTCGGCCCGGTCGGTGTCCGGGCGCACCTGGCCCCGTACCTGCCGAACCACCCGCTCCAGCCGACCGCCGGCCCCGAGACGGGCGTCGGCCCGATCTCCGCCGCGCCGTGGGGCTCGGCGGGCATCCTGCCGATCTCCTGGTCGTACGTCCGCCTGATGGGTGGCGAGGGCCTCAAGCGGGCCACCCAGGTGGCGGTGCTCGGCGCCAACTACATCGCCAAGCGCCTGGAGCCCCACTACCCGGTCCTCTACACCGGTCCGGGCAACCTGGTCGCGCACGAGTGCATCATCGACCTGCGCCCGCTGTCGAAGGCCACGGGCGTGAGCGTCGACGACATCGCCAAGCGCCTGATCGACTACGGCTTCCACGCGCCGACCATGTCCTTCCCGGTGGCCGGCACGCTGATGATCGAGCCGACCGAGTCCGAGGACCTCATCGAGATCGACCGCTTCTGCGACGCGATGATCGCCATCCGCGCCGAGATCGAGCGGGTCGTCGGCGGCGAGTGGCCGGTGGACGACAACCCGCTCGCCAACGCCCCGCACACCGCCGCGGCGCTGGGCGGCGAGTGGAACCACCCGTACAGCCGCGACGAGGCCGTCTTCCCGGGCGGGGTCTCCGCCGCCGAGAAGTACTGGCCGCCGGTGCGCCGGATCGACGGCGCCTTCGGTGACCGGAACCTGGTCTGCTCCTGCCCGCCGCTGGACGAGTACGACAACTGAGGCGTGGCAGCCGGGCCCGTCGTTGACGGGCCGGTCACACGGTGAAGGGGCCGGTCCCGGAGCGTTGAGCTCCGGGACCGGCCCCTCCCTTCTTCGTCCGTGCGTCGTTGCCGTCCGGTGCCGGTTACGCCGCCGCGAGCGGGCGGTGCGGGGCGATGATCTGTCCGTCCGGCAGCAGCTCACCGGTGTCCTCGAAGAGCAGGACGCCGTTGCACAGCAGGCTCCAGCCCTGTTCCGGGTGGTTGGCCACCGGGCGCGCGGCCTCCCGGTCGGCGGATTCTGATGACGGGCAGGCGGGCTGGTGCTGGCACATGGATGGGTTCTTTCGCTGCGGTGTGGTCTGTTCGCTACGGCTCGATGCGTGATTCATGGCCGTCCCCCTGTGTCGTCCCCGCACCTGCGGGGAGGATGTCCTCAGTGTTCCCCCAGGACGGCTGCTTCGCAGGTATTTCCCGGCAGCTGTCCTCTTGGAATGAGGACGCATCACCCGTGCGGGCGGTTCAGGCCAACTCCCCTGTCATTTCGGGTGGTTCGCATTGACCCGAGCGGACTAGGCCGAATGGGTCACTCGGGTCAAGCCGCCGGGGCCGCGAGGCTGGGCGGGACCGGTGGGGCGGCCGGGGTCAGCCGGTGGGTCAGGACGGGCAGCAGCTCCGAGACGGGATGCGGCCGGAAGGGCGCGATCCCGGGCGGGGCCGGAGCCAGTGGCACCAGCAGGTCGGCGGCGGCGGGGAGGCCGGCGGCGGCGTCGGCGCCGACCGCCCCGTGCAGCCACAGGGTCAGCATGTACAGCTCAGGTACGGACAGCAGCCTCGGCTGGTAGCCCTTGCCGAGCGACTCCGCCTGGCGGAGGGCGCGTTCGGTCGCGGCGACGTAGGGGCCCTCGAAGAAATGGGAGAAGGCCCAGCCGTCCGGGGTCAGCCGGGTGTCGGCCGCCGCGACGAAGCGGTCGCCGCTGCGGATCAGGAACCGCCAGCCGGTGAGCCGGGTGCGGGGCGGGCGGCCGCCGGCGGTGTGGCCGGACACGCTCAGGCGGTCGAGCACGTGGACCGGAAGCGGGAGTTCGGCGGTCAGCGGGCCCTGGAACGAGCGCAGGGCGGGGGTGTGTGCCTCGTGGGCGGCGGTGGGAGAACCGAGTGCCGCGAGGACGCTGCGCAGGGCGGGCGCGGGAGCCGGGGGAACATGCAGCGGCATGGTGGGTCGCCTCTCACTTGGGAGACCTGTGGTGCGGGGGAAGGTGCGGACGGCGCTGTCGCATTCTGGGGTCAGAGGTGGGCTTTGGGGCAATGGCCGCGCGCCAACTCTCTGCCTCGTTTGCGGAGTTTATACGACATGTGTTCACGCAGTGTTTCGGCTAGCCGTCCCGCCTATTGTCGGCAAGGCGCCTTCCGGTCCCGCTGTCATGGTATTCATGCCGGTTGCACGCGGACATGCCGCGCTGACCTCGGAGGTTACCCCAAGGGCGCTCGGCTGGAAACCTTCGGTAATCGGGAACCGGCAAAGGCCAGAGGGAAATTGCGTCCCGCGGGTTGCCAGGTGAATGTGCCGGAGCGCCCATCGGGCCATACCGGCGCGCGCTCCCCGCCAAGCCCCCCCGGCCCGCGTTATGGATCACGGTGCCTGGGCATCATCGACCGTGACGTGCGCCCGGGTGCTCCGGGCCTGGCCCACTCGAGGAGGGACGCTTCGATGGGGGAGAAGGTCGTGGCAGGCGGATTCGACCTGTCCGATCGGCATCGGTATCGGAGGAAGCTCCACGAGTGCCTGGAGGGGCTGGAGCGGCTTCTGGCGGAGAAGAGGTTCGATCGTCCCAAGAACATGATGGGGCTGGAGATCGAGCTGAATCTCGCGGGTGCCGACGGTTTGCCGCGCATGGTGAATGCGCAGGTGCTGGAGCGGATTGCGAGCCCCGATTTCCAGACCGAACTCGGAATGTTCAACCTGGAGGTGAACGTACTCCCGCACCGGCTCGACGGGAGGGTATTCGACCAGCTCTCCGAAGAACTGAGCGCGGGACTCAACTACGCCCACCGGCAGGCCGCGGAGATCGACGCGGGCGTCGTGATGATCGGGATATTGCCCACCATCTCCCGTGCGGACCTGGCCCTGGCAAACCTTTCGGCGGTGGACCGCTACTCCCTGCTCAACGAGCAGATCCTGATGATGCGGGGGGAGGACTTCCGGCTCGACATCGACGGGGTGGAGCGGCTGACCTGGAGCACCGGCTCGATCGTGCCTGAAGCCGCCTGCACCTCCGTGCAGCTGCACCTCCAGGTCACCCCGGCCCGGTTCTCCGACGTGTGGAACGCGGCGCAGGCGGTGACCGCCGTACAGATAGCGGTGGGTGCCAACTCGCCGTTCCTGTTCGGGCGCGAGCTGTGGCGCGAGTCGCGTCCGCCGCTGTTCACGCAGGCCACCGACACCAGGCCGCCCGAACTCCAGGCGCAGGGGGTGCGGCCGCGGACGTGGTTCGGGGAGCGGTGGGTGGACTCGGTGTACGAGCTCTTCGCCGAGAACGTCCGCTTCTTCCCCTCCCTGCTGCCGATATGCGGCGAGGAGGAGCCGCTGCGGGTGCTCGCCGAGGGCGGGGTGCCGAGCCTTCAGGAGCTGGTGCTGCACAACGGCACGGTCTACCGGTGGAACCGGCCCGTCTACGGGGTCGCCGACGGGGTGCCGCACCTGAGGGTGGAGAACCGGGTCCTGCCCGCCGGGCCCACCGTGGCCGACGTCGTCGCCAACGCCGCCTTCTACTACGGACTCGTACGGACCCTCGCGGACGAGCCGCGCCCCGTGTGGACCCGGATGTCCTTCGCCGAGGCGGAGGCCAACTTCGACGCGGCCTGCCGGTACGGGATCGACGCGCGGATCCGCTGGCCGCGCAAGGGCAGGGCCGGGGGGCTGGTGAGCGTGCCCGCGGTGCGGCTGGTGCTGGACGAGCTGCTGCCGATGGCCGCGGCCGGGCTGGACGCCTGGGGCATCGAACCCGCCGACCGGGACCACTACCTGGGGATCATCGAGGAGCGGTGCCGGCGCCGGGTGAACGGGGCCACCTGGCAGGTGGACACGTACCACCGGGCGCTCGCGGGCGGACTGGAACGTGACGCCGCCCTCGCGGCCACCACCCGGCGCTACAGCGAGCTGATGCACAAGGGCGACCCCGTGCACACCTGGCCCGTGGGCCTGGAGGAACAGGAGGTGGACGCCACGCGGGCGGTCCGCCGCTGAGGGCCGTCCCGCTCCGCCGATCCCTTCCCGCTGATCCGCTCCCGCCGCCGAGGAGGCAGTATGGGGTGGTGGTCGGAACGGGACGGGAGTCAGGCGTGCGGGTCGAGCCGGAGCCGGTGGTCGTGGAACTGCGCGAGGACGGGCGCCGGGTCCTGCGCACCGAGACCCTGCTCGTGCTCGCGCTGTCGCTGGGCGCGAGCGGGGTCTCGGCGCTGATCAGCTTCATCGGCTCGCTCACCAAGCCGGGCGGGCTCAAGGACCAGGCCGCCACCCTCAACGGCTCCTACGCGCCCGGGCGGCCGTGGCTGGACCTGGCCTGGCAGCTGTTCGGGATCGCGACCGCGCTGGTCCCCGTACTGCTCGTCGCGCACCTGCTGACCCGCGAGGGCGCGCCCGGGCTCAGGGCCCTGGGCTTCGACCGCACCCGCCCCGGCCCGGACCTGGCCCGGGGCGCGCTCGTGGCCGCCGGCATCGGCAGCGCCGGGCTGGCCTTCTACCTGGGGGCCCGGGCCACCGGCTTCAACCTGACGGTGGTGCCGGAGGCCCTGCCCGACGTGTGGTGGAAGTTCCCCGTACTGATCCTCTCCGCGGTGCAGAACTCCGTGGTGGAGGAGGTCATCGTGCTGGCCTACCTGCTGCGCCGGCTCGGCCAGCTGGGCTGGTCGCCGACGGCCGCGCTGCTGGCCAGCTCCCTGCTGCGCGGCTCGTACCACCTCTACCAGGGCATCGGCGGGTTCATCGGCAACGTGGTGATGGGCGTCGTCTTCGTCCTCGCCTACCGGCGCTGGGGCCGGGTCGGCCCCCTGGTCGTCGCGCACGCCCTGCTCGACATCGTGGCCTTCGGCGGGTACGCGCTGCTCGCGGGCAAGGTCGGCTGGCTGCCCACCCCGTAGCGCCTACGGGGCGGTGAGCAGTTCGCCGTCGATGACGGTGACGGCGCGGCCCGTCAGGAGCGTACGGTCGCCCGCGAGCCGGACCCGGACCAGGCCCTTGCGCGTCCCGCCCTGGAGGCCGGTCAGCCCGGTACGGCCCAGCCGCGCCGCCCAGAACGGTGCGAGGGCGGTGTGGGCGCTGCCCGTCACCGGGTCCTCGTCGACGCCGACGGCGGGGAAGAAGCCGCGCGAGACGAAGTCGTAGCCGCGGGAGGGGTCCTCGGCCGGCGCGGTGACGATGACTCCGCGCCGCGCGTAGGCGCGCAGGGCCGCGTGGTCGGGCGCGAGTTCGCGCACGGTCCGCTCGTCGGCCAGCTCCACCAGCAGGTCGCCGATGTGGTCGGCGGTGTCGTGGACCGACTTGGCCTCGGCGCCCAGCGCGCGGTCCACCTCCGGGACCGGCTCCAGCGGGGTCAGGGACGAGGTCGGGAAGTCCATCGTGACCGTGCCGTCCTCGGCGACCTCGGCGGTGAGGGTCCCGCAGCGCGCGCCGAATCGGATCGGGCCCCGGGCGAGGCCTGCGGCGGCGATGACGTGGGCGGTCGCGAGGGTCGCGTGGCCGCACATGTCCACCTCGGCGGCCGGGGTGAACCAGCGCAGCGCCCAGTCGGCGTCGCCCCCCGCCGGCAGGGGGTGGGCGAAGGCCGTCTCGGAGAGGTTCACCTCGGCGGCGACCTGCTGGAGCCAGGCGTCCGGGGGGAAGCCGCCGTCGAGGAGGAGGACTCCGGCGGGGTTCCCCTGGAAGGGGCGGTCGGTGAAGGCGTCGACGATTCGGATGCGCATGGGCCGACCGTAGGGGGGTTCCCCGATCGCGGACAAAGGCCAATCCCGGGTGACTGGCCTGGTCACGGCCGCACACGGGCCGACTGTCGGCGACAGGTTCCGATATATCGTTGACGCATCGCGATGGATCAGTGATAGTGAAGGAGTCGAAACGACGACTGGCATGACGGACATGGCAGGGATGACGAAAGGAGCGCAGTGATGCGTTCACGCGGACAGCACGACCACGGACATGAACACGGACGGGGCCACGGCCACTGCGGGCCGGACCGTCGGGAGGAGTTCAGGGGGCTGCGCGCCGCCTTTGGGCCGTTCGGGCCGCCCTTCGGGGGCGGGCCCTTCGGCGGGCGGGGCGGACGCGGCGGACCGCGCGGGCGGGCCAGGCGGGGCGACGTACGCGCCTCGATCCTGGCGCTGCTCGCCGACCGGCCGATGCACGGCTACGAGATGATCCAGGAGATCGGCGAGCGCAGCGGCGGGGCCTGGAAGCCCAGCCCGGGCTCGGTCTACCCGACCCTGCAGCTGCTCGAGGACGAGGGGCTGATCACCAGCGCGAGCGAGGGCGGCAAGAAGCTGTTCACGCTCACCGACGCCGGCCGCACCGAGGCCGAGTCGGGCCCGGACGCCCCCTGGGCGGACGCCGGGCGCGGCTTCGACTTCGAGGCGATGCACGAGGTCCGTGCCGCCGCCGGCGGTCTGATGGAGGCCTTCGGGCAGGTCTTCAAGACCGGCTCGCCCGAACAGCGGGAGAAGGCCGTCGCGGTCATCAACGACGCCCGCAAGAAGCTGTACCTGATCCTGGCCGACGAACACTGAGGCAGGACGCGTGCCGGGCCGGGACGCGTACCGGCCGGACGTGCGCAGGGGGGGGGGGGGGGGGGGGGGGGGGGGGGGGGGGGGGGGGGGGGGGGGGGGGGGGGGGGGGGGGGGGGGGGGGGGGGGGGGGGGGGGGGGGGG
>NZ_JBVJWV010000061.1:0-18823 GCF_055602105.1 Streptomyces sp. NPDC037421
GGCCAGGCTCGACGCCTTCCGCTGGCTGACCCGATACAACACCCGCCGCCGACACTCCCGCCTCGGTCAACGGTCTCCCATCGCCTACGAGAACGCCCTCCGACCAGCAGCGACTACCCTGGCCCAAACCGCATAGACGTGTTCAACATTTGGGGTCAAGGCCCATTCCGGGCAGCTCGTTCTTGGGTGGAGGCCGCAGCCGTTCGGCCTGAGAGATCGGGACGGTCGGTTTGGCCGCGAGGTGCGCCTGAGCGGATCGCGGGTTGGTCAGGTCGACGACGACCGGCCTTGGCGGCGGGATGTGGTGGACCTGGTTGTAACGGGAGCATGCGACTCGGGAGAGGGCCCGGCAGCCGGGCACTGATAGCGAACGGCGCCGCGTGGGTCGGCGGATTTTTGACCTTGAGGAAGTAAGGCTCCCGCTGGGCGATCTGGTCCTGCAGGTCGGGGTTGTGGGCGAGGTCGCGTACGGCCTCGTCGTCGAGTCTGGTCGTCGCCTGTGCGAGCGCGCGGGGCATGGCGGGGCAGGCGAGGGAGCCGTCGATGAGGAGGGCTCCCGCGTGGGTGCCCTGGACGCCTCGTTGGTCCTGCTTGTAGTCGAGGGCGAGGCGGTGGCCCAGTCTGCGGGCCGGGGCGGCGAAGTTCTCGGTCTGCTGGTCGGTGTAGGCGCGGTCGGCGGCCAGAAACCCGATGGGGAACCCGAACGGGACGAGCCTGGTGAGGCTGTGGATGGCATTCGGGCCGGGCCACTTCCCCGGGGTGTCGAGGACGGCGCCGAGGGCGAGTTGTGGGTGCCGGCTGACGCGCTTGCCCGCCTGGGGGTGTCCTGCGGGTGCCGCCGGGAAGCAGCGACCAGCAGGGTGGCGGAGTGCCCGAAGGTGCCGTCCTTCGAGCCGCCGCAGTGGTGATAGCCGGCAGTGATTTCGACCGACGACAGGTTCTTCCAGTCCGGGTGGGGCTTGTGCCATGCGGGGAACGGGGTGGTGTCGATACCGATATCGCCTCGCCAGCCGCGAAAGAGGCCGCGCTGGTGGGCGAGGCGGACAGTGACCAGAACCAGCCGGTCGCTGATCTCTTGCCGCACCCTCCGGCGGCGGACCTGCTCGACTCCTGCCTCGTCTTCCCAGGCCGCGATCACCCGTCGGGCCTCGACCGTGGGCAGGCGGCGGCGCCGGTCGCAGCGATGGGGGCCCAGGGCGGTGGTGAGCCGGTCGAACGCGCGGTAGACCCGGCGCGTGAACGCGTGCCGGCCGTGAACATCGACCGTGGCCGGGTCGGGCACCTCCAGCCAAGCACGAGCTGGTGGCCGCAGTTGGTCGAGGAGGACCCGGCAGACGTCGGCGAGGGTCGCACTACGGTGGTAGTGCAGGGACAGCAGCACGCCGACCAGCACGGTGCGGACCGGCAGGCCCTTGGGTCCCGGTCGCTCGGCGAGTTCGAGGGCGATCAGGTCAAGGGCCCTGGAGTTCTCCAGCAGGGCGAGAAGTTGTCCCACCTTGGAGTCCGGGTCTCCGCCGGAGCATCGGTGACCGGCCGCGGCCGGCATCCCCTGATCCGTTCCGATTGGGCGATCAGATGGTGATCGATCCGCGCCGTCATCAGCGCGACGATCCACGTCACCCGCGCCCTGCCCGCCGACACCATCGGCAAGCCGTCCGGCAGCCGGTGGTTGAGCGGCCAGGAGCCGATCAGGTTCTTGGAGTACTCGGTGGTGCGGCGAGGCCGGAACAGGTACCCGCTGCCCATGTGATCTGCGAGTTCCCCGAGAACCCCGTCCCAGGCGGCACGGGCCACGAGTGGAACCAGACGGTTGACGGACGTGTGCATCAGCGGACCGGCTGACGCTGCCGCCGCAGATCTCTTCCTCGGCATGCCGCGATCTTCCTTGGCGTCAGTCCGAAGCCGGCACCGAGACCGAGGAGCGCGAGGGCATCGGTCTTCTGCTGACGAGGCAGATGCAAGGCCCAGTGCCGCAAGCCTGCGAGCTCTGCACGACTGTAGGGCTGATGCGGGCTGGTCTCTGCGTGCATCCGGGCCGGGGCCGCCTCCCCGCGCTCGCTCCGGGCCAGAGCATCCCGCACCCACAAGAGCCATGTCCGGTAGGTCCGCACGGACGACCCTTTGATGTCCCTACGGCGTGGACGAGAGTTGTCGCCCGTCGATGCGGCAACTTCAGCTTCTGGAAGTTCAGTCAGTGGCTCAAGGAACACCTCGGCGGCAGCAACGCGTCGTATGGCTGGGCAGCAGACATCGAACGGAACACGTCGGAAGGCTCGACGCCGATTGAGGAGTTCTTCCGACTCCTGCAGGTCTACCGTGCCGGGTCCGCTTAGAGGAGGACTAGAAAGGCAGCTCGTCGACGACGGCCGGCTCCGTTCCCTGCCACTGGGCCCATCGGCCTGGGACAGAGGAGCAGGCCGCGGTGAGGTGGGCCAGACTTCGCCCCCGAACGTGCAGCCAGCTGTAAGCCGTCAATCCGTCCTGCCGCAGAAGAAGCCCGGGAGCGGAGTACCAGCGGACCGGGGAGTCGTCGTCACCCGTCCACATGGGGTAATCCGGGAGAGCGACTCGCTCATAGAGCTGCGGAATCATATCCGCAACATCAGGCGGCATTTCACACGCGTTGTAGAGCCGCCCCTCGCTGAACAGCGCCTCCGACAGGACCAGCTCCACACACGCCAGCGAGACCCTATCCATGAAGGGCCGCCAACCGTCCCGCGACTGCACGACGACTGGCGGGTCGGTCTCGCCCAGATCGCATATGCGCACCCCCCAGAAGGCGCACCCTTGGTTCTCGCTGCGGAAGCACAGCACACCACCGAGGTCCTCGTGTACGAAGAGTTCTGAGGGAGGCAGCATCGGGTCCTGGTGCTCGGACAACGCCGAACGACGGCCAAAGAGCAGGTATCCCTCACGCAGAGCGGTAGGCAGCGACAGACCCAGCCGGCCTTCCGCATGCTGGAGCTCTTCCTCGCCGAAGCCGTCCCCATCGGTCAAGGGCGCGTACCACCAAGTCGCGAAGGCCCGGATGAAGTCCCATGCCTCCGACTGGTCCGATATGCCGTCGTGCATGGCCACAGCTGTATCGAAGTCGCCCACCATGCCGTGGACCGTACCCGTTCCGCAGATCCTCCGGGAAACGATCACACGGCCTACGGGAAGCGATCTTGCAGGCGGTAGCTGCCCCACTGGTCAGAGGTGCTCGTGAACAGCCCAGACCGCCAGCTCGTCGGCGTCCGCGTCCGTGGACCAGCCGGACAGCTGGTCCTCCCCCTCCGCGCCGTCGGCCAGAACTAGGTGCGGGCCGTCGAGCCGGAACCGGGACGTACGGCGCCCGGCACCGGCCACGGTCAGCGACGCCGACGGCATCCCGATGGGCACCCCGATCTTGTCATGGGCCGGCGAGCAACCGCGCCACGATCGCCGCCCGGTCGAACTGCGGGTGCATGTCCGTACCGCCGGCCGGGGAGGGGAAATCATCGTTCCGGCGGCGCCAGTTCACCACCGCGGCCCGGTCCACCCGGGCCATGCGTGCGGCCTCGGCCAGCAGCACCCAGTCCCGACCCGGGATATCCGGGCTCAGGGCGGCGAGCGGGGAGCGGGCTCCCGCGGGGGCGGCTTACACCGCCAGCCAGTCCACCGACGGCCGCACGACAGGGAGCAGCGCGACAGACTCCGCCGAGTAGAGGGGGACCGTGACGCCGCCCTGCCGCTTGTAGTCGATCTCCACCGCACCGACCGGCGCGACCCAACCAAGGCGCGCCACGGCGTCGAAGTCGACGCGGCGGACGCCGAGGCGGCGAGCGGCCTGGCCCAAGCCCAGGGGCACATGCCGGTTGAGGAAGACCGGCAGGTCCCGGCGACGCGCCACGGCGGCCACCTGATCCGGGTGGACGTCGGGGAACACGTAACCGGACCCCGGACCACGCTGGCAGGAGCCAGTGGCGGATGGGCGTAGGTATTGTCCCCGCCGGCCACGACGCGGCTGGTGCCCACATCGGGGTCTCGTTTGGGCGAGGTCACGGCCGGGAGGGAGACACCGGGCTCGGCTGTAGGCGGTGATGAAGAGCTGGCCTGTCGCGGACGCCGAGCTCGGAGCACAGGCTCGTGACGTCGGGGGAAGCCGATCTTGCGGTCGCGGACGGAATGGGGCCAACGCCGACGCGCGCGGCCGCAGCATGACGGCGGTGCCGGGACCACAAGTCGGCATGGAGTGGGGTGATTCGCGTCTTTGTGGGGATGATGCCTGCCAGGATGGTGTTCCGCGTTGTGAGGAGGCCGAGTTGACCAGTCTCGAGGCCAAGAGGCCGAAGCTGCCGCCGAGCTATCCGCCGAAGTCGCCCCCTCCACAGAAGAAGCCAGTGGAGCCTCCACGGCCGCAGCCGACGACCAAGCCCAAGACTGCCGTGGCGGTACCGCGACCGCGCATGGTCATGCGGAACAGGCGTACGGCCGCTCTCACGTTCAGGGCCGACGAATGGGCGGCCAGGAAGGCGGCCCGCCAGGCGGTTGAGACCCTACGGGGGTGGGACTATCCCGCGCTGGACGAAAGCGTCCTTGAGGTAGCTGTCCAGCAGCTCGTCACGGCGGCCGTCGCCGACGGAGGACGGCGGATCAGCGTGCACCTCGGCGACCAGGACCAGAAGGTGCTCGTCGCAGTCCTGAGCCACGTCGCCGGGCCGCCGGAGGAGACCGTGCTCAGCGAGGTGGCGCAGCTGCCCACGGTCGACTCCGTGGGCACGGACACCGGGGAGGACGGCCGGCGGCTCTGGGCAGTCCTTGATGCCGCGCCGCAGCGTCCTCGACGAGCCGGGCACACGGCGGCCTGAGCCGCAGGTACCTGCCGATGGACGCGGCAGGGCCATCAGCACGGGCGGTGCTCCCCGAGTCGACGGTGGCAGATAGAGGCTGTTTCAATGCCGACAGAGGCCAGGACATGATCCGCCTTGCGCAGATAGCGGGCACCCGCCGAGCCCGATGCCGCAGCTGAAGCCCGTGGCGATGTGGCGGCCGGTCCGGCATCATCCCTGTGTGATTGTGATGCAACCCGTGCTGGAGATCTTCGCAGCCGAAGACTTCGCGCTCTGGCCGGTTGGCGAGCACAAGTCGTACGGCTACCTCGTGCTGGACGGGGAGCTGACTCCGGCGGAGGTCGGCACGGCGGTCATGCGGATCGCCGACTGCAAGGGCTTCGAGCCGGAGGAGGAGCACGGGCCGTGGCCGAGCGACCCGCTCGGCGCGTTCCTGCACGGGCTGCTCACTATGCCCGGCCTGTTCGCGGCCGGCGGGTTCCGGGTGACCGACACAGCCACCGGCACCGTCTTCGTCGAGCCGGGCTGCTGCAACGGCCTGGAAACCTGGCGGGACCGGCGGGAGGTGCTGGACGGCACCGGCTGCTCCTACTTCGGCCACGACCCGTCCTCGTCGGCCGAACGTGTCGGCGACACCGTCCGGCTGACTCTCGACACCCACGCGATGGACGGCGGCCCGGTGATCGAACTGCCGGTGGATCAGGTGCGCGCACTCGTCACTGCTGCCGGGGCGGACTTGCGGGACTTCCTCCGCCTTGCCGGTACCTGGGCCGACCGACACCTGAAGACACACGCCGCCGCCGTCACGGCCGCCTTGGCCCGGGCACTGGACCTGGAGCTCACAGAGTGACCAGCTTCCTGACCCACCGGGCTCGCGTGCACGATGCCCGGCTCCCCCTCCACCGGCGGCACAGCGCGCTGCGCACCTGCCTCACCGTTTTTGCTCCTTACGGCCTGCGGGCGACATACCACCACCTCACCCTCAGCGCCGCGATCCCCCGGCGGCTGGAGGCTGACCCGGACGCGTTGGCCCGGGCCGTGGAGGAACTGTACGAGGCTCGGGTGCTGTGGCTCGTGCGGGCAGAGGAGTACGCCGTGCAGCGCCGGGCAGAGAAGCAGGCCGGGCGGCGGGCTGTACCGAACCCTCGGCCGTGGTGGCTGCGGAGCTGGTGAGAGCCCGGTGCGTGCCTGGTTCGAAGACCCGTTTCGCCACCCACCGCTGCGACTGTCCGAGTACGTCAGGCGGCAGAACGCGCTTCTGGACGGCGCTGATCTGCCCGGCTGCCCGGCTTGCGGGGACGAGGGACCGCTAGAGCCGAACTCGACCGGGCACGGCTGGGTTGCGCTGTGCCGTGGGTGTGCGTGGGCGCCGTCGCCGTGTCCGTGCGGGCAGCGGCACCGGCTCGTCCCGGAGGTCCCGTCGGAGCGGGTCCGCGCTGCCGTCTGCGGCGGACCCCAGGCGCAGGACTGTTCCTTGGCCGGTAAGGGTGACGAGGAGTACGCCGTGCTCGACTCGGTGTCTGTACGGCGTCGCTGCTGTAAGGGCTGGTGGCGGCCAGGCACACGTGGGCGAGTTCGCGGTCGTGCCGCTCGTACGGCGCGAAGAAGTGGGCAGCTGCTACTTCGCGGAGGCGGCCCGCCCCTTCAGCGGGGTGTTCGCGGTGATGGTGCCGTCGGACCCGGACACCGTCACCGCGCGGCGTCGCCGTCCGGGCTGAGGACCACCGCGTGCCAGGCGCTGCCGCCACCGCGCTGGGCGACCGGAGTGGAAGCCCGTCCCGGCCAACACCCCGAAGGCCGGGTAGGCCCCGGGCGTTGGGGCGCGTGGGCGCACGGCCGCGGTTCCTACCGCAGAGCGGCGGCGACCAGGCCCTCGAGGGCCTCGCGCTGGACTTGGCCGCCGTTCAGGAGCCGGTCCAGGACCAGGGCATCGGTGCAGGTCAGCATGATGTGCGTGCGGTTCTCGACGTCCGTGGCGCCGTGCGCGATGAGGAACAGCCGGACGGCTTCACGCCCTGCGTTCTCTCGGGGTACGAGGATCTCGCGTAGTTCGGGGTCGCGCACGCTCTCGACCATGCAGGCGTGGCGGGCGAGCGAGCGTCGGCGGCCCTCTCCGGTGAGCCGTCGGCGGGTGAGCAGTGCCATGCCGTCCACCAGCTCCTCGACCGTGCGCATGGGCGGGAGTTGTCCGGGCATGGTGTCCAGTTCCGCTTGGTCGCGTTGGACGAGGCGTGTGACGAGTGCGGTGAGCAGCGCGGTTCGGGTGCGGAAGTAGGCCGAGGTGGTGCCGGGTGGCATGGCCGCTCTGCGGTCGACTGCTCGGTGGGTCAGGCCGCGGATCCCTTCGTCGGCGAGTACGTCGATTGCCGTGTCCGCGAGGAGGGTGCGCCGGTCGGAAGCCATAGCCCCTTTCTACACCTGTAGAGACTCGGATAGATTTTCTTTCTACAGGTGTAGAAGAACGGGGGCTTCGACATGGGCAGCACGGCAGTGGTGGTCGGCGGGGGCATCGGCGGGCTGGCCGCCGCGATCGGCCTGCGCCGCATCGGATGGGACGTCACGGTCGTCGAGCGCGCCGCCAGGCGGGAGGACGCCGGGGCGGGCATCTCGCTGGCCGCCAACGGTCTCCGGGCCCTGGACGAACTCGGTGTGGGCGGGGCGGTACGGGACGCCTCGCGCAATCAGTACTGCGGGGGCACGCGCACGCCGCGAGGCGGTTGGCTGGCCCGGATGGACGGCTCGGCGCTGGAGAAGGCGGTGGGCACGCCGATCACGGGCATCCCACGCTCCACTCTGCACCGACTGCTCCGCGACTTCCTGCCCGCCGAATCACTGCTGATCGGCTCCGAGGCGGACTCGGTCGAGCAGACCGGGACCGGGGCGGTTCGAGTCCGCTGCGGCGGCACGGTCCTGGACGCCGATCTGGTGGTGGCTGCCGACGGCATCGGCAGCAAGGTACGCGGTCGGCTCTTCCCGACCCACCCCGGCCCGGTCTACAGCGGCTCGACAGTGCTGCGCGCCATCACCGAGCACGCCGTCGATCCGGGCACCGACTTCGAGTTGACCTGGGGCCGGGGCACGGAGTTCGGGCACATCGCCCTCCTGGACGGGCGGGCCGAGTGGCACGCAGTCCTCAGCCTCCCCGCCGGGACGCGGTTCCCCGACCCTCTGGACGAACTACGCAGGCGCTTCCACGCCTGGCACGAGCCGATCCCCGCCCTGCTCGACGCGACCCGGCCCGAGGACGTACTGCACCACGACGTCAACGAACTGCGCACGCCACTCCCCTCGTACACAGCCGGCCGGATCGCGCTGCTCGGCGACGCGGCACACGCGATGACCCCCAACCTCGGGCAGGGCGCCTGCCAGGCATTGGAAGACGCGGTCACCCTGGCCGCCGCCCTCGGCACCGAGCCCACCGTCGAAGCCGCGCTCGCCCGCTACGACTTGGAGCGCCGACCGCGCAGCCAGGCCGTCGCGAAAGCCGCCCGCCAGGCCGGGAGAATGGGCCAGCGGCTCTCCCACCCCCTGGCCGTCACCCTGCGGAACACGGCGATGCGACTGACACCCTCCAGGGCCGCAACACGCATGATCCTTCGGCACCACGCCTGGATCCCGCCACAGCTGGACTGATCGGGTTCACGCCGGGCCGCCGGCCGCCACACCCGCAACGCCAGCGGCACCACCACCGGAATCGACGTGGGCGGCCGCCTCTTCCACCGAATCCCCCAGACCTCCGAATGAGACTCGCAACCCGGAACCCGATGAAGCGCAGAGGACCGGGCAAAGATCGAGCAGGCAGTCTCGGTCGTACGCCGCGGGCGCGGCGTGATGCTGGGCATGCCGGGCCTGCGCCGAGTCGGGCAGCCGCTGCCCGATGTCCTGCCGAGGAGGTCGGCGTGAGCTCCGCGATGAGCGACGGCCGCAGGGCCGACTCCGCCCGGCGCCGACAGCGTGTGGTGAACGCGGTCAACGCAGCAGCCCGGGGCGGGGCGGACGTTCCTCTACCGGCACCCGGACCTCCTCGCACTGGTGCACGCCACCGAGACCGAGCCAACACAGCAGGTTCTGGGAAACGGTGCCCCGCCGGTCAGCCGGGCATCGGTCCAAGCCGACCTCGCACACGCCCAGGCCCGCAACGGCCGGCTCCCCGCGCGGATCCAGCTCCTGTAAAAGCGGCTTTCCGGCGAGCTGGACGATCAGGCATGGCAGGGCTCAGGGCTGGGGGTGCCAACCGACATCGACGCACTCCAGCGCCGGATCACCGGCCTGGAACAGCGCAACGTCGAACCGACTGCGGCCCTGGAAGAGAGCCAGGCGGACCTGAACGCGGCTCGGGAAGCCAACCGCGAACTGACCAGAGCCATCAAACCAGCGACCGTCACCGCGCCCGATCCCGAGACAGGCGAACACGGCGGCGCAACGCACCACGCCACCCCGCAGCGGTAGAACCGCGAACACATGCAGGAGCGCCCCATCCGGACGCAGCCGCTTGAACCGGACCGGGTGCCGGTAAACCCCGCTGCGGTCGACCGCACGGTCGGCACTGATCTCCGCCACCACCTCCTGACGGGCCAGGACGGCATCGAGGACGTCGCGGGACTCCCACGCGGCCGCGAACCGCACGCCCGTCAAGGAATGCCGTGCCGGTGATCGCCTCGGTGGTGTCTCGTCTCTGTAAAGGTCATGGCCCCCGAACCAGTCGTGACCCTCGCACACAGCACCTGGGCCCCGCAGGAGCACCCTGCGATCACTCGGACGGTCCTCAAGGGCAACCTGGCGCTGTGGCGGACGAGTGAGAGGGATGTAGGAGCCGTAATCACGCTGTCCCGGCTGCGTTCCTGGGTGTGCAGGCGTCCGCCTGAGCCGGGTTCCCCGCCCTCTGGGGGCCGGGACCACGCCTCGGGCGGACCTACACAGAAGGAGCCCCCTATGATCTCCCTCCACACGTTGAGGCGCCGCTTGTCCGCCCTCGCCACCATCCTGGGGCTGGGCATCGCCCTGCCGTTCGCCGTAGGCGCCACGCCGGCCTACGCGCTGGCCCGGCTGGAAATCACGAAGACCCACAATGGGGACTTCCCCCGAGGCGGAGTGGGAACATACCGCATCACGGTTTCCAACTCCGGTGACGAGCCGACCTCTGAATCGGTGCGCATGACGGACTTCCTCCCAGAGGGACTCACCGTCGCGCAGGTGCGGCTCCTCCAGGCGCCCCTCGGTGTCCAGTGCGAGTTCACCCGATTCCAAACGAGCGTCGCCTGTGACGGCGTTGACCCTCTGGGTCCTCGCCAGGGCTTCGTCGTGGAGATCACTGTCAACGTCGCCGATGATGCTCCGTGCACGGTTACCAACACCGCCCGCGCGTTCACCTCATTGGACTTCGTCGCGGCCAACGACCCCACTACGATCCCCGGCCCCGGCTGCGACACGGCGAACGGAGGGGACGGCGCGTCCATTCTTCCCATCAGTCTCAGCGGTCTGCTCCCGATCTACAACAACACGGGCAGCAACGTTCTGAGCCCCGGCGCCACCACAGGCAGCAACCAGACCTCCAGGGTGAATACCGCGCCCTGAGTGAGCGCCGCTCCGCCAGCATAGGCCCGACCGCCACCCGGCGGCCGGGCCCAACACCTCAGCCGGCAGCGGGCTCCTGCCCGCGAGCTGCAAGACGTCGAACGCCACGAAGTAGGCCGCCACCGGGCGGCCAGGGAAGGGGCGCTGCGGCCGCGGGCAGCGGCACGGCGCCGCAACGCTTCAAACGACGACCGGCCCGCCTCCACGTCCCAGACGACGAGTTCGCCGTCCAGCACCAAGCCGCCGGGGAGCTGCGCCTCGGCGGCCGCGACCAGGTCCGGCGACCGGTCCTGGACAAGAAGCCCGCGCCGGGTCTGGAGCAGCACCCGCCCACCCGGCGCGGCCGTGGTGAACAGGATCGCGCGGTGCCCGTCGAACTTCTGCTCGTACTCCACCCCCGCGCGCAGCGCGGCCGGGCCCGGGAGCGCCTGGGCGCCTGGGCGCCTGGGCGCCTGGGCGCCTGGGCGCCTGGGCGCCTGGGCGCCTGGGCGCCTGGGCGAGCATCGGCTCCACTGGCGGCCGTAGCACCATCCCGAGCCCTCCTCCGCCGATCCGCAGTTGTTCTACGGCCAGCCTCAGCGCCACAGCGGGCGGCGGCCCGGCGGACGCGGGGCAGACGCGTCAGCGCGGGTGAGGGCGACCCATGTCGACTCGACCCAGAGTTCGAGGATGGGATCCAATAGGAGTGACGTCCTCCCCCAGCGGGTCTGCCGCATGTGCATCTCCCACTCCCGCATCGAGGAGTGCGCGGGATGCGGAGCCCGCCGAGAGCCCGCCACCCGCGACGTCCAAGGCCGGCCAGTGTGTCCGAACTGCCTGGTCAGCGACCCGGCGAACCTGGAGACCTGCATCAACGGCGGCCGACGAAAGGTTGTGGACACCCGCACGCCAGACGGCCCACTCTGCCAAAGCTGCCCCTCCTTGCCGACCGCGACTTGCAGTATCTGCGGCGAGGAGAAGCCCTGCGGGATCTCCCGCGTCACGGGTCGGCCGTGGTGCCTGGACTGTCAGGGTCGCTCGGCGCCGTGCTCGGCCTGCGGCGGCGTCGCGGCGGTCGTCTCCGGCACTCTCGACCAGCCCCTTTGCCTGGACTGCATCGTCCCTGAGGTTTGGCACACCCGCCCCACCTGCAGCGATCCCGATTACCCGCACCCCGGCAAGTGCGCTCGTTGTCTCATCAACCGGCGCCTCGACGAGCTCCTGGGCCCTCCGTCCGATGCCCTCCACCCCGGTCTCGAAGCCCTCCGGCACAACATCGCCACGACCGCGCACCCCCTCACCGCCAATCGGTGGCTCAACAAGCCTTCCGTGTCTCCAGTGCTGGCCGACCTCGCGGCCGGCAGACGAGCCCTGACTCACGAGGCCCTCGACGAGCTGCCCGACAGCCCGCCCCTCGCCCACCTGCGCCAAGTTCTCGTCGGTGTCGGTGCCCTGCCCGAGCGGGATGAGTACATGGTCCGCCTCGAACGCTTCCTCACCGGTCTCCTCGCATCACAGAAAGACCCCGAGCAACGCAAAGTCCTGCACCGGTACGCGATCTGGCACCTGGTCCGGCGGCTCCGCAGACGCAACAACGGCCGCCCCGTCACCCCGCAGCAGTTCGCCTCCGCACGTCAACGCACCCACGCGGCCGTCGTCTTCCTGAACTGGCTGACGGCCCACGGCCTCACCCTGGAAACCTGCCGACAGGCCGACCTCGACCGGTGGCTCACCGACGACTCCGCCACCTACCGCCACAGAGCCGGGCACTTCATCCGCTGGGGCCGCACCAACAAGCTCACCACCGTGCACGTCCCCTCCGTCCGCTGGCACGGCCCCACCCAGCCACTCGACGACGAACACCGCTGGAACGTCGCACGTCGGCTCCTGCACGACGACGACCTCAATCCCGGAGACCGCCTTGCCTGACTGCTTCTCCTCCTTTACGCCCAAGGGCCGTCGGCGATCCACCGGTTGACCACCGAGGACGTCGAGGTCGGCGTCCAGGAAGTACGTCTCCACCTCGGCGACGCCCCCGTCCAGCTCCCCGAGCCCGTCGCCCGCCTCGCCCGCACAGTCGCGGCGAACCGCAAGGGCCACGCAACCATCGGCGCCCTGACACCGTCTCGATGGCTCTTTCCTGGCGGACAGCCCGGACGGCCGATCAGCACCACACAGCTGACACAGCGGCTGAACCGGCTCGGGATCCGTCCCAATCAGGCCCGCAGCACCGCGCTCTTCCAACTCGCCACCGAGATCCCCGCCGCGGTCCTCGCCCGCACTCTGGGCATCCACACCGACGTCGCCGTCGCCTGGCAGCGGCTTTCCGCAGGCGACTGGGCCACTTACGCCGCCGAGATCAGCCAACGAGCCCCCGATCGCTCCAGCAAGGAAAAGGCGTACGTGGCCTCCGATGATCAGTGCGGCGCGACCGGCGGACTGCCCAGTTCGTTGATGAGGCGCCGGTATGTGTCGAAGGCTGCCTTGGGGGTGTAGTCGTCGCGCAGCAGGCCGAAACGGTGGAAGAGGCCCTCGGCAGTGCTGTCGGCGTCTCGCAGGGCAAAGAACGAGTATCCGTCGATGTTCAAGTCGGCGCAGAGGGCGGCCACGGTCCGCACGACGGTTTCGAGGACCGCAGCCTGTCGCTGCTCGCTGCGGTCCGGGCCGGTGGGCCAGCCGTTCTCGCAGATGCGGATCGCGACGCTGTCGGGGATGCCGGCCTTCTGCAGGTCGGTGCGCCGGAATGCGGTGAGGACCGCAGTGACCGCTTCCGCCAGCTGCTCGGCGGCGATGGGACGGAACACGTCCGGGAAGAAGTCCAGGCCGACGTAGTCCAGGCTCTGCCGGAAGCGGTCGTCAGCCAGGGCGCCGAGCTTGGACCAGAAGGTGTCGGCCGGGTTGAAGGTCGGCACGGCGTTGAAACCGACCGCCACACTGCGACCCAGGGCCCGCGCCTCCTGCTTGGCCGCGACAACCCCCTCAACGAGCGCATTCAGAACGTTGGGAATGCTGCCGTCGACCACGGGCAGGTCGGCGTTGGGCTCTTCGCATATCTGGACGGATGCCAGGTTCGGCCCACCGGTGCGAACGGCTTCGCGGACGAACTCCAGCCACCCCTCCAACTCGCCGGACGGCTCACGGAACTGCAGCACGAGGTCCAGCTTGCGGCCCCGTTGGAGATACGTCGCGGGATCGGCGGGCGTGGGCGGTTCCAGCGGCGTCACGGTCGCGGCGAACGAGTGGTAGGCGCGCACCGACATGCTGGCCGTGTCGCCTTGGAGCGTGTCCAGCGCCTCGGTGATGCGGTCCGGCACATCCGGGCGGACCGGGTGGACGATGCCCTGGTTGTCGCCCAGGATCCCGCCGGGATAGATGCCGAAGTGCAAAGTCATGCTTACCCCACCCCAAAAATCTTGGTGTCACTGCAAATTTGTGGTGACACTATCATCTGGGCATGGGCCTTCGAGAGACCAAGAAGCAGCTGACCCGCACGGCGATCGCCGATGCAGCCCTGCCCCTCTTCCTGGAGCACGGCTTCGACCAGGTCACGGTCGCTGAGGTGGCACGACACGCAGGTGTCTCCACCAACACCGTGTTCAACTACTTCACCACTAAGGAAGATCTCTTCTTCGATCGCCAGGCAGAAGTGGAGGGCCATCTCGCGACGCTGGTACGCGACCGTGCACCCGGCGCCTGCCCAGTGGAGACCATCCGCGACGACCTGCTGACCGCCCTGCGGCACGACGACCCCGCACTAGGGCTCCACTCCGACGCACCTCGGTTCTGGCAGGTCATCCACGACAGCGCCGCACTGCGCGCACGCGAACGCGAGATCAGCGAACGCGCCGAGGCCGTGCTGGCGACCGCCCTGGCCGAGCACCCGCCGAACATCTCCAAAGAACCGAACCAGGGCGACCACCCGATGCTGATGCTCCTCGCAGGGGCCATCGCCGGCACACACCGGGCCGCCTTGCGCGAACTGCAACGACAAATCCTGTCCGGCGAACAACCCACCGACGCCCGCGACAGCGTCGCCACAGCGGCAGCCCAGGCATTCAACCTTCTCTGCTCCGGACTCCACATCGACGCCGACCAGACATCGCAGGAGCTACGGCTCCCCCAGTAACCCCACAGCCCAGCCGAGGCATTCAGATAGTTCCAATACCCAACGTCACCATTACCTCGGGAATTGCATCAGGTGGGCGAGAAGCCACAGGTCGCCAGGCCACAGCAACGGCCCGGCGCACTCCGTTGGAGCGACGGGCTGGCAGTCTGGACAGGGGGTTTGCCGAGGTGATCCCATCTGATGCATGATCTGCCCGTCAGGGGGGAGGCATGTGGTGGTGTATCAGCACAGGGCGGCCCTGGAGGGATCGGCTCAGCTGGAACTCGTTTCCGGGGTGCTCCAGTTGCGTCCCGAGGACGCCGATGGTCGATGCGATGCTGCGCGGGTGGCGGGCTCAGCAGAGGTCCCGAGGGTTGTGGGAGGAGACCGTCAGCGGCCGGGAACGCCTGATCCGGCGGTTTCTTGAGTACGCGAACGAGTACCCCTGGCAGTGGACGCCGGGCCATATGGACGAGTGGTCGGCTTACCTGACGGCCGAGCGGCACCTGGCGCCGTCGACGATCCGCAGCTACCAGGGCGACGTGCGGATGTTCACCGAGTTCCTCGTCGACGGCCGCTACGGCTGGGGACCCGTCTGCGAGGAGGCGTTCGGCACCTACCCGGTGGCGATCTGCCACGAGTGGAACACCATCGCCCCATCTACGGGTGGGGCCTGCGTCGGACCGAGACCTCCAAAATCGACGTGGTCGACCTCGGCCGCAATGCGAAGGCTCGCCAGTTCGGGCGCCGGAACGTGTTGTCGGTGATGGACTGGGCCGTTGCGGCAGTTCAGGACTACGTCGAGAACATCCGGCCGCGCTTCGGGTTCCCCGATCAGCCGGCGCTCTGGGTGACCGAACGCGGTGGGTGCCTGCAGCCCGGCTCGATCAACGACCGGTTTGAGGCATACCGGGATGCCCTGGGGCTGCCGAAGGAGCTGGTCCCGCACTCGCTGAGGCACTCCTACGTCACGCACCTGACCGAGGACGGGGTTGACCGGCGCTTCATCCAGCAGCAGGTCGGCCACGAGTGCGACAGCTCGACGGCGATCTACACCCACGTCAGCGACGACTTCATGAACACGGCTCTGAGCAAGGCACTGGCCCCGGCGTTCGCCGAGGCGTGACGAGGAAGGACCCGATGATGGCCGCCAAGCTCGACTACCACTGGCACCTGCGCAAGGTCATGGCGGACCGCGGGCTGTTCTCCACCACCGACCTGATCCCGCCCCTGGCCGAGCGCGACATCACCTTGTCCACGAGCCAGGTCTACCGCCTTGTCGTCGAACGACCCGAGCGTCTGAGCCTGAAGATCCTGATGGCCCTGCTGGACATCCTGGACTGCACGATGGACGACCTCATCGAACCCTTCGCCGTGGCCGGCGTCGCGAAGAGGCCGAGGAAGGCGGATGCCGGCGGAACCCCGGAACCGGAGGGTCTGGGCAGCCTGCGACCGAAACGGGCCCGAATCACGGGTGCTGACCGACTGTGACCACACCCGACCACCACGATCGCGCGGTGACGGACCCGATCGGACTGATCGCGGACCTGATAGCCGTTGCCGACCACTGCCTGGAACCTGAGGCCATCCGGACGGTCGTTGCCGCCGTCGCCGGCGGACGGGCCAAGTCCCGTCTGCTCGCGGTCGCCCTGGCCGAGCGTCCAGCCGTGCTGCCCGATGGCCGATCACCAGCGCCCCGAGGCCTCGGCAACCTGCTCATCGCCTTGCGCGAAGCCGGGGCCACCGGCATCTCACCTCCTGTCTGCACTGAGTGCGGCAAGGACCTGCGGACCCTGCAGCGTCGCGGCCAGAACTTGTACTGCGGGGTCTGCGGCCCGCAGCAGGAGCCCTGCACAGCCTGCGGAAAGACCCGAAAGGTCTCCACCCGAGACCGGAGCGGCGGCACTCGGTGCGCGAAGTGTCCCGACGTCGATGGACGCGATCCCCTCACAGTGATCCACAACCTGGACACTGCGTTGGACCCGCTCGCCGGGAAGAACGTCGTCGCCGACGCGGTCCGCGGGGCCTCGCCCCGCCTGGCCTACCAGCGCAGGATGGCTCGGGCCCTGGAAGCCGACCCCTCCCTCCGACCGGGAAGGGACACCTCGCACCGGTCCCGGCGATCCTGCGGCTGATCGATCTGCTGCACGCCGCCGCCGTCGACGGATCGTCCGGCCAGCCTGCCCGCGGTGCCACAGAACGGTGCGCATCGGCAAACCCCTGGACGGGCAGCGGGTCTGCCGCAACTGCATCGCCAAGTCCCGCATCGAGGAGTGCGCACGTTGCGGCACCCGCCGCGAGCCCGCCACCCGCGACAGCCAGGGGCGACCAATGCGTCCGAACTGCCTGATCCAGGACCCGGCCAACCTGGAGACCTGCACGGTCTGCAGCCGACGCCGGTCGGTGAGCGTCCGCACGTCGAACGGTCCGGTCTGCCCCAGCTGCCGTCCCCTGCCGACCCTGGTCTGCTCGATCTGCGGCCGCACCGCCCCCTGCGACCTCTCGCAACTGACCGAACAGCCCCGCTGCGGGGCATGCCACCAACGACAGGCCCGCTGCAGCATCTGCGGCTCCTTTCACATCACCGTCGCCGTCAAATGGCAGCGAGCCGCCGCCGGCGACTGGGCCGCCTACGCCGCCGACGTCAGCCGCCGATCGGGACAGGCCGGCGCTGCAGGTTCCCCCGATCACCAGTTGCACGACACGAAAGGAGAGATTCGATGAGGAGTGAGCGGAGTTCAAGAAGTTCCTGATCAGGATCGACAAGGAGGTTCCCGCGCACCTCCAGGTCCACCTGATCGTGGACAACTACGGCACCCACAAAACGCCCGCGATCAGGACGTGGCTGGGCAAGCACCCACGGTTCCAGCTGCATTTCACCCCGACCGGCTCCTCCTGGATCAACCAGGTCGAGCGGTGGTTCGGCTTCCTGGCCGACCAGATGATCCGCCGTGGCGCACACAAGAACGTCCAGACCCTTGAAGCCGACATCCGCAAGTGGGTCAAGAACTGGAACGAAGACCCCAAGCCCTTCATCTGGACCAAGACAGCCCAGGAGATCCTCGACTCCCTCGCCCGCGTCTGCCGACGGATCTCCGGCGCAGGACGCTAGGCACTGGGCTAAGGGCTGTCCCGTAATCCCCGGTGGATCAGCGCACGGCGTCGGATGCGGTGCATCGCAAGGCGGAGGGGCGCCCCCATACTGGGCGTATTCGGGCGTTCCGACAACGCAGCGAGGTGCCGTAGCCGGCGTCGTGCGCCCGCCGGGGATTACGGGACAGCCCTTAGCACTGGCGGATGCAGAAGCGTTCCTGAGGTGACAGGTAACGAGGCCGCAGCTCCCCGGGCTGCGGCCTCGGGGAGCGTGTGGTCCGTGAACTCGCCGCCGAAGAGCTGGATTTCGCTCGTCAAAGTCACTTTTCATATGTCAATCTCACTTCGCTCGTAAACCCTTCATGAGATTGGCCGTCACCATGCCCACGAAACACCCCGCAGGTCTGCTCGCCGCCGTGATCATCGCCGGATTCGGCCTCACCGCCTGCTCCCAGACGAACTCCGACACCTCGGAGGACAAGGGGGGTTCCCCGTCCGCTGCGGCTAGCAGCCCTGTGGCGGGCAGCAGCGCGAAGCCCACCCCCAGCGCCACGCCGAGCATCGTGGTCAACGGCAAGCAGAAGCCCGCGGACCTCCCCGCAGACCTCCCCCTGCCCCAGGGCGAGCTGACCTCGGTCACCGGCACCACCGGCGCCTACGTCCTCACCTACACCACCTCGGACACGACCTCCGCGCTCGCCGCCTACGCCACCGCCCTCGAATCCGCTGGATACGAGGTGCAGAGCTCCCCGGTGGGTGTCCAGGCCGTCAAGGCGAGCGTCAACGTGACGGCTACCAAGACCTCGGCCGCGCTGCAGGTCGCGCTCGTCGTGGAGTAGTCACCCCCCGGGACTACCAGCCCTCCAGCGGCAGTGAGATGCCGCTCGGTGGGCTGGCCCCCGGGCGGGTCAGGGTGGCCCAGACCGTGAAGGCAACCACCGCCACGAATACGGCGGGTGCGGAACGAGCGCCCGGGCGCGTCCCGGGATGGCCGGATTTCGCCCCGGTGCGGGCCTGGTGGGCCCGGGGGCGGCTCCGACACGGCCCCGGGCCACCGGCAGGCCCCAACGAGGAACAAACGCACCAGCAGTAGAAATCACACAACAACTAACGATCAACTACTGGCGCAGGACACTAGGCTGTGTCTTCAAAGGTTTCTGATGGGGGATCATGTCGGCATGGTGCGTCGTCATGAGCTGACGGATGTGGAGTGGGAAGCGCTGTCCGGGCTGTTGCCGTGCTCGTCCTCGGGGCGGCCGCG
>NZ_JBVJWV010000062.1:0-18665 GCF_055602105.1 Streptomyces sp. NPDC037421
AGGGGGGACCCTGTGGGAGAGTAGGACGCCGCCGAACAATCATTGTGGGAAAGCCCCGCACCTTCTGGTGCGGGGCTTTTCTGCGTTTACGGGCCGTTCGGACCCGAAGCGGCCCTACCTGCTTCACCAGTCGGCGGGATAGGCCTTCAGGCTGCTCGTGTCGAGCGTCCACCGGCCGGCGGTGACGGTGTCCCCGAAAGCGTGCGGGACCTTCTTGCGGTAGCGGATCCCGTCGGGGCCCTCCGAGGGGTCGCTGTGCACCGTGACGGTCCTCTTGTCCTTCCGTGGGTCCACGACGACGTACAGCGGGACCCCCATCCTCGGGTAGTCGTGGAGCTCGTCGCGGATGTCGGTCAGGGAGTTCGTACGGGAGACGACCTCGACCACCATTTCCACTGGTCTTCCTGGTGTTCGACCAGCTCTGAGAGCTGCTCCGCGAAATCGTGCAGGCGGCGCATCTGCTCCGGAGTGAGGTCGGCCATGGTGTCCTCCTGGCATGTGCCCGGCCAGCGTATCCAGCTGGGTGCGGGGTGTTGCCGGATCGGCGGACACCTGCCGGGTCAGAGGCGGCCGGCGGCCTTCAGGGCCAGGTAGGTGTCCGCGAGGGCGGGGGCCAGGGTGTCGGGGGTGGCGTCCACGACGTGGACGCCGTGGCGGGTGAGCTGTTCCGCCGTGCGGCGGCGCTGGGACTGGGTCTGGGTGGCCGCGGCGGCCTCGTAGACGGAGTCCAGGGAGCCGCGGGACGCGGCCATCGCGGCGATGTGGGGGTCGGCCACGGAGGCCAGGACGACCGTGTGGCGCTGTGTGAGCCGGGGGAGGAGCGGGAGGAGGCCCTCTTCGACGGGGGCCGCGTCCAGGCTCGTCAGGAGGACCACCAGGGAGCGGCGCGGGGCGCTGCGCAGGATGGTGGAGACCAGGGTGCGGGAGTCCGTCTCGACCAGTTCGGGTTCGAGGCCGGCCATGGCGTTGACGAAGGCGGGGAGGGTGTCGGCGGCCGAGCGGGCCTGGACCTGGGCGCGGGGGCGGCGGTCGTGGGCCAGGAGGTCCACGCGGTCGCCGGCGCGGGTGGCCAGGGCGGTCAGGAGCAGGGCGGCGTCCATGGCGGAGTCCAGGCGGGGGGCGTCGCCGACGCGTCCCGCCGAGGTGCGGCCGGTGTCCAGGCAGATCAGGATGTGGCGGTCGCGTTCGGGGCGCCAGGTGCGGACGGCGACCTTCTGCTGGCGGGCGGTGGCGCGCCAGTCGATGGAGCGGGTGTCGTCGCCGGGTACGTAGTCGCGGAGGCTGTCGAACTCGGTGCCCTCGCCGCGGGTCAGCAGGCTGGTGCGGCCGTCGAGTTCGCGCAGGCGCGCGAGGCGGGACGGGAGGTGCTTGCGGCTGGTGAAGGGCGGCAGGACGCGGACCGTCCAGGGGACGTCGTGGTTGCCCTGGCGGGCGCACAGGCCGAGCGGTCCGTAGGAGCGGATGGTGACGAGGGCGGCCTTGCGGTCGCCGCGCCGGGTGGGGCGCAGGCGGGTCGTGACGCGGCGGCGTTCGCCGGCGGGGACGGTGAGGGTGTGGCGGGAGGCGTCGGTTTCGGTGCCGGGGTGCCAGCTGCTGGGGGGCCAGGCGTCGCGGAGGCGGGCCCGCAGGGTGCGGGTTCCGGGGTTGGTGAGGGTGAGGTGGACGTCGGCGGTCTCGCCGAGGCGGACCGCGGTGGCACCCGTTCGGGTGAGCCGCAGGCCGCGTACGGGGGCGGCGAGGGCGTAGTCGACCGCGCAGGCCAAGCCGATGGTGCCGTTGACCGCGAGGAGGCCCGTCCAGCTCGGTTCGAGGAGGCCGACGGGGAGGCTGCCGAGGGCCGCCAGCAGGGCGGCGCGTCCGGTGAGGGCCATCAGCGGGGGACGGGGACGTGGGTGAGGATCGCGGAGATGACGGAGTCCGCGGTGACGCCCTCCATCTCGGCTTCGGGGCGCAGCTGCACGCGGTGGCGCAGGGTGGGCAGGGCGAGGGCCTTCACGTCGTCGGGGGTGACGTAGTCGCGGCCGGTGAGCCAGGCCCAGGCGCGGGAGGTGGCGAGGAGGGCGGTCGCGCCGCGCGGGGAGACGCCGAGGGTGAGGGAGGGCGATTCGCGGGTGGCGCGGCAGAGGTCGACGACGTAGGCGGCGATCTCGGGGGAGACGGTGGTGTCCTCGACGGCCTTGCGGGCGGCTTCGAGTTCCTGGGCGCCCGCGACGGGGCGGATGCCGGCGGCGTGCAGGTCGCGCGGGTCGAAGCCGGCGGCGTGCCGGGTCAGGACGCCGATCTCGTCCTCGCGGGAGGGCAGGGGGACGGTCAGTTTGAGGAGGAAGCGGTCCAGCTGGGCTTCGGGGAGGGGGTAGGTGCCCTCGTACTCGACCGGGTTCATGGTGGCGGCGACGAGGAAGGGGTCGGGGAGCCGGCGCGGGGTGCCGTCGACGGTGACCTGACGCTCTTCCATGGCCTCCAGGAGGGAGGACTGGGTCTTGGGGGGCGTGCGGTTGATCTCGTCGGCGAGGAGGAGGTTGGTGAAGACGGGGCCGTCCTGGAAGGAGAACTCGGCGGTGCGGGCGTCGTAGACGAGGGAGCCGGTGACGTCGCTCGGCATCAGGTCGGGGGTGAACTGGACGCGCTTGGTGTCGAGTGCGAGGGAGGCGGCGAGGGCGCGGACGAGGAGGGTCTTGGCGACGCCGGGGACGCCTTCGAGCAGGACGTGGCCGCGGCACAGGAGTGCGACGACGAGTCCGGTGACGGCGGAGTCCTGGCCGACCACGGCCTTTGCGATTTCGGTGCGGAGCGCTTCCAGGGAGGAGCGGGCGCTGTCCGTGGTGGCCGTCATGAGGTGCGGACCTCTCTTTCGAGGGCGTCGAGGTGGTCGGCGAGCGCGACGAGTGCCGCGTCGTCGGCGGGGGTGGTGCCGAAGAGGGTGGTGGCCGTGTCGGGTCCGGCGGCCTGGGGCAGGCGGGCGGCCACGGCGGGGACCAGGGTGGCGGGGTCGTGGGCCTGGGCGGGCGGTACGCCGACCAGTGCGGCGAGGCGTTCGCGGGCGGCGGCGCGCAGCACGGTGGCGGCGCGGTCGCGGGCGGAGGCCTTGCGGTAGAGGCGGGCGCGGCCCTCGGTGGTCTCGGAGGCGCGGATGGCGACGGGCAGGTTCTCGGTGACGAGGGGGCCGAGTCGGCGGGCGCGCCAGAGGGCGGCGAGGGCGGCGGCGGCGAACAGCTGGAGCAGGGCCCAGAGCCAGCCGGAGGGGATGAGGTCGAGGAGGCTCTTCTCCTCGGCGGGGCCGTCGGCGGGCATGTCCGCGAGGGTGGGCAGGTACCAGACGAGGTCGGGGCGGGAGCCGAGGAGCTGGAGGGCGAGGGAGGCGTTGCCCTGTTCGGCGAGGTGCTGGTTGAGCAGGAGCCGTTCGGAGCCGAGGAGGACGGTGTCGCCGCCCTTGGTGGTGCTGGGGAGTACGAGGACGGTGGGGTGGCCGTCGCTGGGGTAGCAGGCGGTGGCTCCGGGGTGGGTGGTGGTGTAGCGGAGGCCGTCGCCGGTGCCGGCGCGGCCGGCGGTGGTGGCGGCGGGCAGGGCGCAGCCGGGGTCGAGGTCGTCGCGGTGGGCGAAGGACTTCGTGTGGGTGGCGGGGGCGAGGTCGGGGAGGCTGAGGCTGCTGGGGGCGATGAGGACGGTGCGGCCGCCGGAGAGGTCGATGGCGGAGCGGACGGCGCGTCGCTGGGGTTCGCCGAGCAGGTCGGGGTCGGTGACGAGGAGGGTGGTGCGGGGGCCGGCCGCGGCGGCGGCTTCCTCGGCGCTGGTGACCACGCGGGTGGTGACGCCGCGTTCCTTGAGGAGCTGGGCGATGGCGCGGCTGCCGTCGCGGTCGGCGGAGCGGGGGTCGAGGCGGCCGTGGTGGTCGCCGGCCTGGAGTCCGGCGAGGGTGACGGCGGCGGCGAGGAGGATGCCGAGTCCGAGGAGGAGTCCGCGGGCCCGGGCCCAGCGCTGGGCGCCGCTGGGGGCGGTGGAGGTCCGCCGCGGGGTGTCCGGGGTGTCTGTGGGGGCCTGGGCGGGCGGTGTGGGGGCCTGGGCGGGCGGTGTGGGGCCGGTCATGCGGTGGGTCCCGTCAGGAGCGGCTTGGCGCGTTCCAGGGTGAGGTCGAGGGTGCGCAGGCGGGCGTAGGTGTCGGGGTCGGCGGTGCGGCCGCCGTAGGTGACGTCGTCGAAGGCGCGGGCGGCGGCGTGGAGGTCGGCGGCGTGCGCGGGGAGGGAGAGCGCGGCTTCGGCGGCGGCCTCGTCGGCGGTGCGGCCGGGGCGGGGGTCGAGGAGGGTGCGTTCCTCCAGGGAGCGGACGACGGCGCGCATGCGTTCCTGGACGGCTTCGTTCCAGCGGCCCGCCGCGGCGTGGGCGTCGGCGGCGGCGCGGTGGTCGGCGGCGCTGAGCGGGCCTGCGTCGAAGAGGGTGCCGGTGCTGGTGGCGGTGCGGCGGGGGGTGCCGAGCCGCCACCAGAGGGCGGCGATGACGAGGAGGACCAGTACGGCGATGGTGAGGAGGCCGGCCCAGCCGCCGGGGGTGGCTCCGGAGGCGCGGTCGAAGAAGTCCCCGAGCCACTCCCAGAAGCGGTCCAGGGCGCGCTGGAGCAGCCCGGGCTCGTCCTGGTGGTAGGCGGGCTTGGCCAGCTCGCGTTCGGCCGCCTCGCGGGCGGCGTCGCGCGGGGTGGCCAGTGGTGGTGTCTCGGCGGCGGGCAGCAGGGCCGCGGTGCTGGTGGTGATGAGTCCCCCCGTGCTCATCGGTGCGTCAGCCTCCGGGCCGTTCGGCGGTGCCCGGGGTGCCGTAGCCGTCGAGGCCGGCGGCGCGGGCGAGCTCCAGGTCGAGGGCTTCGCGGCGGATGCGCTGGTCGATGTAGAGGAGGGCGGTGACGCCGGTCTGCATCGGCAGGGTGACGGTGGCGCCGACGACGCCGCCGATCGCGGTGATGATCAGGAAGGTCCAGCTGGGGGCGGCGGAGCCGTTGAAGAGGCTGGTCATGCCTTCGGGGGCGGCGACGAGGGCGAGGCCCGCGAAGGGCATCACGATCACCATGGCGGTGATGGTGCGGATCAGCCAGGTGAGCAGGCTGATGCCGAAGATCCGCCACCAGGCGCCCTTGACCAGCTTCGCGGAGCGCTTGAGGGCGGCGACCGCCGAGCCGCGTTCCAGCATCAGCGCGGGCGGGGCCAGCGCGAAGGTGACGTAGAACCAGGCCAGGAGCACGAAGCCGAAGGGGATGCCGAGGGCGGTCAGGACGGCGCTGCCCGCGAGGATGCCGGGGAGTGCCGGGAGCAGGACGGCTGCGACGGCGCCCACGAGCAGCATGCCGGTCAGGGCGAGCATGCGCGGCGCGAGGGGGCGTACGGCCTTCAGTGTGCCGGAGAGGGTGGAGGTCTGGCCGAGGACGGCGCGGCTGACGACGGGTGCGAGGAGGGCGGTGAGGAGGAGCAGCCCGAGGATCTCCAGGAAGTACTGGAAGGCGTAGAAGAGGGCGGTGTTGCCCATGACGTCCACGGCCTGGGACCGGGTGAGGCTGTCGTCGGCGACGGGGAGGCCGTCCATCCAGGCGCGCTGTACGAGGAGCAGGGCGACCTGGGAGAGGGCGGCGACGACGAGGCTGATGGTGAGTACGGAGCGCCAGTGGGCGCGCAGGGTGCCGACCGCGCCGTCGAGGATCTCGCCGAGGCCCAGGGGGCGCAGGGGGATCACGCCGGGCTTGGCGGCGGGCGGCGTGCTGTTCCAGCCGCCGGGGTACTGGTACGGGGTGCCGGGCCGGGTGTCCCAGCCGGGGGCCTGCGGCCGGGGCGCGGGCTGGGCGGCGGGCTGCGGGGTCTGGCCGGTGGCGGGGCTGGACCACTGGCCGGGCGGCGGCTGGGCGGCGGACCACTTGCTGTCGGCGGAGTCCGGGCCGGGGCCCTGGGCGGGTGCGGTGTCCTCGCCGGGTGCGGTGCCGGACGGCTGAGCGGCCGGCCGGTCGGCGTCGGAGCCCTGGCCGTCGGACGGGGATCCGGGCGCGGCCCAGCCCGGAGAGTCAGTCATCGTCGCTCCTTCACGTGCACCTGCCGTGGCGGGCGCGCTGGTCGGCTGCCATCGTGCCATGGGGGCGCTCCGATCGGACGGGCCGTCCCCCGGATCACCGGTCGTCCCCCGGATCCCGCGCCGCTCGCCCTTCAATTGTCGCGCGGATCCGGGGCAGACTGGTCGTCCTGATCTCCACGCAGGTCCGAGGGGCGATTTCCAGCCCTTTTGGCTGTGGGACAGCTCACCGCCGGGTAACGATTAGCTAATGGGATGATGTCAACCATGAAGGGACGCGTCCTTGTCGTCGACGACGACACCGCGCTGGCCGAGATGCTCGGCATTGTGCTGCGTGGAGAAGGTTTTGAGCCGTCGTTCGTAGCGGACGGTGACAAGGCACTGGCTGCCTTCCGGGAGGCGAAGCCGGACCTCGTGCTGCTCGACCTCATGCTGCCCGGACGGGACGGCATAGAGGTGTGCAGGCTGATCCGCGCCGAATCGGGCGTGCCTATTGTCATGCTCACCGCCAAGAGTGACACGGTTGACGTAGTGGTCGGCCTGGAGTCCGGCGCCGACGACTACATCGTCAAGCCGTTCAAGCCGAAGGAGCTGGTGGCCCGCATCCGGGCCCGCCTGCGCCGGTCGGAGGAGCCCGCACCCGAGCAGCTCGTCATCGGTGACCTGGTCATCGACGTCGCCGGGCACTCGGTCAAGCGCGACGGCGCCTCCATCGCACTCACCCCGCTGGAGTTCGACCTGCTGGTCGCGCTCGCCCGCAAGCCCTGGCAGGTCTTCACCCGCGAGGTGCTGCTGGAGCAGGTCTGGGGCTACCGGCACGCGGCGGACACCCGCCTGGTCAACGTGCACGTGCAGCGGCTGCGCTCCAAGGTCGAGAAGGACCCGGAGCGCCCCGAGATCGTCGTGACGGTGCGCGGTGTCGGCTACAAGGCCGGACCCAGCTGACGTGCAGCCCGGCAAGGCCCGGGGCGGCTCCCGGCGGGGAGTCCTGCGGGGCGGCCGGCTGCTCCAGGACGGAGCACCCGGCGGCCCCCTCCTGCGGCTGTTCGTACGCCTCGTGCGCCGGCCGCTGCTTCCGGCTGTCCGCATCTGGCGGCGCAACATCCAGCTCCGGGTGGTCGCCGCCACCCTGCTGATGTCGCTCGCCGTGGTCCTCGCGCTCGGCTTCGTCGTCATCGCCCAGGTCTCCAAGGGACTCCTCGACGCCAAGGAGGAGGCCGCCCAGAGCCAGGCCGCCGGAGGGTTCGCGGTCGCACAGGAGAAGGCCAACACCCCCTTCGCCGTCGACGGCCCCGACGCCACCGACAACAAGGTCGGCCGGGACGCCAGCACCTGGATGAACTCGCTCGTCAAGCAGCTCGCCAGCGGCGGCCAGACCGCCTTCGAGGTGGTCGCCCTCGGAGCCGGCACCGGCACCGGCGAGCAGACCGCCCCCGGAGCCCAGGGCGTCAAGGGCGCCCGCGCCTCGGGCAACGTCGACCCGACCGCGAGCGTCCCGCTCACGCTGCGCCGGTCCGTCAACCACGCCACCGGCACCTTCAAGACCTTCTGGCAGATCCGGTACACCGCCGGGGCCGGGGAGAAGCCCCCGGAGCCCGCCCTGGTCATCGGCAAGCGGCTCACCGACATCAACGGCGACCCGTACGACCTGTACTACCTCTTCCCGCTCACCCAGGAGGAGGAGTCCCTCAACCTCGTCAAGGTCACCATCGCCACCGCCGGCGTGTTCGTGGTGGTGCTGCTCGGCGCCATCGCCTGGCTCGTCGTGCGCCAGGTCGTGACGCCCGTCCGGATGGCCGCCGGGATCGCCGAGCGGCTGTCGGCCGGGCGGCTCCAGGAGCGGATGAAGGTCACCGGCGAGGACGACATCGCCCGCCTGGGCGAGGCCTTCAACAAGATGGCGCAGAACCTCCAGCTCAAGATCCAGCAGCTGGAGGACCTGTCCCGGCTCCAGCGCCGGTTCGTCTCGGACGTCTCGCACGAGCTGCGGACCCCGCTGACGACGGTCCGGATGGCCGCCGACGTCATCCACGACGCGCGCGTCGACTTCGACCCCGTCACCGCCCGCTCCGCCGAGCTCCTCGCCGGGCAGCTCGACCGGTTCGAGTCGCTGCTCGCCGACCTGCTGGAGATCAGCCGGTTCGACGCGGGCGCGGCCGACCTCCAGGCCGAGCCCATCGACCTGCGGGACGTCGTACGCCGCGTCATCGACGGCGCCGAACCGCTCGCGGAGCACAAGGGCACCCGGATCAGGGTCCTCGGCGACACCCAGCCCGTCATAGCGGAGGCCGACGCCCGCCGCGTGGAGCGGGTGCTGCGCAACCTCGTCGTCAACGCCGTCGAGCACGGCGAGGGCCGCGACGTCGTGGTCCGCCTCGCCTCGGCCGGCGGGGCCGTCGCCGTCGCCGTCCGCGACTACGGCGTCGGGCTCAAGCCCGGCGAGGCCACCCGCGTCTTCAACCGCTTCTGGCGGGCCGACCCCGCGCGGGCGCGCACCACCGGCGGCACCGGCCTCGGCCTGTCAATCGCCGTCGAGGACGCCCGCCTGCACGGTGGCTGGCTCCAGGCCTGGGGCGAGCCCGGCGGCGGCTCCCAGTTCCGCCTCACCCTGCCCCGCACCGCCGACGAGCCCCTGCGCGGATCCCCGATCCCGCTGGAGCCCGAGGACTCCCGGGCCAACCGCGCCAGGGCCGCCGCCGAGGCCGCCGGGCGCGCGGGCGGCACCGGCGGGCCCGGCGCGCACCCCGACGGGCGCACCGAGCGCCCCGACCGCGACCCGATACCGCCCAGGCCGGCGGTCACCACCGCCCTGCCGGTGCCCGCCGACCCCACGGCGCTGCCCGGCAACGGCTCCCGGGTCGTGGCCAGGCCCGCCGATCAGAGCGCAGCACAGGAGGATGGATCCGGTGGAGGACGCTGAGCGCGCGCCGGCAGGCGGCCGGGGCGCACGGAGCGAACGGACCCGGGCGGCCGGGCAACGCCGGGGCGCCCTGGTGGCGCTGGCCCTGGGAGCCGTCGGCCTGCTGGTCGGCGGCTGCGCCTCCATGCCCGACCGCGGCGAGATCCGCCGGGTGGAGGCCTCGCAGGGCGTCGACTCGCAGGTCCGCGTCTTCGGCGTGCCGCCGGCCGACAAGGCCAGCCCGGCCGACATCGTCGACGGCTTCCTCGAAGCCATGACCAGCGACGACCCGCAGCTGGCGACGGCCCGCAAGTACCTCACCCAGAGCGCCGCGGAGAACTGGCGGCCCGGCTCGGCCGTCACCGTGCTCTCCGCCGGCCTCGGCCGGGTCCCCGCACCGGGCGACAAGGAGAAGGAGTCCGAGGATCCGCGCTGGAAGATCTACGGCAAGAAGCTCGCGACCGTGGACGAGCGCAGCGCCTACCAGCCGGAGACCGGCGGCGGACGCTACGAGGAGTACCTCGAGCTGGTCCAGGTCAACAAGCAGTGGCGGATCGCGACCCCGCCCAGCAACCTCGTCCTGAGCGAGTCCGACTTCCAGCGCATCTACAAGCCGGTCAACAAGTACTACTTCGCCGGCAACACCCTCGTCGCCGACCCGGTGTACGTGCGCCAGCGCACCGACCCCGACTCCCGCATGGACCCGACCACGCAGACCGTGCAGTCCCTGCTGGCCGGCCCGTCCAAGTGGCTCGGCCCGGTCGTCTCCACCGCGTTCCCCACCGGCAGCGAACTGCGCGAGGGCACCAAGTCCCTCTCGTACGACGGGCAGAACACGCTGCGCGTGCCGCTCAACGGCATCGCGGCGAACGTCGCGCAGCCGCAGTGCCAGAAGATGGCCACCCAACTCCTCTACACGGTCCGGGACCTGACGACCTCCAAGCTGGACCGGGTCGAACTGCTGCGCCCCGACGGCAAGTCCTCGCTGTGCTGGGTCACCGGCTCGGCCGCCGCGGCCGTCGCCAACCGGCCGCCGTCGCCGGAGCACCAGTACTACGTGGACAAGGACGCCAGGCTCGTCCGGATGATGCTCGACGCCAACAGTGAGGAGCAGCAGCAGGACAAGCCGGAGCCGGCCCCCGGCCCGCTGGCCACCGCCGCCGGCTTCAAGGTGGGTTCGGCGGCCGTGACGTACGACGAGAAGCGTGCCGCGGTCGTCTCCGAGGACGGGCACAACCTCTTCGTGGTGACGCTGACGACGGCCGGCCCGATGCCGCAGCAGCCGCTGCTGACCAGCAAGACCGGGAAGCTCACCGCGCCCAGCTGGGACGCGCAGGGCGACCTGTGGATCGCCGACCTCGACCCGCAGACCCAGGGCCTGTGGCGGGTGCCCGGCGGTACCGGCACCCCGCAGAAGGTGGACGTCGCCGGGCTCGACGGCGGGAAGATCAGCGGGCTGAAGGCCTCCTCGGACGGGGTGCGCATCGCGCTCCTCGTGGAGAAGGAGGGCACCCGCAAGAACCTCTTCATCGGGCGGATCGAACGGCCCGAGGGCAAGGGCGACTCCCCCCGGATCTCGGTGCGCGAGCTGCGCCCGGCGGCCCCGCAGATGGCGGAGGTGACGGCGATGAGCTGGGCGCCGCGCGGCCGGCTGCTGGTGGTGGGCCGGGAGAGCGGCGGCGTGGACCAGGCCCGCTACATGCTGTCCGACGGGTCGATGGTCGCCGCGAGCCTGCCCGGCGCTACGGGGCTGAGCGCGATCGCGGCCTCGGAGGACGAGGGCAAGCCGGTGGTGGGGTTCGGCGAGGACGGCATCGTGTGGCTGCCGTCGGGCGCACAGTGGCGCACGGTGGCGGCGGGCGGCCGGCTGCCGGTCTACCCGGGCTGACGGCCTCCCTCCGGCTTCCCGGGGCCGCTCGTCCACAGGGGTCGCGGGCTGCCGCGCGGCGCGGCAGGGTGGATGCGTGCGGGAGTGGTGGCGGGAGCTGGCCGGGCTGGTCCTGCCGGCGGACTGCGCCGGCTGCGGGGCCGCCCGCGTGGTGCTGTGCGGGGCGTGCCGGGGCGCGCTGAGCGGTGCGGGCGCGGGGCGGGTGCGTCCCGTGGCGCGGCGGGCGGGTCCTGCGGGGCTGCCCGCGGTGTACGCGGGGGCCCGGTACGAGGACGCCGTACGGGCGGTCGTGCTGGCCCACAAGGAGCGCGGGGCGCTGCCCCTGGCCGGCCCGCTCGGGACGGCCCTGGCGGCTGCGGTGGCCCGTGCGGGCGGCGGCGGGGCCGCGGGCGGGGCGGTGCTCGTGCTGGTCCCGGTGCCGTCCGCGCGGCGGGCGGTGCGGGCGCGCGGGCACGACCCGGCGCGCCGGATCGCCCTGGCCGCGTCCGGGCGGCTGCGCGGGGCCGGTGCGGCCGCGCGCGTGGCGCCCGTACTGCGGCTGCGGCGGGCCGTCGCGGACCAGGCGGCCCTGGGCGCCCGGGAGCGGCAGGAGAACCTCGCGGGGGCCCTGGAGGTACGTCCGGGCGGGGCCGCGCTGACGGCGGGCGCTCGGATCGTGCTGGTGGACGACGTGATCACCACCGGAGCCACGCTCGCGGAGGCGGCGAGGGCATTGCGCGCGGCGGGTCTGCGGGCGGAAGCTGCTGCCGTGGTGGCGGCTCCGGCGGCCTCCTTCGCGGCGAACGGCGACAACCCGGACAGAGCAAAAATCTTGTGAATAGATTTGGAACCACTGGGGAATGCGCATCGTTGCAGGTAGTAAGAGGGAAGACCCACCTGATCGGAGGTACGTTCCGGTAGCGGGTGCCGACAACCGGCTTTGAGAGATATGTTCGGTTGTGAGGAACTGGCGAACCTTCGGCCCCGGGTATCGGAGCAGCAGTCCGTCTGTTTATTGGAATCTTCGTGTGCAGTACCTGTGAGGGGGGCTCTCTCTACTCCGAAGTCGGTGGGATGTAGATCTTGCCGATGGGGGAGGAGGAGGTGAAAGTCGCCAAGTCCGAGGCTCCGGTGTTCACCGGAGCCTGGTGCGAAAGGGAGACGTTCCGCCGTTGGGGGCGGGGGTCTCCGGGAACGGAGTTCTGCGTGGACATCGTCGTCAAGGGCCGCAAGACCGAGGTGCCCGAGCGGTTCCGCAAGCACGTGGCCGAGAAGCTGAATCCGGAGCGGATCCAGAAGCTCGACGCCAAGGTGATCAGCTTGGACGTCGAGGTGTCCAAGGAGCACAACCCGCGCCAGGCCGACCGTTCCGACCGCGTGGAGATCACCCTGCACTCGCGGGGCCCGGTGATCCGGGCCGAGGCCGCCGCCGCCGACCCGTACGCGGCGCTCGACCTGGCACAGGACAAGCTGGAGGCCCGGCTGCGCAAGCAGCACGACAAGCGCTTCACCCGCCGTGGCACCGGACGTCTCTCGGCGGCCGAGGTCGCCGACCACGTGGCCGGCGTCGCAACCCTCAACAGCAACGGCGAGCCGGTCTACGAGGACATGGAGGAAGGGATTCCGGTCAAGCGGATCGGTTCCCTGGAAGTGCAGGGCGAAGGCCCGCTCATCGTCCGCGAGAAGACCCACTCGGCGCGGCCGATGTCGCTCGACCAGGCTCTGTACGAAATGGAACTGGTCGGCCACGACTTCTATCTGTTCGTCGACTCCGAGACCAAGATGCCCAGCGTCGTCTACCGGCGCCACGCCTACGACTACGGCGTCATCCACGTGGACCCCGACGGGGCGTCCAGCTCGGAGCCCTCGGGAGCGGGCGCGGGCGGCGCGCTCGGAGGCTGAAATTCACCCATTGCCCCTGCGGAACGCACGGCGTTCCGCAGGGGCACCTGTATGACTCGTATGAGCCATATGGATTCCGCCAGAACCCCGTCCCGTAGCGCGGGCATGGAATCATGTCGGGCAGTCAACCGGCGGCCGACCCCGCCGGGTTGGCCCAGCAGCTCAGCACATGCAGGGGGAGGAACGATGGCGGACAGCTTCGGGCCGGCGCGCGACGACGACGGCGCCGACTGTCATGGGGCGCAGGACCCGGCCGGGGAGCCGATCCGGGTGCTCGTGGTCGACGACCACGCCCTCTTCCGGCGCGGACTGGAGATCGTCCTCGCCCAGGAGGAGGACATCCAGGTCGTCGGCGAGGCCGGGGACGGGGCGGAGGCCGTGGACAAGGCCGCCGACCTGCTGCCCGACATCGTGCTGATGGACGTACGGATGCCCCGGCGCGGCGGGATCGAGGCGTGCACCTCGATCAAGGAGGTCGCCCCCTCCGCGAAGATCATCATGCTGACGATCAGCGACGAGGAGGCGGACCTCTACGACGCGATCAAGGCGGGCGCCACCGGGTACCTCCTCAAGGAGATCTCGACGGACGAGGTCGCGACGGCGATCCGCGCGGTCGCGGACGGCCAGTCGCAGATCAGTCCGTCGATGGCGTCGAAGCTGCTCACCGAGTTCAAGTCGATGATCCAGCGCACGGACGAGCGGCGGCTGGTCCCGGCGCCGCGGCTGACGGACCGGGAGCTGGAGGTCCTCAAGCTGGTGGCCACGGGCATGAACAACCGGGACATCGCCAAGCAGCTGTTCATCTCGGAGAACACCGTGAAGAACCACGTGCGCAACATCCTGGAGAAGCTCCAGCTGCACTCCCGGATGGAAGCCGTCGTGTACGCGATGCGGGAGAAGATCCTGGAGATCCGCTGATCGCCTCCGGCGGCAGAACGCGGACGCCCGGGGCGCGCACCGGCCGGCCCGCCGCCGTCAGGCTCCCAGCGCCGCCAGTTCCGCCGTGATCGCGGCCGCTTCCGCGGCCGACTGCGCGCGCTCGACGCGGACCGCGTCGCAGCCCACCCACAGCGCCGCCTCCCGCAGGGCCTCCGCCATCGGGCGGGCCGCCTGCGGCCGGGTCAGGGAGACCTGGCGGGCCACCAGCGTGCGGCCCTCGCGGGCCGGGTCGACCCGGCCCTGAAGCCGTCCGCCGGCCAGCAGCGGCATCGCGAAGTACCCGTGTATCCGCTGCGGCTTGGGCACGTACGCCTCCAGGCGGTGCGTGAAGCCGAAGATCCGCTCCGTGCGCGGCCGGTCCCAGACCAGCGAGTCGAACGGGGACAGCAGGGTCGTGCGGTGGCGGCCGCGCGGGACCGCGGCCAGCGCCTGCGGATCCGCCCAGGCGGCCTTCCCCCAGCCCTCGACCTCCACCGGCACCAGCCCAGAGTCCGCGATCACCGCGTCGACCTGCTCGCCCTTGAGGCGGTGGTAGTCAGCGATGTCGGCGCGGGTACCGACCCCCAGCGACTGCCCGGCCAGCGCGACCAGGCGGCGCAGGCACTCGCGGTCGTCCATGTCGTCGTGGAGCAGCGCGTCCGGGACGGCCCGCTCGGCCAGGTCGTAGACCCGCTTCCAGCCGCGCCGCTCGGAACAGACCACCTCACCGGTGTCGAGCAGCCACTCCACCGCGATCTTGGTCTCGGACCACTCGAACCACTCGCCGCCGTTCTTCGCGCCGCCCAGCTCGGTCGAGGTCAGCGGGCCGTCGGCCTTCAGCCGGTCGAGGACCGCCCGCGTCGAGCGGTCCTTGTCCTCCAGGACGTGCCAGCGGTGGCCGCGCGCCCGCCGCGCCCGGCGGCGGAAGGCGAAGTGCGGCCACTCCTCGATCGGCAGGATGCACGCCGCGTGCGACCAGTACTCGAAGGCGTGGCCGTCCGACCAGTACGCCCTCTCCACCGCCTCCCGGCCCACCGCGCCCAGGCGCGCGTAAGGGATCAGCTCGTGCGAGCGGGCCAGGACCGAGATGGTGTCCAGCTGCACGGCGCCCAGATGGCGCAGCACCCCCCGGACCCCGCCCCGGCGGTCGGGCGCCCCGAGGAACCCCTGCGCGCGCAGGGCGATCCGGCGGGCCTCGTCGGCGGACAGCGAGAGCGTCGTCATGCCGCGACCCTAGGGGGTGGCACTGACAACGGGCAGGTACGGCAGCCGGGAGGGCAGGCCGAGGTCCGAGGGCAGCAGCCCGGCGACCCAGCAGTCGCGCAGGGTGCCGCGGTGGTCGAGCGCGGCCCGCAGGGTGCCCTCGAACCGGAAGCCGGCCTTCTCCGCGGCGGCCCGGGACGCGGCGTTGCCCACGGCGGCGCGCCACTCCAGCCGGCCGGCGCCGACCTCGGTGAACAGCCACCGGGCGACCCCGGCCACCGCCTCGGCCACGTAGCCGCTGCCCCGGTGCTCCTTCACGGCCCAGTAGCCGATCTCGTACCCCTGGGGGCCGCGCACGTGCACCCCCACGGCGGCCACCAGCGGCCCTTCGGCGCCATCCGCCCCGAGCCGCACCGCGAAGCCGTACTCGCGGTCCTCCAGCCAGGCGCTCGGGGAGACCTGCGTGACCCAGGACTCGGCGTGCGCCCGCTCGTACGGAGTGGGCACCATCGTCCAGCGCTGGATCTCGGGGTCCTGGCAGGCGGCGTACACCTCCTCGGCGTCCGAGGGGGCGAAGGGGCGCAGCAGGAGGCGCCCGGTGGTCAGGGTGACGGGTTCCATGAACGGATTGTTGCGACTCCGGGTAACCCGGGCGAGGGGTTTTCGTCCACACCGGCACCGAATCCGTCCCCCGTACGTTCTCATTCCGGGCGCCCGTGCCCTGCGGACACGGCGGACCTCCCGACGCGACCACGTCCTCGCTTACGATGGCCGTTGCGGTGGGGCCCACCTGCCGTGCCCGTGTACGTAAAGTGCCCAGGCCCGACCGGCAAGGAGACCAGCCTCAGTGTCCGTCTTCAACAAGCTCATGCGTGCAGGCGAAGGCAAGATCCTGCGCAAACTGCACCGCATCGCGGACCAGGTCAACTCCATCGAAGAGGACTTCGTCAACCTCTCCGACGCCGAGTTGCGCGCGCTCACGGACGAGTACAAGCAGCGCTACCAGGACGGCGAGAGCCTGGACGACCTGCTGCCGGAGGCCTTCGCCACCGTCCGCGAGGCCGCCAAGCGCGTCCTCGGCCAGCGGCACTACGACGTGCAGATCATGGGCGGCGCGGCGCTGCACCTCGGCTACGTCGCCGAGATGAAGACCGGTGAGGGCAAGACCCTCGTCGGCACGCTCCCCGCGTACCTGAACGCCCTCTCGGGCAAGGGCGTCCACCTGATCACGGTGAACGACTACCTCGCCGAGCGCGACTCCGAGATGATGGGCCGCGTCCACAAGTTCCTGGGCCTGTCCATCGGCTGCATCCTGGCCAACATGTCGCCGGCGCAGCGCCGCGAGCAGTACGACTGCGACATCACGTACGGCACCAACAACGAGTTCGGCTTCGACTACCTGCGCGACAACATGGCGTGGTCGAAGGACGAGCTGGTGCAGCGCGGCCACAACTTCGCCGTGGTCGACGAGGTCGACTCGATCCTCGTCGACGAGGCCCGCACCCCGCTGATCATCTCCGGCCCGGCCGACCAGGCCACCAAGTGGTACGCCGACTTCGCCAAGCTGGTCACCCGCCTGACCAAGGGCGAGGCCGGCAACCCGCTCAAGGGCATCGAGGAGACCGGCGACTACGAGGTCGACGAGAAGAAGCGCACCGTCGGCATCCACGAGGCCGGTGTCGCCAAGGTCGAGGACTGGCTCGGCATCGACAACCTCTACGAGTCGGTGAACACCCCGCTCGTCGGCTACCTCAACAACGCGATCAAGGCCAAGGAACTCTTCAAGATCGACAAGGACTACGTCGTCATCGACGGCGAAGTCATGATCGTCGACGAGCACACCGGCCGTATCCTCGCCGGCCGCCGCTACAACGAGGGCATGCACCAGGCGATCGAGGCGAAGGAAGGGGTGGACATCAAGGACGAGAACCAGACCCTCGCCACGATCACCCTGCAGAACTTCTTCCGCCTCTACTCGAAGCTCTCCGGCATGACCGGTACGGCCATGACCGAGGCCGCCGAGTTCCACCAGATCTACAAGCTCGGCGTCGTCCCCATCCCCACCAACCGGGACATGCAGCGCAAGGACCAGGCCGACCTCATCTACCGGACCGAGGTCGCCAAGTTCGCCGCCGTCGTCGACGACATCGCGGAGAAGCACGAGAAGGGCCAGCCGATCCTCGTCGGCACCACCTCGGTCGAGAAGTCCGAGTACCTCTCGCAGCAGCTCTCCAAGCGCGGCATCCCGCACGAGGTGCTCAACGCCAAGCAGCACGAGCGCGAGGCCACGATCGTCGCCCAGGCCGGCCGCCGCGGCGCGGTCACCGTCGCCACCAACATGGCCGGCCGCGGTACCGACATCAAGCTCGGCGGCAACCCGGACGACCTCGCCGAGGCGGAGCTGCGCCAGCGCGGCCTCGACCCGGAGGAGCACATCGAGGAGTGGGCGCACGCCCTGCCCGAGGCGCTCGCCAGGGCCGAGGCGGCCGTCAAGGCCGAGTTCGAAGAGGTCAAGGAGCTCGGCGGCCTGTACGTGCTGGGCACCGAGCGCCACGAGTCGCGCCGCATCGACAACCAGCTCCGCGGCCGCTCCGGCCGACAGGGCGACCCGGGCGAGTCCCGCTTCTACCTCTCGCTGGGCGACGACCTGATGCGCCTGTTCAAGGCGCAGATGGTCGAGCGCGTCATGGCCATGGCCAACGTGCCGGACGACGTCCCGATCGAGAACAAGATGGTGACGCGCGCGATCGCGTCCGCGCAGTCGCAGGTCGAGACCCAGAACTTCGAGACCCGCAAGAACGTCCTGAAGTACGACGAGGTCCTCAACAGCCAGCGTGAGGTCATCTACGGCGAGCGCCGCCGCGTCCTGGAGGGCGAGGACCTGCACGAGCAGGTGCGCTTCTTCATGGACGACACCATCGACGCCTACATCTCGGCCGAGACGGTCGAGGGCTTCGCCGAGGAGTGGGACCTCGACCGGCTGTGGGGCGCCTTCAGGCAGCTCTACCCGATCAAGGTCACGGTGGACGAGCTGGAGGAGGCGGCCGGCGACCGCGCGGGCATCACCGCCGAGTTCATCGCCGAGTCCGTCAAGGACGACATCCACGAGCAGTACGGCGCGCGCGAGAAGGCCCTCGGCTCCGAGGTCATGCGCGAGCTGGAGCGCCGCGTGGTGCTGTCGGTGCTGGACCGCAAGTGGCGCGAGCACCTCTACGAGATGGACTACCTCCAGGAGGGCATCGGCCTGCGGGCGATGGCCCAGAAGGACCCGCTGGTCGAGTACCAGCGCGAGGGCTTCGACATGTTCAACGCCATGATGGAGGGCATCAAGGAGGAGTCCGTCGGCTACCTGTTCAACCTGGAGGTCCAGGTCGAGCAGCAGGTCGAGGAGGTCCCCGTGCAGGACGCGGCCCCGTCCATGGTGAAGGAGCCGGTCCCCTCGGCCCGCCCCGAGATCCGCGCCAAGGGCCTGGACGCCCCGCAGCGCCCGGACCGCCTGCACTTCTCGGCCCCGACGGTCGACGGTGAGGGCGGCGTCGTCGAGGGCGACTTCGACTCCGACGCCGCAGGCGACGGCATGACGCGCGCGGAGCGCCGCAAGGCCCAGAAGGCCTCGGGCGGCCGGCGCCGCAAGAAGTAACCCCCGCTGGGGTACGCGCGGCCGGGGGGGGGGGGGGGGGGAGGGGGGGGGGGGGGAGGGAGGGGGGGGGGGGGGGGGGGGGGGGGGGGGGGGCCCCCGCCCCCCCCCCAGGCCCCCCCGGCCGCGCCCCACCGGGAGCCCACCGGGAACCCCACCACTAAATCAACCTTGAAACCAACCTGAAAACGACCACAGCCGCA
>NZ_JBVJWV010000063.1:0-11932 GCF_055602105.1 Streptomyces sp. NPDC037421
CCGGTGCTCCAGACCGGGCGTGCCCGGGACCGCCCAGGGGCGGGCCAGGGTCCGCGGGTCCCGCTTGTAGGGCCAGAACACCTCGGTGCCGTCGGGCAGCGTGTGGTTGGGGCCCGTCGCGAACCGGGTGCGCAGGTCGGGCAGTTCGTCGGGGTGCGGGACGCGCCACGGCTCGGACCCGTTGGCGAGGTAGCCGTCGGAGAGGAGGAAGACCGGGGTGCGGTACGTGAGGGCGATACGGGCGGCCTCAAGGGTGGCGTCGAAGCAGTCGGCGGCCGTCCTGGGGGCGACGACCGGGACGGGGGCCTCGCCGTTGCGGCCGTACACGGCCTGGAGGAGGTCCGCCTGCTCGGTCTTGGTCGGCAGCCCGGTCGAGGGCCCGCCGCGCTGGATGTCCACGATGAGGAGGGGGAGTTCGAGGGAGACGGCGAGGCCGATGGTCTCCGATTTGAGGGCGACGCCCGGGCCGGAGGTCGTGGTGACGGCGAGCGAGCCGCCGAAGGCCGCGCCGAGGGCGGCCCCGATGCCGGCGATCTCGTCCTCGGCCTGGAAGGTCCGTACGCCGAAGTTCTTGTGCCTGCTCAGCTCGTGCAGGATGTCCGTCGCCGGGGTGATCGGGTAGGAGCCCAGGTAGAGCGGCAGGTCGGCGGCATGCGCGGCCGCGATCAGGCCGTACGAGAGGGCCAGGTTCCCGGAGATGTTCCGGTAGGTGCCGGCGGGGAAGGCCCTGGTCGCGGGGGCGACCTCGTAGGAGACGGCGAAGTCCTCGGTCGTCTCGCCGAAGTTCCAGCCGGCCTTCAGGGCCGCCACGTTCGCCTCGGCGATGCCGGGCTTCTTCGCGAACTTCTTCCTCAGGAAGGACTCCGTGCCCTCGGTCGGGCGGTGGTACATCCACGACAGGAGACCGAGCGCGAACATGTTCTTGCTGCGTTCGGCTTCCTTGCGGGTGAGCCCGAAGTCCTTCAGGGCCTCCACCGTCAGGGTGGTCAGCGGGACGGCGTGGACGCGGTAGGCGTCCAGGGAGCCGTCCTCCAGCGGGGAGGTCTCGTAGCCGACCTTGGCCATCGGGCGCTTGGTGAACTCGTCGGTGTTGACGATGATCTCCGCGCCGCGCGGCACGTCCGCGATGTTGGCCTTCAGCGCCGCCGGATTCATCGCGACCAGCACGTCCGGCGCGTCACCCGGCGTGAGGATGTCGTGGTCCGCGAAATGCAGCTGGAACGACGACACGCCCGGCAGGGTCCCGGCGGGGGCCCGGATCTCGGCCGGGAAGTTCGGCAGCGTCGAGAGGTCGTTGCCGAAGGACGCCGTCTCCGAGGTGAAACGGTCACCCGTCAGCTGCATACCGTCACCCGAATCACCCGCGAAACGGATGACCACCCGGTCGACACGGCGGATCTGGGTACGCGTCACCATGTCAGGCCGCGTTCCGCTCTTCGCGGCGCAGCTCCGGCTCGTGCTTGTAGCCCAGGATCAGCACGTCCCGGACCGCCGCCTTCCCCGGGTCGACGGGGAGGATCGGGCGGACGGCGTGGAGGATCTGGGCGTCGGCCCAGAACATGGTGTCCATCTGCTCGGTCAGGCAGAACTCGGCCACGAGCTCCTTGTCCAGGCCGTAGACCTGGGACTCGCCGCCCCGGGCGTTGAAGCGGCCCATCAGGTGGATCGCGCCGAAGTCGACCTCGTCGCGGTGCGGGCCCTCCGGGGTGGGCTCGCCCGTCTCGTCGGGGGTGCTGATGATCCGGAACTGGTGGCACTGGACGTCCCAGGGGTCGTCCAGCCAGGAGTCCTCGGGGACGGGGAACTTCTCGAAGTCGGCGCGCAGGAGCCGGGTGAGCAGCGGGTTGCCGAGGGTGGAGCGGCTCAGCGGCGCCACGTCGCGGTCGATGCCGCCGGCGTAGTCGTTGGCGTTCATCGACTGGAAGTAGGGGCGGTGCGGGCGCAACCGGACCTCTCCGGTGCGGGGCACGAAGAAGAAGCGGTCGTAGCGGCGCTCGCGGAAACGGGAGCCGCCCTTCAGGTACTGGTCCGTCTCCAGGTGCTCCCATTCGGCGGCGAGTTCCTTGAAGTACTGCCTCGATTCGGCGTCGATGACGAGCCGGTCGGCCGGCAGCAACGAATATCCGTTGGCCCGCAGTTCTTCCCGTGCTTCGGTCTGCATTGTTGGCTCCTCCACGCCGGATCTCACGCACTGCTGCTCCACCGAGGCTCCCACGGGACCGCTGACGCTGAACTGACGGGTCCGGCGGGTCAGGAGGGCGTCAGCCGACCGTCACGGGCGCTGTGCTTCACTCGACCGGTATGACGGATCAATTAGTGGCCTCGCCCAGGTCGGAACGCCGGACGGTCCTGGAAGAAATCGTCGTGGCGGAATTCAAGACCGCGCTGCTCATGCCCGATGACGAGGAGCTGCCGCTGGAGGACAGCTTCTTCGAGCTCGGCATGACGTCCTTGCTGCTCACCATGGTGAAGCAGCGGCTGGAGGAGCGACTGGGGCGGGGCATCGGCAGCACGGCCCTGTTCAATCAGCCCACCGTCGAGCGGCTGACCGACTATCTGGCCTCGGACGTCCTGGCCGACATCTTCGAAGCGAATTGAGAGGGGCGGCCGCCGTGCCCGGAACTCCGGAAGAGCGGAATTTACAGGAAAGGCTCGAAGCCGCGGAGGAGACCGTCCGCAGGCAGGAAACGGAGATCGGGCGGTTCCTTTCCGAGAAGCACGAGCCGATCGCCGTGGTCGGTATCGGAATGCGCCTGCCCGGCGGGAACAATTCCGTTGACGAGCTCGAGTCTTTTCTCCGGGAGGGACGTTCCGGTATCGGCCCGCTGCCGCGCGACCGGTGGGTTCCGGAGGTGGCCGACGGTTCGATCACCGCGGCCGCCGGCGGTTTCCTCGACCGTATAGACGAATTCGACGCGCAGTTCTTCAACATTCCGCCCAAGGACGCTCCCTTCATCGATCCGGCGCAGCGCCTGCTGATGGAGACGGTGTGGCAGGCCCTGGAGGACGCCGGCATCGACCCGGCCGGGCTGCGGCACGGCGACGGCGGCGTCTACGTGGGCGCCTCCCCGCTGGACTTCGCGCTGGAGCTGGAGGGCCTCTCGGACGAGCAGCTCGACGGGAGCCTGACGACCGGGCTGGGCGCGTACTCCCTGTCGGGGCGGCTCTCGTACTTCCTGGGCTGGCGCGGCCCGAGCCTGACGACGGACACCGCGTGCGCGGCGTCGCTGACGGCCCTGCACCTGGCGGTCGAGGGGCTGCGGCGCCGCGAGTGCGGGATCGCGCTGTGCGCAGGGGTGAACACCCTGCACAACCCCCGCTCGTACGTGATCCTCTCGCACGCGCAGATGCTCGCCCCGGACGGGCACTGCAAGACCTTCGACGAGAGCGCGGACGGCTACGCGCGCGCCGAGGGCTGCGGGGCGCTGGTGCTCAAGCGGCTCTCCGACGCGCTGGCGGACGGGGACCGGGTGCTGGCGCTCGTACGCGGGACCGCGATCGGGCAGGACGGCGAGAGCGCGGGGCTGAGCGCGCCCAACGGCACGGCGCAGGAGGCCGTGATGCGGGCGGCGCTGGCCGACGCGCGGCTGGAGCCGGGCGACATCCAGTACGTGGAGGCGCACGGGACGGGGACCCCGCTGGGCGACCCGATCGAGATGGGCTCCGTCAACGGGGTGTTCGGCGCCTCGCACGACCGGCGGGACCCCCTCGTCATCGGCTCGCTGAAGGCCAACCTCGGGCACATGGAGCCCGCGGCCGGGCTGGGCGCGGTGATCAAGGTGATCACGCAGATGCGGGCGGGGGCCTTCTTCCCGCACGTGTGGCGGAACCTGTCCGGGCGGATCCCCTGGGAGAACTACCCGATCGAGGTGGCGGACGCGGAGCGGCCGTGGAAGGCGCCCGTGCGCCGGGCCACGGTCAACGGCTTCGGGGTCGCCGGGGCGATCGCGGTGGCGGTGCTGGAGGAGCCCCCGGCACCGGCGGAAGGCGCGGTGCGGCCGGCGCCCCCGGAGCGGGAGGAGCGCGGGCACGTCTTCACGCTGTCCGCCAAGTCGCGGCCGGCGCTGCGGCTCCAGGCCCAGCGGTACGCCCGTTTCCTCGCCGAGCACCCGGACACGCCGCTCGCCGACCTGTGCCGCACCCGGGCCACGGGCCGCTCGCACTTCCGCCACCGGGCGGCGGCGGCCGTGTCCTCCACCGCCGGGCTGGCCGCCCACCTGGAGCGGTGGGGCGCGCCGCCCCGGGGGGAGGAGAAGCCCGACGCGTTCCGCAAGACGGCCTTCCTGTTCACCGGCTCCGGTTCGCAGTACGTGGGCATGGGCCGGGCCCTGTACGGCCGGTTCCCCGTGTTCACCCGGTGCGTGGACGAGTGCGACGCGCTCTTCGCGCCGCTGCTGGGGCGTTCCGTGGCGGCGGTGATGTTCGGTGACGTGCCGGACGCCGAGGAGGCCCTGGCCCGTACGTCCTTCACGCACGCTGCCCTGTTCACGCTGGAGTACGCCCTCGCCCGGCTGTGGCTGTCGTGGGGGGTGCGGCCGAGCGTGCTGATCGGGCACAGCGTCGGCGAGATCGTCGCGGCGACGGTGGCCGGGCTGTTCACCCTCGCCGACGGGGTCGCGTTCCTCGCCGCCCGCTCCCGGCTGATCGAGTCGGAGGGCGTCCCCGGCTCGATGGCGGCGGTGTCCGCGCCCGTGGAGGAGGTCCGGCCGCTGCTGGAGCGCTGGCCGGAGCTGGCCGTCGCGGCGGTCAACGCCCCGCAGCAGTGCGTGGTGTCGGGCGGGACCGGGGCGCTGGCGCAGGCGGTGGAGGCGCTGCGCGCGGCGGGGTGGACGGTGACGGAGCTGCACGTGACGGCGGCGTTCCACTCGCCGCTGATGGCCGGGGTGTCGCAGCCGCTGGCCGAGGTGCTGCGCGGGATCACCTTCCACGAGCCGCAGCTGCCGGTCGTGTCGAACCTGACGGGGCGGATCGCCGGTCCCCGGGAGCTGGCGACGCCCGAGTACTGGGTGCGCCACGTCAACGAGACCGTCGAGTTCGCGGCCGGGGTGCGCACCGTCGCCGAGCGCGGCCGGCACGTGTTCCTGGAGGTCGGGCCGTCCTCGGCGCTGACCTCGCTGGCCCGGCGCTGCGTACCGCAGGAGCAGCACCGCTGGCTGACCAGCCTGCGCTCGAAGGACACCGCGGGCGCGGCCCTGGACGCCGCGCTGGCGGGTGCGTACACGGCGGGGCTGGGCATCGACTGGGGCGCGGTGTACGCGGACGGGCCGGGGCGGCGGATCGCGCTGCCCGGCTACGCCTTCGACCGCCGCGAGTACCGGCTCCCCGCCCGCCCGGCCGGGCGGCGCGGGGCGGACGGCGACGGGCACCCGCTGCTCGGCCGGGAGGCCGGACGGGACGGCGGGCAGCGGGAGTTCCGGGCGCGGATCAGTGCCGCGCAGCCCGCGTACCTCGCGGACCACACCATCGGGGGTCAGGCCTTCCTGCCCGCTTCGGCCTACCTGGAGCTGCTGCTGGCGGTGCAGGACGAGGTCCACGGGGACACCGGCCGGGCGGTGGAGGACGTCCGCTTCCACGAGGCGCTGTTCCTGTCGGACCGGCCGGTGCTGCTGGTGACCCGGGTGCGGACCGCGCCGGACGGGAGCCTGGCGGTGGAGGTGTCCAGCCGGGCCGCCGACGGCCCCGGGGGCACCGACCGGCTGCACGCCACCGCCGTGATCGCGGCCGAGGCCGACTACCCGGGCAGCGGCCTCGCGGGCCCGGGCCGGACGCTGCTGGCCCTGACCGGGGCACTGGAGGACGACGAGCCCTCCCGGGTGCTGGACGGCGGCGAGGTGAAGGCCGCGTACGCCGAGGCCGGGCTGGAGTACGGGCCGCAGTTCCTGCGGGCCCGCCGGGTGGCCGCGTACGGCCCGGACTTCGCGGTGACGGAGCTGTCCGGCGCGGGCCTGTCCCGGGCCGGGCTGCTGCCGCCGCCGCTGCTGGACGGGGCGACGCACGCGCTCGCGGCGCTGGCCGACGACGGCCGCCGGTACGTGGCCACGAGCGCGGGCCGGCTGCGGGCCTTCAAGAAGCCGCGCGGTGAGCTGCTGCGCTCCGCGGCCCGGGTCACGCGCGCCGAGGACCCGGAGGCGGACCCGGCGTTCATCCTGGACGTGCTGCTGCTCGAGGAGGACGGCCGGCCGGTGGCGGAGCTGTCCGGGATGGGCTTCACCCGGCTGCCGGACCGCCCGGTGGAGGCCGCGGCCGCCGAGCGGACGGCGCGTGCGGCGGCTTCGGCCGCGCCGCTGGACGTGGCGGCGCTCGCGGCGGCCCCGCCCCAGGAGCGGCGGACGGCGCTGGTCGCCCTGGTCCGCGCGACGGTGGCGGCGCTGCTGGCGATCGACGACCCGGAGTACGTCGACACCCGGGCGGGCTTCCTGGAGCTGGGCGTGGACTCGCTGACGGCGATCGTGCTGAAGAACCAGCTCCAGACGCGGCTGCGGATCCCGCTGCTGTCCTCCGCGGTCTTCGACCACCCGTCGGTGGAGGAGCTCGCCGAGCTGCTGGCCGTACGGCTGGCCGCCGGCGCGGTGCCGGCCGGGGCCGCCGTGCCCCCGGCGGCCTGACCCCCCCCGACCCTCCACGAGCGACGACACAGACGACACAGGGGAACCCATGGACAACCGTACGGAGGACCGGACCCTCGCCGCCCGCGCGGCGCTGCACGCCCGGACCCGGCCCGACCAGCCCGCGGTGATCTGCGAGGACCGCGCGCTGACCTTCGCCGAACTGCACCGGGAGAGCAACCGGACCGCGCACGCGCTGCTGGCCGCGGGCCTGGCGGCCGGGGCGCGGGTGGGCTATCTGGGCCGGGAGTCGGAGCGCTACTACGACCTGGCGCTCGGCTGCGCGAAGGCGGGCGTGGTGCTGGTGCCGGTGAACTCGCGGCTCACGGTCGGCGAGGTCGAGCACGTCCTGCGCGACTCACAGGCGGAACTGCTCTTCGTGGAGCGGGAGTTCCGCCCGCTGGTGGACGGACTGCGGGCCGTGCTGCCCGGGCTGCGCCAGGTCGTCGAATCGGACTCCGACGGCCACGTGGCGGGCGGGTTCCTCGACTGGAAGGCGGGGCTGCCGGACACGGAGCCGCCGGCGGCCCGCGGGGCCGGCTTCGACGACGCGGTCGCGCAGCTGTACACGAGCGGGACGACCGGGCTGCCGAAGGGGGTGGTGCTGGCGCAGCGGACCTTCTTCACCTTCATCGCCGACACCCGGGCGGCCGGGGTGGACTGGATCGACTGGCGGCCCGAGGACCGGGGGCTGAGCTGCTTCCCGGGGCTGCACACGGCCGGCTTCGGCTGGTTCATGCACTCCTTCAACGCGGGCGCCACCACGGTGGTCATGCGCCAGTTCATCGCCGACGAGGCGACCCGGCTGATCGAGCGGCACGCGGTCACGACCCTGTGGGCGGCGCCCGCGATGCTGCGGATGATGCTGGCCGAGCGGGGGACGGGCCGGGAGACCTTCCGCTCGCTGCGCAAGGTGGTCTACAGCGGTTCGCCGATCGACCGGGAGCTGCTGCTGACCTGCATCGACGTACTCGGCTGCGAGCTGGCGCAGGGCTACTCCTCGGCGGAGGCGGGCAGTTTCCTGACCGTTCTGGCGCCGGAGGACCACACCGCGGAAAGCCGGGTGCTGGGCTCGGCGGGCCGGGCCGTGCCCGGTGTCGGGCTGCGGATCCTGGACGGGGAGGGCCGCGAGCTGCCGGCCGGCGAGGTGGGCCGGGTGGTGGTCAGGAGTCCGGCGCGGTTCCTGGAGTACTGGCGGCTGCCGGAGGTGACCGCCGGTGCCCTGTCGGGGGAGTCCGGCGAGTGGCTGTCGATGGGCGACATGGGCCGTGTCGACGCCGACGGCTACCTGTTCCTCGCCGACCGGGTCAACGACACCGTCATCGTCGCCGGCCAGAACATCTATCCCACGGAGGTCGAGAATGCGCTGCGGGCCCACCCGTCGGTGGCGGAGGTCTCCGTGTACGGAGTCCCGCACCCCGATTGGGGTGAGGCCGTCCGGGCCGCGGTGGTGCTGCGCGAGGGCGCCTCGGCGACCCCGCGGGAGTTCCTGCGGTTCCTGAACGGCCGGATAGCCGGGTTCAAGATCCCGACGGGGTACGACATCGTCGCCGAGCTGCCGCGCAATCCCACCGGGAAGGTGCTGCGGCGGGTGCTCCGGGAGCGGTTCACCGGGGACCGGTCCCCGGCCCCGGTCGCGTAGCCGCCGTGGACGCCGTACGGGGTCCCGGGCCGCCGGGCCCGCTGCCCGAGGTTCAGGGCGCGTCGCGGTGGCTGCACCCGGCCGACGCCGAACCGGACGCGGAGTCGCGGCTGTTCCTGCTGCACCACAGCGGGGGCGGCGCTTCGATGTACCGCGAGTGGCCGGGGCGGCTGCCCGGGTCGGTCGCCTGCCAGGCGGTGCAGCTGCCGGGGCGGCAGGAGCGGCGGCGCGAGGCTCCGTACACCCGGCTCGGTCCGCTCGTGGAGGCCCTCGTCCGGGTGGTGTCGGACGAGCTGGACGAGCGCCCCTACGCGGTGTTCGGGCACTCGATGGGGGCGCTGCTGGGCTACCGGCTGACGGTGGAGACCGAGCGGCGGGGCCTGCCCGCGCCGGCGCTCCTGGCCGTGTCGGGGTGGGCCCCGGAGGGGTTCTCGGCGCCGGCGGCGCTGTCAACGGACCCGCTGGAGGCCCTGCGCCTGCTGGGCGGGCTGCCGGAGGCGGTCGCCGGGGATCCGGAGCTGCTGGCGGGGGCGGTGCGCGCGATGGGCGCGGACGGCGCGGTGTGCGCGGACTTCTCGGACGACGGGGCGGCCGTGGGCTGTCCCGTCGTCGCCTACTCCGGGCGCGGGGATCCCCTCCTCGCGCCCGGCGCCATGCGGTCGTGGGCCGGGCGGACGCCGGAGTTCCTGGGGTGCCGGACCTTCCCCGGGGACCACTTCTACCTGAGCGCCCACGCCCGTGCCATCACGGCCGACCTGGCCCAGCTGCTGCCGCGGTACGCCGCGGGGCGCTGAGCGGGCGGCGTTCCAGCGGAACCCGGAGGTACCCCGTCATGCTGCCCCGACCCAATGAACTCCTCGCGCGCTACGTCGCGTTGTGGAACGAGAAGGACGAGCGGCGCAGGCGCGACATGGTGTACGGCCTGTACGCGCCGGACTGCGTCTACGTGTTCTACCGCAAGGATCCGATCCGGGGGCACGCGGCGCTCCTGGACCAGCTGGCCTACACGCACGAGGTGTACGGCCCGATGGGGTACGAGTTCCGGTCCTCGAACAACGCGACCGGCCACCACGACGTCGTCCGGTTCAACTGGGTGATGGTGTCGGCGGCCACGGGCGAGATGGAGATGTCCGGCCAGGACATCGTCGTGCTCGCCGAGGACGGTCGAATTCAGGCCGACTACCAGTTCCACGACAGGATGCCCTCGTCGTTCTCGTACAACGACGGGTACGAGGAGCACGGCGTGGCCGTACGGCACGCGCGGCCGACCCGGACCGGCGCCGGCGGCCCCTGACGTGGACCGGCCCCGCACGCACTCCGGCCCCGCGGCATCCCTCTGCCGCGGGGCCGGGCGCGTCGCCGTCGGGCCGTCAGAGGGCGGCGGCCGCCATGGCGTTCGGCACGTACTGGCGCAGGACCAGCTCGGTGGTGGCCAGGGCCATGCGGGCGGGGCCGTCCTCGCCGAGGACCTCACCGTTGGCCAGGGTGCCGCCGACGATGAGCATCAGCGTGTCGGCGAGGGCGTCGGGGTCCTCGGCACGGGCCTCGACCCCCTTGTCCCGGAACCAGTTGCGCAGGCCCTTGAGGTGCAGCTTCGCCTCCTGGCGGCCGGGGTGTCCGGGCTCGCGGAACTCGCTGGAGGTGTTGTAGTAGATGCAGCCGTGGAAGTCGGGCTCGCGGACGCTGGCGTGGAAGAACTCCATCAGCGCGAGGATCTGGCGGGCCGGGTCCCCGGGGTGGGGGGCGGTGACCTCTTCGGCCTGCTCCCACCACTTCGCGTCGCTCTCGCGCAGCCAGGCCGCGATCAGCTCGTCCTTGCTGGCGAACTCGCGGTAGAGCAGGCTCTTTCCCACTCCGGTCGCGTCGATCACCTGCTGCATGCCGACGGCCCGGACCCCCTGCTCACCGAAGAGTTTGGCCGAGGCTTCCAGGATCCGCCGCCTCGTGCCTGGTGCCGGTGTGCGCGCCATGTCTCAACTCCTTCGCCTCTCCCCCGCGGTTCCCAGCATACGTTTGACACCGGGGTTTGTGAGCGCTAGAAATGGACCGATCAGTCCTGGACTGATCGGTCCACCAATTGTTCCCGTCACGCGTTCCGTAGAGCTCACTGCTTCCGACGACACTCCGATCGGAGTCTGATCATGACCGAGGCATCCCCGACCTCTCCTCCCATCGCACGGGTGGTACCGCCCGCCCCCGCGGTCAAGAGCCTGCCCCTGCTGCTCCTGGTCGTGTGCGCGGTGCAGTTCCTCGACGCGATGGACATCGCGAGCATGGGACCGGCCCTCCCCCTGGTCCAGGCGGACCTGGGGATGTCGACCTCCGCACTCCAGTGGGTCGTCTCGGCGTACGCGCTGGGCTTCGGCGGGTTCCTGCTCCTGGGCGGCCGGCTGGCCGACCTGTACAACCGCAAGAAGCTGCTGATCGGCTGGCTGGTGGTGTTCGTCGTCGCCAGTGTGCTCGGCGGCATCGCCGACGACGGCGTGGTCCTGGTCGTCGCCCGGCTCCTCAAGGGCGTCAGCGCCGGCATCACCGCACCGGCGGCCATGGCCATCCTGCTCGACGCCTTCCGTGACGAGCAGTCACGCAACCGCGCCCTGGGCACCTTCCTGGCCGTGGCCTCGGCCGGCTACTCCCTCGGCCTGATCCTCGGCGGCCTGATGGCGGGCGTCTCCTGGCGGCTCGTCCTGTTCGCCCCGGCCGTCGCCGGCCTGCTGGTCGCGCTGCTCGCCGCGTCGGTCGTCCCCTCGCAGCAGGAGAAGGGCAAGAGCGGCAGCCTCGACATCCTCGGCGCCGTCACGGTGACGGCGGGCGCGGTGGCCCTGGTGTACGGACTCAGCCGGGCCGCCAGCGACGGCTGGGGCGATGCCCAGACCATCGGCTCGCTGATCGCCGCCGCCGTCCTCTTCCCGCTGTTCGCCGTCGTCGAGAGCCGCCACCCGGCCCCGCTGGTGCCGCTGTCGGTCTTCCGCAAGGGCCAGCTGACCCGGTCCCTGATCGCGATGCTCTTCTTCGGCGCCTACGTCTCCTTCCAGTTCGTGCTGACCCTCTACTACCAGGAGCAGCTGGGCTGGACCCCGCTGGAGGCCGGCCTCGCCTTCCTCCTCGGCGGCGTGCTGACCGCGGGCACCGCCCGCTACGGCGCCGCGCTGGTCACCAAGTACGGCGCCTGGCCGGTCGCGACCGGTGGCCTGGTCCTGCTGAGCATCGGCTACCTCGGCTGGGTCCTGCTGATGGGCCAGGTCGACCCGCTGGTCACCCTGTTCGCGCAGCAGCTCCTCGGCGGCCTCGGCTTCGCCGCCGTCTACCCGGCGCTGAACATCGCCGCCGTCGGCACGGCCTCGCCCGACGAGCAGGGCCTGGTCTCGGGCCTGTTCAACGCCGGCGCGCAGATCGGCAACGGCGTGGTCATCGCGCTCACCGCGACCGTCTTCTCGCTCAGCACCGGCGGGATCGCCCCCTACCGGGCCGGCCTGTGGACCGTCACCGTCCTCACCCTCGGCGTGACCCTCGTGGCCCTGGCGGGCGCCGCCCGCTACCGCCAGAAGGCCGCCGCCTGACCGGAGGGGGGGGGGGGGGGGGGGGGGGGGGGGGGGGCGGGGGGGGGGGGGGGGGGGGGGGGGGGGGGGGAGGGGGGGGGGGGGGGGGGGGGGGGGGGGGGGGGAGGGTGGGTGGGGGGGGGTTT
>NZ_JBVJWV010000063.1:11942-17279 GCF_055602105.1 Streptomyces sp. NPDC037421
CCCGGGAGCCCTCACCCTTCCCCCCCTTTGACGCACCCCTTTGTTCCCGGTTTGGCCCCCCCCCCCCCCCCCGGAAGCCCCCCCCCCCGGGGGGGGGGGGCCCCCCCGCCCCCCCCCCCCCCTCCCCCCGATCGGCCGTGCAGCACGTCCGGCGCACCCATTGGATCCCCCGCATCCGGCGCCGGGCGTGTTGCACGGCCTTTGTCGTGTTTGCTCACCGGTACGGCATTCCGGCCGGTGGAGCGCGGGGGCTTCATTGACACGCTCCCATCTGAGCAAGTACGGTCGGGACCGATCGGTCCACTAGGAATTCAGAGCATCACCAGCTCGCACACGACACCGTTCTCTTTCCATCTCGCGGGGAGATGTTTGTGTTGCTGTTCTCAGTCCTGGGATCCATAGAGATAATGAAACAGAGAGTCGCCGTCAGGCTCGGCGGCGCCATGCAGCAGACGCTCCTGGCGACCCTGCTCGCGGCCGGCGGATCGCTCGTCACCGTCGACTCCCTCATCCTCGAACTGTGGGGGACCACACCCCCCAACAAGGTCGAGAACGCCCTCCAGGCGCAGGTCAGCAGGGTCCGCAGGACCCTCGCCGCGGTCGAGCCCGAACGGCAGGGCTCGCGGGTGGTGACGAGCACCTCCGGCTACCAGTTCCTCTTCGACCGGTGGGAACTCGACGCCTACGTGTTCCTCGACACCGTGGACGCGATCCACGCGCGCTCGGGAACGGACACCCTCTCCGGCCACCGCCAGAACATCGCGGACCTCCGTGAGGGATTATCCCGCTGGCGCGGCCCGGTATTCGGCGGACTGGCCGGCGGCCCTATCTGCCGGACCGCCTCCACGCGATATCTGGAGGCGCGGAATTCTGCGCTCATTCTGCTTTACGATCTAGAACTCCGGACCGGCGGCCACGAACGGATCCTCCCGGAGCTGACCGAGCTGTACTCGCGCAACCCGAACCACGAGCAGTTCTGCATGCTGCTCATGCGCGCCCTGTACCGCTCCGGCCGGCAGCTCGACGCGCTGACGGTCTACCGCCAGTGCCGGCACAACATGATCGAGTCCCAGGGCATCGAGCCCTCCCCCGTCCTGAGCCAGTACGAGCGGGCGATCCTCACCCACGACCCGATGCTGCTCCAGGACGAGCCCTACTGGCCGGTGCCGGCCCTCGTCGCGGGCTAGCCGGGAGCCCCGCGATGGGCGACTTCCTGCTGCTGGTCGCACACGGCAGCCGTGACCCCCGGCACGCGCGGACGGTGCGCGCGCTCACCCGGCGGATCCGGGCGGCGAGGCCCGGACTGCCCGTCACCGCGGCTTTCCTCGAATTCGACCCGCCCTCCGTACCGGGCGGGCTGGAACGGCTGGCCCGGCTCGGCGCCCGGAGCGTGGTGGTACAGCCCCTGCTGCTGGCCCGAGCCTTCCACGCCTCGGTCGACCTGCCCGGCGTACTGCGCCGGGCCCCGGCCTCCCTGACGGTGCGGCAGGCCCGCGTACTGGGCCCGGACCCGCTGCTGACCGCGGTACTGGAGCGCCGGCTGTACGAGGCCGGCCTCGGCCCGGGGGCGCGTACGGCGACCGCCGTGGTCCTCGCGGCCGCGGGCACCACCGACCCGGAGGCGGCCGCCTCGTTCGCCGGGATCGCCCGGCGGTGGCAGCGGACCGGATGGCGGGCCGTACGGCCCGCGTTCGCCTCCGGCGGCACCTTCCCCCGTACCGAGGACGCCGTACGGGCGCTGCGCGCCGAGGGCGCGGAGCGGATCGCGGTGGCCCCGTACGTCCTGGCACCGGGCCGGCTCCCGGACCGCATCGCGGCGGGCGCCGCCGAAGCCGGGGCGGACCACCTGGGCGCCGTACTCGGCGCCGCTCCGGAACTGGCGCGGCTCGTACTGCTCCGGTACGACGCCGCCCGGGCCGGCGCCCTCGCCCTGACGGGCTGACGCGGGCGCCGGCCGTACCGGGCGAGGGATCAGCCGCGCAGGCCGCGGCGGCGCAGCATCCGCCGCTCAGCCGGGGCGAAGACCAGCAGTTCGACGGCGACTCCGACCAGCAGGATCAGGATGATGGCCAGGAAGATCCGGGCCATGTCGGAGGTCTCGCGCCCCGATTCCAGCAACTGGCCCAGGCCCAGGCCCAGGTCGGGGGAGCTGGCGATGATCTCGGCGGCCATCAGGGAGCGCCAGGAGAACGCCCAGCCCTGCTTGAGCCCGGCCAGGTAGCCGGGCAGGGCGGCCGGCATGACGACGTACCGGGCGCCGCGCAGGCCGGTGGCGCCCAGCGAGCGGCCCGCGCGCAGGAACAGCGGTGGGACCTGGTCGATGCCGGAGACCAGGCCGTTGGCGATGGAGGGGGTGGCGCCGAGCAGGATGACGGCGTACATCATCGAGTTGTCCAGGCCCAGCCAGAGCACCGCCGGGGGCACCCAGGCCACCGAGGGCAGGGACTGCAGGCCGGACAGGAGCGGGCCGACGGCGGCGCGGACGAACCTCACCCGGGCCACGACCAGGCCGAGGGGGGTGCCGATGGCCAGGGCCAGCAGGAAGCCCGACAGGCCGCGCCAGACGCTGGTCCAGACGACGTCGAGGAGGGTGCCCTTGAGCCACAGGTCGGCCAGGCTGTCCCAGACCGCGGCCGGCGGGGGGAGCATGTGGTCGTCGGTGACCTCGGCCAGGGCGAGGACCTGCCAGGCCGTCAGCACCAGGACCACGGCCGTGAGCGGGGGCAGGGCCTTGGCCAGGAGCACCCGGCGCAGCGGGGTGCGGGCTCCCTGGCGGGTTTCGAGCGCGTCCAGCCCGGCCAGCTCGTTGCCGGCGGTCCGGGGCCTGAGTTCACGGGGCCTGAGCTCACTGGCGGCCATGGCGGCGGATCTCCCCTCGCAGGTGTTCGGTGATCTCCAGGGACAGGTCCGCGACGTCCGCGTCCTCGATGCGGCGCGGCTGGGCGAGGTCCACGGCCCATTCGCGGGCGACGCGGCCGGGGCGGGAGGAGAGGAGGACGACGCGCTGGGCGAGGCGGACGGCCTCGCGCACGTTGTGGGTGACGAAGAGGACGGACAGGCCGGTCTCTTCCCAGATGCGGGTGAGTTCGCCGTGCAGGACGTCGCGGGTGATGGCGTCGAGGGCCGCGAAGGGCTCGTCCATCAGCAGGAGGCGGCTGTCCTGGGCGAGGGCCCGGGCGAGGGCGACGCGCTGGCGCATGCCGCCGGAGAGTTCGTGGACGCGCTTGCCGTGGGCGCCGCCGAGGCGGACGAGCTCCAGCAGCCGTTCGGCCTCGGGCTTGCGCTCGGCCTTGGCGACCCCGCGCAGCCGCAGGGCCAGCTCGATGTTCTTGCCCGCGGTGAGCCACGGGAAGAGCGCGTGCTCCTGGAACATCAGGGCCGGACGGCCTTCGGTGGCGACGGTGCCGGCGGTCGGGGAGTCGAGGCCCGCGACCAGGTTCAGCAGGGTGGACTTCCCACACCCCGAGGCCCCCAGAAGGGTGACGAACTCTCCGGGAGCGACATCGAGGCTGATGTCGTCCAGGACCACCTGGGGGCCGGCGGGTCCGGGGAAGGACTTCGACACGTGCTCGATGCGGACGGCCTGCCGGGCCGTCGCGGTGCCGTGCTCCGCGTTGATGAGGGCGGTCGCCATCGCGGGTCACCTTCCTTGGTCGGCGGTGCCGAGACCCGCGTGGTCGACGGTGGGCTTGTGCAGGGAGGCGAGGACCTCGTTGAGCGGTCCGAGGTCGTAGATGCCGCCGAGGTCGGGCCGATCCAGGAGGCCGGCCGCGACGGCGTGGTCGGACTGGGTCTTCAGGGTGGTGGCGAGGGGGTCGTCGGTGACGAGGATCCCGGGCCAGGCCGCGTCGACGACCTCGGGCTCCAGCTCCTTGCCGCTGAGGGCCTTCAGGGCGGCGTTGGCGGAGGCCTTGGCCCGGTCCGGATCGGCGTTGATCCACTCGTTGGTCCGCACCGTGCCGCGCAGTACCGCCTCGACCACGTCCCGGTGCTCCTTGAGGAACTTCTGCGAGACGACGACGTTCGTGATCACGAACTTCCCGCCGGGCCACAGGTCCCGCTCGTCGAGCAGGACGGCGGCGCCCTCGGCGACGAGCTTGGAGGCGGTGGGCTCCGGCACCCAGGCACCGTCGACGGCACCGGAGCGGTAGGCGTCGGGGGTGACGGTGTTGTTGGTGCGGACGACGGAGACGTCGCCCCGGCCGCTGGCCGCGTCGACCTTCCAGCCGCGAGCGGCGATCCAGTTGAGGAAGGCCACGTCCTGCGTGTTGCCGAGCTGCGGGGTGGCGATCTTCCTGCCCTTGAGGTCGTCCGCGGTCTTGATCTTCTCCGGGTTCACGACGAGCTTGACGCCGCCGGAGGCGGAGCCGGAGATGATCCGCAGGTTGGAGCCCTTCGACTTGGCGTAGCCGTTGACGGCGGGCGAGGGGCCGATGAAGCCGATGTCGACGGAGCCCGCGTTCAGGGCCTCGATCTCGGCGGGGCCGGCGTTGAAGGTGGTGGTCTTCAGGGCGGTCCCGCCCAGCTCCCGCTGGATCAGGCCCTCCCGTACGCCGACCAGTGCGGTGGCGTGGGTCAGGTTGGGGAAGTAGCCGATGCGGACCTCGGCGGCGGAGAGCTTCCCGCCCGCCGCGCCGGCCGGGACGGCGTCCGGGACCCTGACCGCCTGGGATCCGTAGCCGCAGGAGGTGAGGGCGGCGGCGAGCAGCAGGGCGAGGGCCGCGACGGGGCGGGGGCGGAGGTGGGGGCGGCGGCGCGGTGGGGGCATCGTCAGAGGGTCCATTCGTTCTCGGTGAAGGCCTCGCCCGCCATGCCCGCCGTCAGGGTGGTGCCGTCGGCCGGGTCGATGAGCAGGAAGGACCCGGTGCGGCGGGAGTCGGCGTACGCGTCGAGCGCGAGGGCCTCGCCGGTGCGGACGACGACGCGGCCGATGTCGTTGGCCACCAGCCGGCCGGGGTCGAGGTGCTGGGACAGGTCGGCGAGGGTCAGCCGGGACGGGATCTCCCTGACGATCGCCTTGACCGTGCGGGTGGTGTGCTTGAGGAGGACGCGCTGTCCGACGGTGAGGGGCCGGTCGGCGACGTGGCAGACGGTGGCGACGACGTCCTGCGTCGTGGCCGGGGCGGCCCCGTCGGGGGCGATCAGGTCACCCCGGGAGACGTCGACGTCGTCGGTGAGGCGGACCGTGACGGACTGCGGGGCGCGGGCCTCCTCGACGGGGACCCCGAGGGCGTCGATGCCTTCGATGACGGACGTACGGCCCGACGGCAGGACGGTGACGGCCTCGCCGACGCGCAGGACGCCGGAGGCGATCTGGCCCGCGTAGCCGCGGTAGTC
>NZ_JBVJWV010000064.1:0-16511 GCF_055602105.1 Streptomyces sp. NPDC037421
CCGGCTCTGATCCGGGCCCAGGGGCTACCGCTCCCCACCCCCCGGCCCGCAGACGAGGGGGCGGGTGGGCAGCCACCGCCCCGCCCCACGGGGTCGAGGGGGAGATGGCCCGCCCGTGCCGCAGGCCCCGTACGCCCCGCCCGGCGGGATCATCCGGGGGTTCGTGGGCGGTACCCTGGAGTGTCCCCCGTCCGCGTGAACCCTGGAGTCCGGCTGTGCGCATCGACCTGCACGCCCACTCCACCGCTTCCGACGGCACCGACACCCCCGCCGAGCTGGTGCGCAATGCCGCCGCGGCCGGGCTGGACGTGGTCGCGCTGACCGACCACGACACCGTCGGGGGATACGCCGAGGCCATCGCGGCCCTGCCGGCCGGGCTCACCCTCGTCACCGGTGCCGAGCTGTCCTGCCGGCTCGACGGTGTCGGGCTGCACATGCTGGCGTACCTGTTCGACCCCGACGAGCCCGAGCTCGCCCGCGAGCGGGAGCTCGTGCGGGACGACCGCACCCCCCGCGCCCAGTCCATGGTGGGCAAGCTCCAGGCGCTGGGCGTGGACGTCACCTGGGAGCAGGTGGCCCGGATCGCGGGGAACGGCTCCGTCGGCCGCCCGCACATCGCGACCGCCATGGTCGAGCTGGGGGTCGTCCCCACCGTGTCCGACGCGTTCACCGCGGACTGGCTCGCCGACGGCGGCCGCGCGTACGCCGAGAAGCACGAGCTCGACCCCTTCGACGCCATCCGCCTGGTCAAGGCGGCCGGCGGGGTCACCGTGTTCGCGCACCCCGCCGCCGTCAAGCGCGGGGAGTGCGTGCCCGAGTCCGCGATAGCCGCGCTCGCGGCCGCCGGCCTCGACGGCATCGAGGTGGACCACATGGACCACGACACCGCCACCCGCGCCCGGCTGCGCGGACTGGCCGGGGACCTCGGTCTGCTGACGACCGGCTCCAGCGACTACCACGGCAGCCGCAAGACCTGTCGTCTCGGGGAGTACACGACCGACCCCGAGATCTACGGCGAGATCACGCGTCGCGCGGCGGGGGCCTTCCCCGTGCCCGGCGCCGGTGGAGACGCCCGCGCGTAAGCGCCGCGCCCACACGTCCCCCTCCCGCTTTTTGGTAACACCCCTCACTGCAAGGCATCACTGTGTTTGATTTCGCCGTCTTCGGATCCCTTTTTCTCACGCTTTTTGTGATTATGGACCCCCCGGGGATCACGCCGATCTTCCTCGCCCTGACCTCCGGCCGTCCCGCGAAGGTCCAGCGCCGCATGGCCTGGCAGGCCGTCTGCGTGGCCTTCGGGGTCATCGCCGTCTTCGGCCTCTGCGGCCAGCAGATCCTGGACTACCTGCACGTCTCCGTCCCGGCGCTGATGATCGCCGGTGGTCTGCTGCTCCTGCTGATCGCGCTCGACCTGCTCACGGGCAAGACCGACGAGCCCAAGCAGACCAAGGACGTCAACGTCGCGCTCGTCCCGCTGGGCATGCCGCTGCTGGCCGGCCCCGGTGCGATCGTGTCCGTCATCCTGGCCGTGCAGAAGGCCGACGGGTTCGGCGGCCAGCTCTCCGTCTGGACCGCGATCGCCGCGATGCACGTCGTGCTGTGGCTGACGATGCGCTACTCGCTGGTGATCATCCGGGTCATCAAGGACGGCGGCGTCGTCCTGGTCACCCGCCTCGCCGGCATGATGCTCTCGGCCATCGCCGTCCAGCAGATCATCAACGGCGTGCTCCAGGTGGTCCGCGGCTCCTGAGCCCCGTCACCCGGACATACGAACGCCCCCGCACCGGAATCGGTGCGGGGGCGTTCGGAAATCGTCAGGAGGACGCACTCTCGGCCGGTCGGATCAGGATGCGCTGGCCGATGGCGGCCGCCTGCTGCACGATCCGGTTGACGGAGGCCGCGTCCACGACGGTGCTGTCCACGGCGGTTCCGTCGACGTCGTCCAGGCGCAGAATCTCGAAGCGCACGGCTTCTCCCTTCGTCGGTGTTCTCCTTGCACAGGGGTCAACCGACGCCGCGGGAGAAACATTCCCTACGCTAAGGAAATTTTTTCCCTACCTAACTACCGGCCGCTAAAGGATCGCCAGAAGTCCACTAGGGCACCCGCTGTGACCTGCGGGTTCTCCGCGTTGGGGGAGTGCTCGGCGCCCTCGACCACCACACGGGAAGCAGCCAGACGGACGGCCATCTCGTCCATCAGCGGCACCGGCCAGGCGTAGTCGACCACCCCGGACAGGACCAGCTTCGGCAGCGGCACCGCCGCCAGCTCCGCGACCCGGTCGGGCTCCGAGATCAGCACCCGCCCGGTGGTGATCAGCTGCTCCGGAACGGTGCGCAGCCAGCGTGCGCGCAGGAACGCCGCCAGCTCGGGGGAATCCGGCTCCGCGTCCGCCGGGTCCTGGGCCCGCATCGCCGCCCACACGGCCGGCATGTCCTCGCGCAGCTCCTCCAGCGCCATGACCAGCAGCTTCGTACGGGCCTGCTGTTCCTCCGCGATCGCGGCGGGCCCGCTGCTCATCAGGGTGAGGGAGGCGAAGGGGGCGGCGTCGTGCAGTACCGCGGCGCGCGAGACCAGCCCGCCGAGGGAGTGCCCGACCAGGTGCAGCGGGCCGGAGCCCAGCGCCGTGGCCTGCGCCAGCACGTCGAGGGCCAGCTCCTGGAGCTCGTACGCGGCCTCGTCGCGCGGGCCGGGGGTCTCGTACTGGCCGCGCCCGTCGACGGCGACCACCCGGTAGCCGGCGGCGGCGAGCGGCTCCAGGAGGGCGATGAAGTCCTCCTTGCTGCCCGTGAACCCGGGGACCAGCAGGGCCGTTCCGCGTACGGGCTCACCCGCCTCGTGCACGGCGAACTCGCCGCGGGCGGTGGTCAGGCGGTACGCGCGGGCGACGGACGGCAGGGTGAGGCGCGGCGGCTTGCTCATGGCCCGAGGTTACCGGTCCGTAGCGGGCGGCCGGGTACGGGAACGGCCCCGGCCCCCTCGAAAGGGGACCGGGGCCGTCCTACGGGCGTGCGCCCGGCCGGGTCAGCGGAACCGGCGGGTGGTCCGGACCGGCTCGACCGGCGGGGCCATCTGGAAGTCCGGCTCCGGCGCCGCGGGGGCGACGACCTTGCGGGCCCGGGTCCGCCGGGGCGCGGGCGCCTCGGCGACGGCGCCGGTGACCACGTCGGGGATCGGCGTCGCCACGGCCTTGCGGGTCGGGACCCGGCGCGGCTTGACGGGAGCGGCCTCGGCGGCGGCTACCGGAGCCTCGGCCGCGGGGGCCTCGACCACGGCGGCGGCGGTCTTGCGGGTCCGCGTGCGCTTCGGCTTGGCCGGGGCCTCCTCGGCGACCGGCGCCTCGACGGCCACCGGGGCCTCGGCGACCGGCGCCTCGACCACGGCGGCGGCAGCGGTCTTGCGGGTCCGGGTGCGCTTGGGCTTGGCCGGAGCGGCCTCCTCCGTCACGACCGGAGCCTCGGCGGCGGCCGGAGCCTCGGCCACCGGAGCCTCGGCCGCGGGGGCCTCGACCACGGCGGCCTCCGCCACGGCGGCGACGGCCGCGGCGGTCACGCGGGTCCGGCGCCGGCGCGGCCGGCGCGACTCGTCGGCGGCGGGAGCCTCGGGGGCCAGAGCCTCGGCGGCCGGGGCCTCGGCCACGGCCGGGGACTCCGCGCCCGCCTCGGCGTCCAGCTCGGCACCGCCACGGGTACGGCGGCGCTGGCGCGGCGTACGGGTACGCGCGGGACGCTCCTCGGTCACCACGGCGGCGGCAGCGGCGCCGCGGCCGCCACGGCCACCGCGCCCGCCGGTCTCGCCCAGGTCCTCCAGCTCCTCGGCCTTCAGGCCGGCCCGCGTGCGCTCGGCGCGCGGCAGGATGCCCTTGGTGCCGGCCGGGATGTTCAGCTGCTCGTACAGGTGCGGGGACGTGGAGTACGTCTCCTCGGGCTCGTGGAAGTCGAGCTCCAGAGCCTTGTTGATCAGCTGCCAGCGCGGGATGTCGTCCCAGTCGACCAGGGTGACGGCGGTGCCCTTGTTGCCCGCGCGGCCGGTGCGGCCCACGCGGTGCAGGAAGGTCTTCTCGTCCTCGGGCGTCTGGTAGTTGATGACGTGCGTCACGCCCTCGACGTCGATGCCGCGCGCGGCGACGTCGGTGCACACCAGCACGTCGACCTTGCCGTTGCGGAACGCGCGCAGGGCCTGCTCGCGGGCGCCCTGGCCCAGGTCGCCGTGGACGGCGCCGGAGGCGAAGCCGCGCCGCTCCAGCTGCTCGGCGATGTCGGCCGCCGTGCGCTTGGTACGGCAGAAGATCATGGCGAGCCCGCGGCCCTCGGCCTGCAGGATGCGGGAGACGAGCTCCGGCTTGTCCATGTTGTGCGCGCGGAAGACGTGCTGCGTGATGTTGGCGACGGTGGCGCCCTCGCCGTCCTCGGAGACGGCGCGGATGTGCGTCGGCTGCGACATGTAGCGGCGGGCCAGGCCGATGACCGCGCCCGGCATGGTCGCCGAGAACAGCATCGTCTGGCGCTTCGCGGGCAGCAGGTTCATGATCTTCTCGACGTCGGGCAGGAAGCCCAGGTCGAGCATCTCGTCGGCCTCGTCCAGGACGAGGGCCTTGACGCGGGACAGGTCGAGCTTCTTCTGCCCGGCCAGGTCCAGCAGGCGGCCCGGGGTGCCGACGATCACGTCGACGCCCTTCTTGAGCGCCTCGACCTGCGGCTCGTACGCGCGGCCGCCGTATATGGCGAGGACGCGGACGTTGCGGACCTTGCCCGCGGTCAGCAGGTCGTTGGTGACCTGGGTGCAGAGCTCGCGGGTCGGAACCACCACGAGGGCCTGCGGGGCGTCGGTCAGCTGCTCGGGCTTGGCCCGGCCGGCCTCGACGTCCGCGGGGACGACGACCCGCTCCAGCAGCGGAAGGCCGAAACCGAGCGTCTTGCCGGTTCCGGTCTTCGCCTGGCCGATGACGTCCGTGCCGGAGAGGGCGACGGGGAGGGTCATCTCCTGGATCGGGAAGGGGGACACGATGCCGACGGCTTCCAGGGCCTCGGCGGTCTCGGGAAAGATCCCGAGTTCTCGGAACGTAGTCAGGGTGCTGCCTCTTCTGTGAGACGCGGCGCGAGGCGGCGAGGGGGTCCTACCGTGCCGGGCTTGCAGTACTGCTGTGTACATACAAAGCTGCGCGGGACCACTGGCCTTCGCTCAAGCGCTTCTGCCGCTGAGGGGGCCCCTCGTGCGGATCGGTGCGCATGGACGCACCACCACACAGAGGGCGGTCGGGTGGAGCCGATCGGGCCACCGACCGGGCATCCTCATTCGGATGGCCCGCCGAGTATTCGGCAGGCGCATTACCACTGTACCCCGGAATCGCGCAGGTGTGTCGGGTGAATTCACCAGGTAGGCGTGTTTACGGGGGCCGACAGTGCGCAGGTGTGGTGACTTGTGCGGCCTTTCGGCGGGCTATTGTGCGGAGCATGTCGACCGTAGAAAACGCATCTCCCGCCGACGACGACGCCCAGGAGCAGCCGCAGGGCATCGCCGCCCAGGACTGGGCGACGGCCTCCGCCTCCCCCCAGTACCGGGCCGCCGTCGTGGACCTGCTCGGCGCGCTGGCGTACGGGGAGCTCGCGGCCTTCGAGCGCCTCGCGGAGGACGCGAAGCTCGCGCCCAGCCTGGGTGACAAGGCCGAGCTGGCGAAGATGGCCTCCGCCGAATTCCACCACTTCGAGCGGCTCCGGGACCGCCTCGCGGCCATCGACGCCGAGCCGACCGCCGCCATGGAGCCCTTCGCCAAGGGCGTGGACGACTTCCACCGCCAGACCGCCCCCTCCGACTGGCTGGAGGGCCTGGTCAAGGCCTACGTCGGCGACTCGATCGCCAGCGACTTCTACCGCGAGGTCGCCACCCACCTCGACACCGACACCCGCGCCCTGGTCGTCGGCGTCCTCGACGACACCGGCCACGGCGGCTTCGCCGTCGAGAAGGTCCGCGCCGCGATCGAGGCCGACCCGCGCTGCGGCGGCCGGCTCGCGCTGTGGGCCCGCCGGCTCATGGGCGAGGCCCTCTCGCAGGCGCAGCGCGTGGTCGCCGAGCGCGACGCGCTGTCCACCATGCTGGTCGGCGGTGTCGACGGGATGGCGGCCGGCTTCGACCTGGCGGCCGTCGGCGAGATGTTCACCCGGATCACCAAGGCGCACACCAAGCGCATGGCGGCCCTGGGTCTCGCGGCGTAACCCCCGGCCGGGCTCACCCGGCCCCCGGCCGGGGAACCGGTCGGCGCCGGGCCCGGCTCCAGTCGGGCGCGAGTCCCGCTCAGCCCCCCGACGAGAGCGAAAACGGAGCGCGCCGGGGGGACCTCCCGGAGCCCGCGGCGGGACGCAGCAGCAGCGACAGCACGACGGCCGAGACACCGACGCCGCCCAGCAGCGTCGCGAACAGCGTGTTGTGCCCCGGGCCCAGCGACATGTGCGTCAGGTACGCCCCGAACAGGGCGCCGACCACCCCGCTGACCAGCACCGTTCTGGTGGAGGGCAGTCGCTTCGCGAGGAGCCGCGAGGCGGCGCCGGCCAGTGCGAGGCCGAGCAGACCGGAGCCGAGCGCCTCCATCAGCAGCATCTGGTCACTCCCATGCGTCAGGGCAAACCGGGTCACTGCGGTCCTACCCGAAGCGGAAGAAAGGGAAACGGCCCGGCGGAACCATCCGCCGGGCCGTTTCCTTCGTTCCTCGGTGCCTCGAAGAGCGTCAGAGCGCCCCGAAACCGACCTTGCGCACGCTCGGCTCGCCCAGGTCGACGTACGACAGGCGGTCGGACGGCACGAGGACCTTGCGGCCCTTGATGTCGGTCAGGCTCAGCAGCGGCGCCGTACCGGACAGCGCGGCGGCCACGATGGCCTCCAGCTCCTCGGCGCTCAGGTCGCTCTCCAGCACGATCTCCCGGGGTGCGTGCTGCACGCCGATCTTGACCTCCACGGCTTTGTCCCTCCGACGGTCCGGTTCGCGCGATCAGCCGCGCCGTACCCGGTCCACATTAGCCCGGAGAGGGGACACGATCGGCTCGCGGCGGACACGCTCGCAGCGAACAGTGCCGGTCAGGCCTCCGTGCCGTGCAGCGGGAAACCGGCGATGCCGCGCCACGCCAGCGAGGTCAGCAGCCCCACCGCCGTGTCACGCGCGACCGGGCTCTCGCTGGAGAGCCAGTACCGGGCCACGACCTGCGAGACCCCGCCCAGACCCACCGCCAGCAGCATCGACTCGTCCTTCGACAGGCCGGTGTCCTCGGCGATCACGTCCGAGATGGCCTCGGCGCACTGGAGCGAGACCCGGTCCACGCGCTCGCGCACCGCCGGCTCGTTCGTCAGGTCCGACTCGAAGACCAGCCGGAACGCGCCGCCCTCGTCCTCGACGTACGCGAAGTAGGCGTCCATCGTCGCGGCCACGCGCAGCTTGTTGTCGCTGGTGGACTCCAGCGCTCCCCGCACCGCCTGCAACAGGTTCTCGCAGTGCTGGTCCAGCAGGGCCAGGTACAGGTCGAGCTTGCCGGGGAAGTGCTGGTACAGCACCGGCTTGCTGACGCCGGCGCGCTCGGCGATGTCGTCCATCGCCGCCGCGTGGTAGCCCTGCGCGACGAAAACCTCCTGGGCCGCGCCCAGCAGCTGGTTGCGCCGGGCACGGCGCGGCAGCCGCGTACCCCGCGGACGCGCTGCCTCGGTCTGCTCGATGGCTGTCACGCCGCCTCCCACTTTCTCTAAGAACACAGTGCGCTCTGCGCCGCGCCGCCATCGTACTTTTCGGTAACCGAATCTGGTGGGTTCAAGCCGAGTTTTCTCGCGGTACGGACCGCTTGGACACATGCCTGACACGCTGGTCAGCGCCTGTCGGGGCGGGGGCGGCGGCGGTCAGCGGTAGTCCTCCTCGTCCAGCGGGACCACCCGTGCCTGCTCGGCGGCGTCCGCCTCGGGGGCCTCGCCCGGATCCAGGCCGACGAGCGGGTCGTCGTCCTGCGGCTGGATCTCGATGTGCTGCTCGGCGGCGTCCGCCTCCGGAGCCTCGGTACCGAGGGCGTCCCGGAACCGCTCCCGGAAGGTGTCCGGTTCCGCGGGGTCGACAGTCATTCCGCTCCCCTCGCCTTCGCTCGTACTCACTACGAGCCTAGGAGTATCGGGAGTGCGCCGCCAGACGGTCCTGTGACCGCGAACACAAGAGAACGCAAGGGGTCGGGCGTGATCGTCTCGTAACATTGGCCCATGTCTTCGACCGAGCCGCCGGGCGTACGGTCCACCGCCGAAGCGGCCTCCCAGGTGGGTGCCGTCCGGGTGGCCGAAGGGGAGCAGCTGCGCACCGTCGCGCTGCCGGGCCTGGAAATGAACGTACGTTTCCGGCCACCGCAGCGGGAGGGTCTGCCGCCCGCGCTCTTCGTGCACGGACTCGGCGGTTCCTCCCAGAACTGGTCGGCCCTCATGGAGCGGCTCGCCGGCAGCGTCGACGGCGAGGCCCTGGACCTGCCCGGGTTCGGCTGGTCCCCGCCGCCCGCCGACCGGGACTACTCGGTGACCGCGCTCGCGCGCGCCGTCATCCGCCACCTCGACGCCGCCGGTCGCGGCCCGGTGCACCTCTTCGGCAACTCCCTGGGCGGGGCCGTCTCCACCCGCGTCGCGGCCGTCCGGCCCGACCTGGTGCGGACCCTGACGCTCGTCTCGCCCGCGCTGCCCGAGCTGCGCGTGCAGAAGTCGGCCGTGCCCACCGCCCTGCTGGCGCTGCCGGGCGTGGCCGCGCTGTTCGGGCGGCTCACGGTCGGGCTGACGGCCGAACAACGCACCCGCGGGGTGACGGACCTCTGTTACGGGGACCCCTCACGGGTGACGGCGGAGGGCTTCAGCGCCGCCGTCGAGGAGATGGAGCGGCGCATGGCGCTGCCCTACTTCTGGGACGCGATGACCCGTTCCTCGCGGGGGATCGTCGACGCGTACACCCTCGGCGGGCAACACGGACTGTGGCGCCAGGCCCAGCGCGTGCTGGCGCCGACCCTCCTCGTCTACGGTGGGCGCGACCAACTGGTCTCGTACCGTATGGCGCGCAAGGCCGCCGCGCACTTCCGCGGCTCGCGGCTGCTGAGCCTGCCCGAGGCCGGGCACGTGGCGATGATGGAGTACCCCGAGGTGGTGGCGGCGGCCTTCCAGGAGCTGCTGCGCGACACCGCCGGGCGGGAAACCGACCGAAGTACCGAAGACGGCAAGGGCTGAGGACGTGGGACGACATAGTCGCAAGGGCTCGGCCCCGGTCCGTCCGCAGCCGGAGCCCGAGGCGCCGCAGGCGCCGTACGAGCCGCAGGGGTACGCGGCCGACCCCTACGGGGACGGGCTGTACACCCCCGACCCGTACGAGCCGGCGCCCGCGCCGTACGAGCCGGTGCCCGCGTACGAGGCGCCCTGGCCCGGCAGCGCGGTCGGGGCCGCCGAGCCGACCGTCGTCCACCAGGGGTACGCGCCCCCGAGCGGTGCCCGCCCCGGCGGCCACCCCGAGCACCGGGAAGACGCCGCCTGGGGCACCGGCCCGGCCCCCGCGTCCGCCGCCGTCTACGGGGACTGGCGCGGCGCCCCCCGCGCCACCGCCGCCCCGGCCCCCGCGCCCGCCCCGCGCACCGACACCCCGGCCTTCGGCACCCCCGTGGCCGGCGCCGGGGCGGAGCCCGCCCCGCGCGACCCCTTCACCTCGACCGGCTCGCACCGCCGCGTGCCCGGACCCCGCAAGCCCGAGGCGGCCGCCGCCGCGCCCGCGAGCGGCCGCGGCACGAAGATCCGTACGTACACCGGGATGGCCGCGGCGGCCGTCACCACCGTGCTCGCCGTCGTCGTCGCCGGACAGGTGGCCGCCGACGGCGACTCCGACACCGCCACCCGCGCCGCCGGGGACGACGCCCCGAAGCGCACCCAGACCGACAGTTCCCCGGCCTCCCGCTCCGACGGCCGCCCCACCCCCTCCGTCCCGCCCGCCGCGGCCCCGGCCGCGCAGCCGGCGACGTACGAGCAGCAGATGGCGCAGCAGCTGCCCATCGACGCGAAGCTCACCGGCCCGGGGACCTTCGACACCGTGCCCGGCGTCGCGAAGGCCCCGGGAAAGGGGAAGCGGGTCCGCTACCGGGTCGACGTGGAGCAGGGCCTCGGCATGGACGCGCAGCTGTTCGCCGACGCCGTGCAGCGCACCCTCAACGACCCGCGCAGCTGGGCCCACGGCGGCGCGATGACCTTCGAGCGGGTGCCGGGCGGCGAGGCCGAGTTCGTGATCACCCTGGCCAGCCCGGGGACCACCGGCGTCTGGTGCGCCAAGTCCGGGCTCGACACCACGATCGACAACGTCTCCTGCGACTCCGCGTCCACGGAGCGCGTGATGATCAACGCCTACCGGTGGGGCCAGGGTTCGCAGACCTACGGCGCCGACCAGATGCTCGCCTACCGGCAGATGCTCATCAACCACGAGGTCGGACACCGGCTCGGCCACGGGCACGTCAGCTGCCAGACCCCGGGCGCCCTCGCGCCGATCATGCAGCAGCAGACGAAGTCCCTGGACATCGACAACATCCCCTGCAAGCCCAACCCCTGGGTGCACCCGGGGAGTTGACCGAAGAGTGCGGACGGGCGGCTCGTTCCTTCGTTGACAAGCCGTCCGGTCATCGGTAATTGTTCTCCGCATGTCGCACCGCCACACCTCCGCCGCGAGCGCCGCCATCGAGCTGGCGCTCCTCGGTGTGGCCGCGCACAGCGTGGCCGACATCTTCTGTCGCTGACGCCTGCCCTGAGCGCGCGACCCCATTTTTTCCTTGGCTTCGCCGCGCCCGGGCACCTTCCCTGCCCGCGGGCGCGGCTTCCTGCACTTCCCCGACCGGCCCTTCCGGCACCTCGTGTGCCGGTGGTCCCGGACGCCGTCCTCGCGTGGCCCCCGACGTATCTCCTTCCACGCCGAGAGGTCCCGTTTCCCCATGCTTTCCGCCGGTTCATCCCGCCAGTCCCGCATATCGCGCCGCATCGCCGCGGTCACCGTCAGCCTCGTCCTGGCCGGGGGCGCCGCGGCGTGCGGGCCCGAGGACGCGGCGGGCAAGGCCGGAGGCGAGTCCGGCGGCAAGCCCGGCGCCGCCGGCACCCCGCAGAAGGGCGGCACCCTCACCGTCCTCAACGCCGAGCCGCAGAACGACTTCGACCCGGCCCGGCTCTACACCTCCGGCGGCGGAAACGTCCCTTCGCTGGTCTTCCGCACGCTGACCACCCGCAACCGTGAGGACGGCCCGGCCGGCGCCAAGGTCGTGCCCGACCTGGCCACCGACACGGGCAGGCCCAACGCCGATGCCACGGAGTGGACGTACACCCTCAAGGACGGGCTGAAGTACGAGGACGGCAGCCCGATCACCACCGCCGACATCAAGTACGGCATCGAGCGCTCCTTCGCCGCCGAACTCTCCGGCGGCGCCCCCTACCTGCGGGACTGGCTGGTCGGCGGGGAGGCCTACGAGGGCCCGTACAAGGACGGCGGCAAGGGCCTCGACTCGATCGTGGTCCCCGACGCGAAGACCATCGTCTTCAAACTCCGCAAGCCCGAGGGCGAGTTCCCCTTCCTCGCCACCCAGACGCAGTTCGCTCCCGTGCCCAAGGCCAAGGACACCGGCGCCAAGTACGAGGAGCACCCCGTCTCCTCCGGCCCGTACAAGGTCGTCAAGAACACCGGCGACGGCGAGACCCTGCTGCTGGAACGCAACGAGAACTGGGACCCCAAGACCGACGAGGAGCGCAAGGCCTACCCGGACAGGATCGACGTCCGCTCCGGGCTCGACGCCGCCGTCATCAACCAGCGGCTGTCCACCAGCTCCGGCCCCGACGCCGCCGCCGTCACCACCGACACCAACCTCGGCCCCGCCGAACTCGCCCAGATCGGCGACAACAAGGAGCTCGCGGGCCGCGTCGGCACCGGCCACTTCGGCTACGTCAACTACCTGGCCTTCAACCCGAAGGTCGCCCCGTTCGACAACCCGAAGGTCCGCCAGGCCATCTCGTACGCGATCAACCGCACCAGCGTCGTCAACGCCGCCGGCGGCTCCGCGCTGGCCGAGCCGGCCACCACCTTCCTGCCCGAGCGCGAGGCCTTCGGCTTCACGCCCTACGACCACTTCCCCGCGGGCAGGACGGGCGACCCGGCCAAGGCCAGGGAACTGCTGAAGGAGGCCGGTCACCCCGACGGTCTCACCATCACCCTCACCCACTCCAACGCGCAGAACCGCCAGACCAGCCCCGAGGTCGCCACCGCCGTCCAGCAGGGCCTCGCCGCCGCCGGGATCACCGTCAAGCTGGAGGGCCTGGAGAACAACGCCTTCAACGAGCGCCGCTGGGACGCCAAGAACACCCCCGGCTTCTTCCTCTCCCGCTGGGGCGCCGACTGGCCGTCCGGCGGCCCCTTCCTCGCGCCGATCTTCGACGGCCGGCAGATCGTCACCAACGGCTCCAACTACAACCACGCGCAGCTCAACGACCCGTCCGTGAACACCGAGATCGACGAGATCGCCAAGCTCACCGACCTCGCCGCGGCCGGGAAGCGCTGGGGCGCCCTCGACAAGAAGATCGGCGAGCAGGCCCTCGACATCCCGCTCTTCCACCCGGTCTACAAGCGGCTCGTCGGCAAGGACGTCAAGAACGTCGTGATCAGCGACTGGACCGGCGTCCTCGACATCTCGCAGGTCGCGGTCAAGTGACCCTGCTCCTCGACGGGCCGGCACCGCAGGCCGGGGCCCCCACCCCGGCCGGCGGCGCCGGCCGCCAGGTCTGGCGGCGACTGCGCGCGCGGCCGTCCGCCGCCGCGGCCGCCGCCGTCCTGGCCCTCCTCGTCCTCCTCGCCCTCACCGCCCCCCTCTTCGCACAGCTCACCGGACAGGACCCGAACACCTACCACGACGAGCTCGTCGACTCGGCGCGCGGCGGCGTCCCCCTCGGCTCCTTCGGCGGGATCTCCGCCGACCACTGGCTCGGCGTCGAACCGGGCACCGGCCGCGACCTGTTCACCCGGCTCCTCTACGGCGCGCGCGTCTCCCTCCTCGTGGCCCTCGGCGCGGTCGCCGTGCAGATGCTCGTCGGGGTGAGCGTGGGAATCGCGGCCGCGCTCGGCAGCCGCTTCCTCGGACAGCTCATCGGCCGCTTCACCGACGTGATGATCGCCCTGCCCATGCTGGTGATCGCCATCGCCCTCACGGCCGTCGTCCCGCCCGGCTTCCCCCGGCCGCTGCTGCTCGTCCTCGTCATCGGCCTCTTCGACTGGGGCGGCACCGCCCGCATGGTGCGCTCCCAGACCCTCGCCCTGAGCGGCCTGGACTTCGTCGAGGCCGCCCGGCTCTCCGGCTGGGGGCCCCTGCGCGTCGCCCGCCGGGAACTGCTGCCCTCCCTGGCCGCGCCCGTCATCACCCTCGCCGCGATCAAGGTCCCCAGCGCCATGGTGGCCGAGGCGTCGCTCTCCTTCCTCGGGGTCGGAGTGAAGCCGCCCACCCCCTCCTGGGGGCAGATGCTCTCCAGCGCACAGACCTGGTTCCGTGCCGACCCCGCCTACGTCCTGCTCCCCGCCGGGCTGCTCTTCGTCACCGTGCTGGCCTTCACCGTCCTCGGCGACGCCGTCCGCTCGGCCCTCGACCCGCGCGAGGACTCGCGCCTGCGGGTCGGTACCGGAAAGGAGCGCAAGCCGTGACCCGCTTCGTGCTCAAACGGGCCGGCGGCGCACTGTTCGTGCTGCTCGCCCTGTCCGCCGTCGTCTACGCCCTCTTCTACGTCGCCCCCGGCGACCCCGCCCGCCTCGCCTGCGGGGAGCGCTGCAACCCGCAGCAGATCGCCCAGGTGCGCGAACAGCTCGGCCTGAACGAGCCGGTCGTCACCCAGTACCTGCGCTTCCTGGAGGGACTGCTGGCCGGCCGGGACTACTCCGCCGGCGCCGGGATCGTCCTGCACTGCGACGCGCCCTGCCTCGGGTTCTCGTACCAGAACGACCGGCAGGTCACCCTGCTGCTCCTGGAGCGGCTGCCCGCCACCTTCTCGCTCGCGCTCGGCGCCCTGCTCATCTGGCTCGTCGTCGGCGTCGGCACCGGCCTGCTGTCCGCGCTGCGGCGCGGCGGGGCCACCGAGCGGGCGCTGACCGTGCTCACCCTCGCCGGCACCGGCACCCCCGTCTTCATCCTCGGGCTGCTGCTGCTCATGACCGTCTGCGCCTACCTGCGCTGGCTGCCCTTCCCGACGTACGTGCCCTTCGGCGAGGACCCCGAACAGTGGGCCTGGAACCTGCTGCTGCCCTGGGTGACGCTCGGCCTGTTCGAAAGCGCCAAGTACGCGCGCCTCACCCGCAGTTCCACCCTGGAGACCCTCGCCGAGGACCACATCCGCACCTTCCGCGCCTACGGCGTCGCGGAGCGGGCCGTCGTCACCCGGCACGCGGTGCGCGGCGCCCTCGGACCCGTGATCGCCCTCAGCGCCGTGGACTTCGGCACCCTGGTCGGAGGCGCCGTGCTCACCGAGTCCCTCTTCGGCATCCCCGGCCTCGGCAAGACCCTGATCGACGGCGTGCGGGTCGTGGACCTGCCCGTCGTGGTCGGCGTCGTCCTCGCCATCGGCGCCGCCGTCGTCATCGCGGGCGCCGTCGCCGACCTGCTCCACGCCCTCGCCGACCGAAGGGTGGCCCTCGCATGACCGGCCCGCTGGTGGACGTCACCGACCTCGTGGTCGACTTCCCGGTCGGCGGTCCCGGCAGGTACGTACGGGCCGTGGACGGGGTTTCCTTCACCCTGGAACCCGGCCGCGCCCTGGGCATCGTCGGCGAGTCCGGCAGCGGCAAGTCCACCGTCGCCGCCGCCCTGCTCGGCCTGCACCACGGCACCGGGGCGCGCCTGGCGGGCACCGTCCGGGTCGACGGCACCGACCTGGCCGAAGCCGGCCCGGCACGGCTGCGCGCCCTGCGCGGCGGGACCGCCGCGATGGTCTTCCAGGACCCCCTCAGCTCCCTCGACCCCTACTACGCGGTCGGCGACCAGATCGCCGAGGTGTACCGCGTCCACACCGCCGCCTCCCGCCGGGCCGCCCGGGCCCGGGCGGTCGAGGTCCTGGACCGCGTCGGCATCCCCGACGCGGTACGCCGCTCCCGCGCCCGGCCCCACGAGTTCAGCGGCGGCATGCGCCAGCGCGCGCTCATCGCGATGGCCCTGGCCTGCGAACCGCGGCTGCTGATCGCCGACGAGCCGACCACCGCCCTCGACGTCACCGTCCAGGCCCAGATCCTGGACCTGCTGCACGGGCTGCGCCAGGAGCACGGCCTCGGGCTGCTGCTGGTCACGCACGACGTGGGCGTCGCGGCGGAGAGCGTCGACGAACTGCTGGTCATGCGGGACGGTGCCGCCGTGGAACGGGGCCCGGTCCACCGGGTCCTCTCCGACCCGCAGGCCCCCTACACCCGGGACCTGCTGGCGGCCGTACCGCGGCTGGACGCCCCGCGCACCCCCCGGCTGCGGGTGGTCGCCGGCTCCGGCCCGGCCGCGCCCGAGCCGCAGGCGCCCGTCGTCGAAGCCATCTGCCTGCGAAGGGACTTCGGCCGCGGCAGGCGCAAGGTCAGCGCGGTGGCCGGGGTCTCCCTCACCGTACGGGCCGGTGAGACCCTCGGCATCGTCGGCGAGTCCGGCAGCGGCAAGAGCACCCTCGGGCGGATGCTCGTCGGACTGCTGGAGCCCAGCTCGGGACAGGTCCGGCACGCCGGGACCGAGGCCGCCGGCATCGCGGACGGCGCCCAGATGGTCTTCCAGGACCCCGTCTCCTCCCTCAACCCGCGCCGCTCGGTCGGAGAGTCCATCGCCGACCCGCTGCGCGCCGCCGGAGAGCGCGACGAGGCCGTGATCCGCGCCCGGGTCGACGGGCTCCTGACCCGCGTCGGCCTGGAACCCGCCCACTACGACCGCTACCCGCACGAGTTCAGCGGCGGCCAGCGCCAGCGCGTCGGCATCGCCCGCGCCCTGGCGCCCCGGCCCCGGCTGATCGTCTGCGACGAGCCGGTGTCCGCCCTCGACGTCACCACCCAGGCGCAGGTCACCGCCCTGCTCGCGGAACTCCAGCGGGAACTGGGCATCGCGCTCGTCTTCATCGCGCACGACCTCGCCGTGGTCCGGCAGGTCAGCGACCGGGTCGCCGTCATGCGCGGCGGCGTGGTCGTGGAGGAGGGACCGGTGGAGGAGGTGTACGGCCGGCCCGCCCACGCGTACACGCGACAGCTCCTCGACGCCGTCCCGGCACTCGACCCGGCGCTCGCCGCCGAACGCCGCTCCGCGCGCCGGACCGAACGCCAGGAGGCCTTCGCGTAACGCCCTTCTTAGCGTGCTCGAACGCGAACCGTACGGGAAAGTTACGACTCTTCACCCCTTCCGGTGGGGGGGGGGGGGGAAACCCCCCCCCCCCCCCCCCCCCCGCCCCCCCCTTCCTCCCGGCGCCGATCCGACACCCCCGCCCCACCATCAGAACAAAAGAGGGAGGGGGGGCACCC
>NZ_JBVJWV010000065.1:0-14257 GCF_055602105.1 Streptomyces sp. NPDC037421
TGAGCGGTCCCCTGGCGGGGAACGCAGGGTAAGTGTGGCTGGTTCGGGCGCAATCGGGTATGGCGGGCAGCAGGGTGTTGGCGAGGTTGGCGGTGATGTCCTGCTCGCGAACCTGGCCCTTGCCCCCGAAACCGGCCTGTCCGGGCTTGAGATCACGGCTTTGGGTGAGGGAGGAGACCACGGGAAGCCCGGCGCCTTTCAGCCGGCTGCTGTAGGCGCGAGTGGTCGCCACTATCCGCGTGCGCCCCGGGGTCTCGGGCCACAGGCACACTTCCGGAACGCCGGCGGTATCGCAGACCAGCGCATCGGGGTTCCGGTCTGCGACCGGGTTGTAGCCCATGCTCACGACCATGAGCACCGAGGCCGCAGACCCGGCGACGAGGGCGGCCAGAGGCTTCCACCTATCGGTCTGCGCGATCGCGAGGAGGCATGCGGTGATGATCCCGCCGCTGAACAGGAGCGGCGCCCACACAGCCATAGGGTCGATCACCGATCCGACCGAGCAGCAGCTGTCATAGGCGCCCGCGACCAGGTGGCGGGGCCATGGGGTGTCCCAGGACCCGGGGAACGCGGTCAGGCAGAACCCGACAACCATCGCCAACGGTGCGCCCGCAAGGTGCGGAAGGCGGCCACCCAAGAGGTGTCCGGCCAGTGTGGCCGCGGCCATCAGCAGCGCGTACACCGCGAACATGCCCAGGTGGGAGAGAGGCGGAAGGGTTGCTGCGGCCGAGACCGCGACACCTACCGCGATGAGCATTCCGGCAACGCCCATCACCCACACAGGGGCTAACAACAGCAGCACGATGGCGAGTCGGCTGCGGGAAGGGGCTTGCCCGAAGACGTTGCCCCGCCGTAGGCGTGCGCCTTCCCACGCTCCGCTCGCCGCGCACGCGGCTGTGGCGAACGGGATGGCGTATGAGGCGTTGCCGAACACCGACGGCCCGTACCCAGGGACAGTGCCCGCGGTGATCGGGGCCGACAGGAGCAGCAGGATGTAGCCCGCCAGGAAAACGAGCATGAGTCCGGCGGAGGAGGACCGCAGGAGAGTGGTGATGCGCATCGGTCAGATCTCCCGTCCGACGAGCATCATGTAGGCGGCTTCGGCCTGGTCGCGTCCGCGGGTGGCGGTCGGCGCCAGGGCGTGGAAGTCGGCGGGACCGCCCTGGAAGCAGATCTTTCCGTGGGCGAGGACCGCCACCTGTGTATACAGGTCGCCGAGGTCTTCGGTCTGATGCGTGGAGACGACCACCTGCACACTTTCGGCCAGGTCCTCGACGAGCTCACGGAACACCAAGCGTTGCGTGGGGTCGAGGCCGGCGGTCGGCTCGTCCATCAGGATCAGCTTGCTGCGGTGGGTCAGGGCCCCCGCGATTCCCATGCGGCGGAGCTGACCGCCGGACACCTGGTGGCTCTTGCGCCCCGCAAGGCGGGTGAGGTCGACCCGGCGCAGCGCGTCCTCGGACGCTTTCCAAGCCAAGTCCTTCGGCATGCCTTTGAGCCATCCCGCATAGGCGACCTGTTCTCGTACGGTCAGCCCGGGCATGGGGGTGATCTGCTGGGGGATCCACGCCACGCGTTCACGGTAGGCGGCCAGATACCGGCCCTTTGCGGCGCTTCCCTCGAAGGTGACCGACCCGGACGAGGGCGACAGGTGGGACGCGGCTATGGCCATCAGCGTCGACTTGCCAGCTCCGTTCGGGCCAAGGAGAACCGTTGCCCGTGCGTCAATCCGGAGACTGAATTCACTGAAAACGGGCGCATTCCGGCCGTAGCGGAAGGAAACATGATCAAAAATCAGAGACATGGAGGAACGCACAATCCGCCTTCCCGCTACCAGCAGGAAGGCCTTGCTCATGGGAGAGTGGACACCAGAAGGTCCCGGTGCTGAATCCACCGGGACCCTCGTACTACGTGTTCAACGCCGGCACTACCAGCCGACCTTCACGTAGCGGACGGAGATGTACGAGCCGCTGGACACGTCCGTCAGCCCGAAGTAGTAGTTGCCCGCATCGTCGGGATCGCCGTAGTCGACCCACCCGCAGTAGTTTCTCCGGGTTCCCTTGCTCCGGTCCGGGGCGCTGGGGACGTCCTTCCACAGACGCAGATCGGCGTAGTTGAACCCGCCACCGCCGTCCGCTGTGCAGCCTTCGAAGTAGATGCCCGTGTAGTCCGAGCTACTGTTGCTGTCATACCAGCGCCGCGACTCGTTACCTGCCCGCCACGAGCCGATGGACGACTCGAATTGACCTTCCGTCGCCCCGGCGTGTGCCGGAACCACGGACACCGCACCCAGTAACGCGGCCCCGGCCATCGCACCAGCCCACGACCTTAAACCGATCTTCACTCGATCCCTCTCATGTCTCGGGCGCCGCCTTGTCTGAGCGCCACCTGGGAGCCGGCAGGCCCGGCTCCGGATTCGATCTGCGGCTACCAGCCGACCTTGACGTAATCGATCTTGATGAAGTCGCCTTGGCCGACGTCCGCCAGTTGGAAGTAGTAGTTACCCGCATCGTCGGGATCGCCGTAGTCGACCCACCCGCAGTAGTTGTTCCTGGTGCCCTTGCTGCGGTCCGGGGCGCCGGGAACGTCCTTCCACAGGCGCAGCGACGCGTAGTCGTAGCCCCTGAAGTCGTCCGACTGGCATCCCTGGAAGTAGATGCCGGTGTAGTCCGAGCTGCTGTTGCTGTCATACCAGCGCCGCGACTCGGTCGGGGCCGTCCACCATGAGATGTAGGACTCGAACTGGCCCTCGGTGACGCCCGCGTTCGCCGGCGTGATGCCGCCGATCCCCAGGAGCGCAACACCGGCCATCAGACCGGCTGTCTTCTTTCGCCAAGCACTCATCGGATCTCCTTCCCTTCTCGTTGACCCTGTGTGAGGGAATGACGGAGGGAGGAAGCATTCGTACAAGTGCCTCCCCCCAAGGCGCCTTGAACCATATCCGCAGAACACCTCATTCCGCGGCAGGTGTTCGAGTGTGGCTCAATTGCACACCTGACCCTTACGCCCCGTACAACACGGGCCATGTGCAAGAAGCACGGCCAGAGAGATTGCAGATAGTCAACACAATGTCTCGCTCATGAGGCCGCCCCGCACCCGCCGCGCTGGCGATGTTCGGACTCGGGCCCGCACCCTGGCTGCTCTTCGTGGAGAACATCGCCGCGTTCACCGGCCTCCGCGAAATCCTCGGCACCTGGCCCGACCTCAGCCAGGTCGGATGGCTCGCCTTCGGCGAAGGCGACCGCCTCACGGCCTCCTTCCCCACTTCGCTGATCTCCCGCGAACGCAACCACGCCGTGTGCGAAGCACCGGTTTCGTAAAAGCGCCCGACAAGGCCAAACGCCACCCTGTGTCAGTGCAGCAAGGCAAAGCACCACCTTCGTGTCAGCGAGCGCAACACCCCTGAAGGCTCCACCAGCGGGCGTGGGGGGACCTCTACCGCAGTGGGGATGCCAGCGCCAGCCGTATGCCGGATACCGCCCGCCGTCGCGAGGTGGTGGCAAGAGTGGAGTGAGAGGCGGTGTCGTAGGAGGGCTGGTGGGATCGTCCGTGCCATTGGTGAGGGGCTGGAGCGGCTCCTGTACACCCGGCCGGTGCCTGTGACGACGGCGGATCAGCTGAAGGCTCTGCTGCGGTGGGAGCGGGGCTCCACCCGGCGGGTCGCCGTCGTCCTGGGCGTGTCCCAGCGGACCGTCCAGCGATGGGTGACCCGTATACCAGGCAGCCAGGGGCGCCCGAGTCCCCGCCACGAGCAGAAGATCGCGGAACTCATGCGGGCCCGTTGGCAGCCGCTGATCCGTGCCCGCAGGCGTGCCGCGGCCGAGGAAGGCGGTGTGGTCGTACACACCCGCGCCCGTTTCGGGTTCAAGGCCGGTCCCAGCAGCTCGGACGACCCGCGTATGCGGCGCGTCACGGGGCGCCTGGACCCCACGGTGACGCGGCAGATCTTCGCCGCCCCGGACGCGGGCGCGAGTGAGGAGCAGCACGAGCTGGTCATCGGCCGGGCTCTAGGGCACATGTACTTCCGCGACGCCGGCATGCGCGGCCACGGTCTCCACGTCACCCTCCGGGACATCGACTTCATCGAGTTCGCCCTCCAGTAGGGCCGAGGGCGCGCTCCGTGGCCGTGGTCAGCGGGCGTCCGGCGCCGGCCGCTACCCACGTGCTTCCCGTACCTCCCGCCAGTCCCACACCACCGTGCCTGGCCTGCCGGCACGGTGGGTGCCGGGCGGCTGGGGTGGGCGGAGCCTGGCGGTTTCGGCCAGGCGCAGCAGGGCCGGGCGCTCTGACGGCTCGGCCAGCAGATACGCGGTGCCGGTGAGTCGGGCGAAGCGGGTGGCCGCGTGAAGGAAAACGGCGGCCCAGGCGGGGACGGGGTGGGTGGCGCAGCCGTCGGTGAAGCGGGTCCGGTCGTGGAGGGCCAGGAGGGCGGGGGCGTCGTGGAAGTCATCGCTGCGGGCGGTGGCCAGCTGTTGGAAGGAGGCGCCGGTGAAGAGGGTGGAGGCCAGTGCCGCGGCCAGTCGCGGGTGGGTGGTCGCGGCGTGGATCCGGGCCACCGCGTGGGCGGCCTGGGCGGTGGTGACAGGTTCGGGGGCGGGCCGTTGTCTCCAGTCGATCGGGCCGGGCAGGCAAGGGCCCGTGCACGGGCCCGGGCTGTCGTAGGAGACGAGCCGGTCCAGGGATGGCAGGGTGAGCCACCGGCCCGGCCCGCAGGCAGCGGATGCGGCGGCCTGTGCAGACGCGCCGGCCGCAGAAGGGCTCCCGTCGAAGTAGAGGACGCGGGCTGCGGCCAGGGTGGCGGTGCGGGTGTGAGGGACGGCGGCGAGAGCGCGGGTAAGGGCGGCGGTCAGGCGGGGGCGGTGGACAACGAGGGTGAGATGGATGCCGGTCTGCCGCCACAGGGTCAAAAGGCGTTGGAGGCGGCGGTCATCGAGCAGGTGGGCACGCAGGACCGTCAGGCGGGTCACGGCCAGGGCCGCCGTCCACGCCGAGGCCGCCTCCCACAAAGGCGGGCGGCCGTGCGGGAAACGGCCCGGGAGGTTGGCGGGCTTGCCCAGGGCGAAGAGCAGGTCCCCGGCCAGAGCGGTGTCGCTGGTCGTTCCCGGCGCGGGATGCAGGGTGATGCGGCCGGCATACGGGGCGTGGACGGCCAGCGCGGTGTGGGTGAACGCGGCGTCGTCCCCGGTGTCGAGGACGACGGCCAAGCGGGGCGTGGCGGGTGTGGTCATGCGAGGCGGCTGAAGGCCCAGCGCAGCAGGTCGCGGTCCGGGCGCGGGTGGTTGGTGCGTTCCAGGGCGGTGCGCATGTGGGCGGTGAGCTGGGCCCAGGCGCGGAAGTTGCCGTGAGCGGCCTGTTCGTCGGCGAAGGTGATGTCGGCGGGGTCGGCGTCTTCCCAGACGGGGTGGAAGAGCGGGACGACGTCGAGGACCTCTTCGGGAGTGAGGCGGGTGAACTGCTGCCAGATGAAGATCCGGGAGGAGAGCATCGGCTCGCGGCGCAGCACGGTGTGGGCGCCGGCGCCGCCGACGAAGACGATCGCGATCTGGGTGGCGGGCTCGTCCCACAGGTAGCGGAAGTACTCGAATGCCTCGCCGTTGAGCCACTGGGCCTCGTTGACGAGGAAGGTGCGGGGCCGCTCGGCCAGGGCGGTCTTCAGCAGGCGGTCGAACTCGCTGGGGTGGCGGGGCGGCTCACCGGGCAGGCGGAGCGTCTCGAACAGCTCGTAGCGGACCGCGCGGGCGGTGGGGCGGGCCCGGAAGGTGACCCGGCAGACTTCCTCGCCCCGGGTGTCTTCCAGCTCGTGCAGGCAGGTGTTGACCACCAGGGTCTTGCCGAAGCCGGCGTTGCCGTGGATGCACATCATTGCCCGCGCGGCGACCGTGTCGGCGATGTTCTCCCGCGCAGTGAGCAGGACCTTCGTGGTCACGATGGAGGCGTCGGGCAGGTCGACGTACTGGTAGGTGGGCGCGGTCACCGCACACCACCGCCCGCAGCGCCGTCCCCGGCACCGGTGGCACCGGCCTCCGGTCCGCCGCCGGGCTCGTCGTCATCTGGCGCCCGGGTGACGTCTGCGGCCGGGTACGGGCCGCGAGGGAGGCCGGGGTACGCCAGCCAGACGGAGGCGCGGCCGGCGGGATCAGGTCCGGCAGCGCCAGCCTCGACAGATCCGTCTGATCAGCCGTCGCCAACTCGGCGGCAGCTTCGACCGCGGACACGGCGTCCAGCCGCTCCGGCTTCCCCGGCCGGGTCGCGGCGGCGTAGCGCTCGCGCTGGGCCGCCGCGAGGTCCTTGCGCAGACGCCGGCTGCGCGCGGCCCGCGCGGTGCGGACCGCAGTGATCTGCTCCGGGCTCGCCTCGTCCGCGACGGTCGCAGGTCCCAGGTAGCGGCCGGTCGTGGCGTCGAAGACCTCGATCCTGTGATCGTGGTGCGGCATGAACCGCACCCGCACCCCCGTACCCGCCACGCCCGTCATCCACGGCCCCACATAGTCCCGCCTGCGGAACCGCACACCGCGGGTGGAGACCACCCGCACACGGCCGTCGTCCAGCGTGAACGTCCACAACTCCTCCGGGCTGACCTCCCGCACCGGAGTCGGATCCGCCTCCCAGGCTTGCAGAGGCGACTTTCCCTGCAGCGGCTGCGGCTGGTGGCAGGTGTTCACCACTCCACCCAGCCCAGCAGGCGAGCGGTGAAGTCCTCGAAGTCGAGCAGGCCCTCATCCTTCGGCCGCCCAGGGCGCCGGCGCGGGCGCGGCTGACGTACGTAGCCGGGCAGAGCCGCGCAGAACATCGACTCCACCGACCGGTTCAAACCCTCCACCGTGCCCTTCAGGTGCGGGGTGTAAGCGGGCAGGTCCACCACCTCGACCACCAGCGCACCGAACGCCGCCGCGACCATCTTCGACAAGAAGTCCCTGCCCCGGTCCACCCGGACCTTCTCCGGCAGCCCGCCCTGCGGCCCGAACGGGTCCACGCGCAGCACCGCCGCCCAGCACCGACTCCCGCGACGGACACCCGGGCGTCACCGCCACCCCCATCACCGTGTTCGTCGCGCAGTCCACGAACCACGTCACCCACGGACGACGGACCATGCCCTCGACCTCGACCAGGACCGGCGCCTGAACGTGATCGGCCTCCCACACCTGATTCCGCCAGCCCCGAGGCCGGGCCAAGAACACATCATGCTTCCGGGCCTCACGCTCCCCACCAGCAAGCCCCGCCCGCTCCCCCGCGGACAGATCCCGCCGGACCGCACGATGCAGCGTCTGAACCGACGGCGGCGGATCCCCCTCGCCCCGGTCCGCGCGAGCCGTCAGCTCACGATGGACAGCGGCGACGTTCCCCTTCCACAGACCGAGCAGAGCCCGGACCTCCGGAGTGACCATGAACCTGCCGTAGTACCGGCCACTCTCCCCCGGCACCGCAGCCCCATCCTCCGCGGCGGCCAACCACCGCCACACCGCCCGCTCCCGCACACCGAACGTCTCACCCACCGTCCGCACATGCCCGGTGGTCAGCTTCCCCTCCTGGCGCAAAGCCAACAGCCGACGCACCGCCGGCCCCCGCAACGCCCGAACCGACACCCCAGGCAACGCCCCGCCCGAACCCACCGCCTGCTGTACTTCCTCGTCCACCCGCCCCACACAACCGGCTCCCGGCCAGCCGATGGATCAGAACTCACGAAACTGAGACAGCGTCACCCCTGGAGCGATGAAGACCCAGGACAGCGATCCCCCACCGATCTCCCACATCAGAGACAGTGACAGCCGACCCCGAAATAGCCTCCCACCAGCACCAACATCCCAAGAGCCCACTGTCTCTCACACCACTGTCCCTAGACCGAGAGATCGCACACAAGGGCGTCCAGGCCCTTACGCAGTACGTCGAGCGGGAAGGCGGCGGCCTGCCCGGGCGGGCTCACGTCGAGCACCTCCCCGACGGGATCGCCCACCGCACCGGAGTGTGGATCGTCAACCAGAAACAGCGCCGCGACCGGCTCGACCCCACGCAACTCGCCGCACTCGCCGAACTCGGCATCGACTGGGCGGAGGGCTGGGGCAGCCGGGAGGCGGTCCAAGAACGAACACCCTCCCGGGCGCCGCCCGCCAGGTTTCGACCGCGAGGCCTACAAGCAGCGGAACGCCGTCGAGCGGTGCATCCCGACCAGTGGCGCGGCCTGGCCACACGGTAAAAAACTCGCCATCGCCTACCAGGCCGCACTCCGCCTCGCCGGCATCCTCATCTGGACTCGACGCTGACAGAATTCCAGACTCAGAATGCTAGTAGCTGTTGGCGCGGAGCTGGTCGGCGATGCCCTCGATCACGAGAGCGGCCTCATTCGTCGAATGCGACTCGCCATGGGTGCCGATGATGAACATCTTGCCTGTCCTGGAGACTACGAGGCCGGCCGAACCATTGCGGCCGTAGAGCCTGTCGGCCTCGGCCCGCAGGGTCACGTACTTGGTCTTGGCGACGGTGATGCCGTTGGAGAAGGCATCCTCCGGGTTGACGAACAGTCGGTACAGCGCGCTGAATTCGCCGTCCTCCAGAGCGAAGCCGGGGGTACTCGCACAGCTCGTGCCCACCAGGTCATAGATGGCGGCCCGCTCCACCACTCCCGAGTTCGTGATGTCGTCTACGTACGCCTGCCAGGTCGTCATGTGCGGCTCCTCCAGGTTGACGGTTGCCCCGCGCCGGACCGCCGCAGGGCGTGTGCGGTATGCAATGGAAAGCTTACCGAGAGCGATGAACCCTTGTGGGGTCGCCTGGCTCCCCGGCTGGACCGCAGCCCACGGCTCAAGGGTGACCAGGGGGATTTCAGTCAGCCGCGCCGCGCAGCTCCCCACCCCTTCACCCTGAGCCCGCGCAACGACGTCCTCACCGACCAGACGAGGCCGCAGCCGGCCGGGGCCAACTGACGGCCAAGTGGGCACCGAGGCCGGGCGGGAAGGTCTAGCCCTTCTACGGGGCGCACAGCGCCGCGCGGCGCAGGCGCGAATCCGGGCCGGACGGCAGGAACGGCGCGAATCCGGGCTGCACCGCCCCACCCGCGCGCTCCTCCTGGCCCCGGGGCTGCGGGCCGAGTTGGAGTACCGCGGGCTGCTGCGGGAATGGAAGCCCATCCCGGTCGATGCCCCGAAGGCTGGGCAGACCCTCGGCGGGACCGGACCCCGCGCCGGTCTGGGGCTCACCGGCCGGCTCGTCGTGGCCCTGCCTGAGACCCTGTGGGCGCCGCTGACCCGAGGCGTCTACTGGACCAACCAGCCCCACCTCCAGGCCCTCCAGGAACGGACGGACCGATGGGGCCCGGCCCCGCCGCCGGACGATGCGCAGCACCGCCCGAGGCCCTCGAAGAACGCTCCCGGCACGCAGTCCACATCACCACGACCGGCGACGTCGTACGCGCCGCCCTCCACCAAGTGCTCGGGAAGTAAAGAATCCTCCCGCGCCCGGGGCGCCGGGGCCGGCCCGGCGGTGTCTGGTGGCTTTGCAGGTGAGAGCTGGCTCTGGCTCAGGTTCTGTGGACTGGCCACGCTGCGTCACATATCGGCACGTGGGGCGGCCCCGGCCAGGCACGGCTCCGGAGAGCAAAAGCCCGGAACCGGGGCTCAGCTCGGGTGAGGCTGCCTCAGCCAGAGGCGACCTGATATGAGTTGATCATGAATGCTGAAACTCTTGACCCGATGGAGCGCCTGCTCGCAGAGCGGGCATGTGAGCGGCTGGTCATCGAATTCGTCCACCGGCTCGACCTCGGGGACCCGAGCTCGGTGGCGGACCTCTTCACGCAGGACGGCACCTGGGAATGGCCTGCCGGCGACCGCCGCATTGCGGGTCACGACGCCCTGCGCAGCTACTTCGGCAACCGGCCCGCAGACCGACTGTCACGCCGCATATGCACCAACATCCTGGTCACCGTGACCTCTGCGGACACCGCTGCCGCCACCACCTACTTCACCACGTACCGTGTCGACGGCTACAGCAAGGGCCTCGTACCGCCGCGGCCCCCGGTTCAGGTGGGGCACTACGAAGACACATTCCGCAAGGTGGACGACGCCTGGCTGCTCACCACGCGGACTCTCTTCCTCTCCTTCGCCGGTCCCACGGAACGCCTCGACGGGCCCGGCCAGTCATGAGAGGCCGGCCGTCAAGGGGTCTACGCCACGGGGAGTGGCACTCCACAGAACCTGAGCCAGAACCGCTCTCGGTTCTGGCACAGATCTTGGGGAGCGATCACGGATTGCGACGATGCAAGAAGTGCCGATGTCAGCGGGCCCACGTAGCTTTCGGTTGACCGCCCGGCCGGGTGGCGAGGAGGGAGTGAGACATGGAGTGGGTCAGGGACGCGCGGCTGGCAGCCGGGCCTGAGGCCAACTGGTACTTGGAGGCGGCTTTCACGCCCGGTGCTCACCTCGGAACGGTGTACGACGATCCGATGACGCCGGTAGTCGTGACGGGCATCGAGGAGCTGACGACGATCCGCGTACCGAGCGGCCGGCTTGTCGTCGATGCGCCATGGCACGACGACCAGGTCTGGGAGTACCAGCGGGGGCTGCCGACCAGGCCCGCGCGGGAGCTGGCGGTGCGCATTCCCCCGGGCGTCTACCGGGTAGAGATCGCGTGGACGGCAGGCCCGTCCGAGTTCATGGGCGAGCACGTCGACGGTGTTGAGTGCGCCGCGACGCGCCTGTGCATCAGCGACGACCCTGTCGTCGGATGGGAGATGGGCCTGAGTGTCGAGGACGACATCGCCCGGCTTCAGCCGGGCGAGGAGCCCCGCTTCTTCTCCGATGCTAATGTCGGCTGCTTCGCCGATGCAGGCGCGTGGACGGCCTTGTCCGCACCGTTTCGCACGTTCATAGACGGGGTCCCTGCCCCGCGCGATTCTGAGCAGCTGGCCGACGGGTGCGAACGGGTACGCGATGAGTCGCAGCAAGCCGATCTGGTCACGTTCGGGGCCGAGTCGGGCGGCGTCGTCTGGTTGGGCCGCACGAAGACCGGCGACGTGGCGGCGATCGTCGTCACCAGCGGCATGCCCGATGCCGAAGCATGACATCGCTGCCGCCTCTCCCTGTCCTGCAAGTCGCGCAGCCGGACGTGGCTGCCCGCTTTCACTGGGAGGAACAGCCTGAGGAAAGGTATCGGGAGTCGCACCTCGAATAGCCACTGCGAGGCGCTACTGCAGCAGGATCATCTTCCGGAGCAGGTGGAAGCCGGCTCGGCCGTAGAGCTGTCTCTTGATCTTCTTGATGCGGTTCACGGCTCCCTCGACGCTGCCCGAGCTCCAGTCCAGGGTGAGGCCGGCGATCACGGCGTCGAGGTCTCGCCGCAGGTGGAGCGCGAAGCCAGTGAGCCCGGGCAGCCGGCTGGCTTCGACTGCGTCGATCCAGGCAGGGAGCGTGGCGCCGAGGCGGTCGGTGAGTATCTCGCCGAAGTCGCGGACATGTCCGGCAGCCGTGTCCAGTTCCGGACAACGGGTCAAAAGGTCCTTGAGGCCGATGCGGTCCTCCTCACTCAGGGTGGCGGGGTGGCGGGTGAGCCAGCCGGTCACGTGCCGTACGGTCGCTGGCCGTGGCGGTGCGGCGGACGGGTCCCTGCGCAAGGTGGCGATGTGGGCTCGGACGATGCCGTAGGTGACGGGAGCCTGCTCGGCGACCAGTTCGCCGTGGAGTTGGGTGACGCTGGTGCATCCCTCGGTGAATCGTCGTTCGAGGTAGGGCTTGTAGGGATCGAGTCTGCTGGGCCGGGTCCGGTTCTCGCGGATGGTGTCCTGCCAGCGTGAGGCGTTCGCGTACCGGAGGACGGTGTTGAGGCCCCAGCCCAGATGCCGGGCGATCGCCCGGCGCGAGTGCCCCTGGGCGAGCATCTCGTGGACCAGGGCGTGTGCGGCCTTCTTTCGCGCGGCCCGCCGGCCGACGGGCTCCGCGTCGTCTTGCGATCCCCCTGAAGTCGGTCGGGTGGCCTCCGTCAGCGTGCCGCTGGGCGCCGGCGTGCGCAGACAGTCGCGGTGGGCAGCGACGCAGGTCTCCACGGCGCGGCCGAGGCCCTGCCACAGATGGAACCGGTCGGCGACCTGCAAAGCGTCGGGTGCACCGCGCCGCGCGCCCTCGGCGTAGGCACCCGCCCGGTCACGGCAGATGATCTCCACGCCGGGATGGCAGTCCAGCCAAGCTGCCAGCGGCCCGGCTTCACGGGTCGGGAGCACGTCGACCACGCGATGGTCTTCGACGCTGGTCAAGACGGTGGAGTAGGTCTGGCCGCGACGGATCGCAAAGTCGTCCACGCCCAGCACGCGTGGAGTACTGAATCGCGGATCGGGCAACGCCATGACCCTGCGTAACAAGGTCATCCGTCCCGCACCGAAGCCGAGCTGGGCCGCCAGTCGAGCGCCGGCTCGTCCCGCCAAGGCGAGCCCCACCCGCTCCAGGGAGCGGTTCAGCCGCGTGGTGAACCGCGCGTACGGCGCGGCCAGCCGGGAGAACGGCTCGGCAAACGTTCGACGCGGACAGTCCGCCGACCCGCAGATGAATCGCCGGACCATCAGCCGGATCACAAAGCCCTGCTCAGCGAGCGGAAAGTCCTTCAGCCTGCGCTGGTAACGGTCGTGGACCCGGTCCGCGAAGCGGCCGCAGTCCGGACACGCCACCCCCGCCATGCGGCCTCTTGCTACCACCTCGACCGTGCCGACCGCGACCGTAACCGCCTCGACCTCCACATCGTCGATCCCGTCGAACACCAGCGAATCCCAGAACGGTGCATCGGTCTGCATGACCAGCACCATCACTGTTCACAGCCAGCCAAAGCAGCGAACGGAATGCACCTGAGGGAGCCCCCGCCAACTTGAAGTAGCAGGTCAAAGGGCTGGTGTGATCGGCGCTCAGGGTGCTCACGCTGGTCATGGGCGGCTGTCTGCGCAGTAGATCGTCCGTCAGCGGTTGGTTGCCGGTTTTTCGGTGCTCGAAATCGGTGGCGGACGTGCGCTTTCCGACCAGTGACAGGCGTGACTCCGACGCCGTGGTGTTCGGCCGCAGAGCCTCCTCAAAAACCCGTTGGCGGAACCACGGCAGCCACTGCTACGTTTCCGGAGGCCGTGCAAGAGAGCGAGGAGGTGGTACCCGTGAACGTATCGACATGGGTGCTCCCCTCCGGGGTCACGGTCGGGCGGTAGGTCGTCCGGGAGCGCCGTTCCATGGCACTCCCGAAAGGCATGACCATGCAATTCACTTCTGAACAGCGTCTCGACGACGCTGTCCTTGAGCGCGAATTCACCCTCGGCGAGATCCCCGGCATCCTGTGGACGCCCGGATCTGCATCCACATCCGCACCGGCGCCGCTGATCCTGCTCAGCCCCCCTCCTCTCGGGCTGCGCAAGATGTACCCCCGGCTGCTGGCCCGGGCCCGGCACTCCGCGGCGGACGGCTTCGCCACGGCCACCATCGAGCTCCCCGGAAGCGGCGACCGGCCCCGTTTGCCCGCAGCCGAGCAGGCCGTCGCCGACCTGCGCCGGGCTATGGAGGCCGGCGAGCCGGTCAGCGACGAGATCATCGACGCCCTCATCCTCCCCCTGGTCGACAAGGCGGTCCCGGAATGGCAGGCCGCCCTGGACGCCCTCCTGTCGCTGCCCGAGATCGGCGGCCCGGTCGGGTACTCGGGGGGAGTGATCTCCATCGGGACCCGGCTGGCGGTGGTCGAGCCGCGCATCTCGGCCGCTGTTCTGTTCGCCGGGAGTTTCGTCCCTCGCGCCATGTTCGAGGAGGCCCGCCAGGTCACCATCCCTCTGCACGTCCTGCTGCAGTGGGACGACGAAGGGAACGACCGGCAGGCGGCCCTGGACCTGTTCGACGCCTTCGGCTCCAAGGAGAAGACGCTGCACGCCAATATGGGCGGGCACACCGGCGTCCCGCAGTTCGCGGGGGACGCCGCGGCCCAGTTCTTCACCCGACACCTGAAGTGACGCCGGGCCGTCAGGCCACCAGCAGACGGTAGCCGTGTTGGCCAGGATGCTGCTCATCTAGGGACGGGTCCCAGCCCCCCTCGGCTCCCTACACCACGGGTCCCTGCCAGACTCTTGGCAGGGACCCGTGCTGCCCGAAGCCATGAATTGCTCGACGTCTGCAGAGCTTCGAGTGCTGCCCAAACCCGTGTACAGGTGCTGTCGGCTCGTGGGTTCTGGCTCGCTTTCCGTGATGCGCGCACGCTGAGTGACGGCTGACCCTCCGATCAGGCTCCGGGAAGTTGCCTGAAAATGACCAGGGCCGAA
>NZ_JBVJWV010000066.1:0-11139 GCF_055602105.1 Streptomyces sp. NPDC037421
CCCCCCCCCCCCCCCTCCCCCCCCCCCCCCCCCCCCCCCCCCCCCCCCCCCCCCCCCCCCCCCCCCCCCCCCCCCCCCCCCCCCCCCCCCCCCCCACCGCCGGGTGCGTTCAGAGCACTCGGGCGACGCCGCGGATCGCCTCCAGCAGCTCGGCCTGGCGCAGGGACGGGCCGTCGGGGGCCGCGGCGCCCGTACGGACGGCTTCGGTGAAGGCCGCGACGGCCGCCAGCACCTGGTCGTCGGGGGCGAGGGCGATCTCCTCGGTGCCGGTGCGGCGTTCGAGGCGGATCCGGGGCGCGTGGCCGGCGGGCGGGGTGAAGGCCTTGTCGACGGTGACGCGCCCTTCGCTGCCCGTGATCTCGTAGGCACTGCGGTAGCCGTGGTCGAGGCCGAAGGCGAGCTGCGCGGTGACCCCTGCGGGGGTGCGCAGCAGGGCCGTGCCGGCCGTGTCGACGGCCCGGCCCGGGCCACCCCTGACCAGTACGGCTGCCTCGGCCTCCAAGCGGTCCCCCAGGAAGTGCAAGGCCGCGCGGACGGGGTACACACCGGTGTCCCAGAGGGCGCCGCCGCCGAGTGCGGCGTCGTAGCGGATGTCCGTGTCGGGCAACCGGGGGATGGTGAACTCCGCGCGGAACGAGCGTGGTTCACCGATCACACCGTCCGCCACGAGTGCCCGTACCTTGGCGTGCTGGCGGTGGTGGACGAACATGACGTTCTCCCTCAGCACCCTCCCGGTTCCGCCGGCCAGGGCCAGGAGCCGCCGCGTGGAGTGGAGATCAGTGGTGAGGGGCTTCTCCGCGAGGACGTGCTTGCCCGCGCGGAGTGCCGCTTCCACCCATTCGGCGTGCAGTGCCGCCGGCAGCGGCACGTACACGGCGTCGATGTCGTCCCGCTCCAGCAGTGCTCCGTATCCGGTGACGGCCTCGCAGTGGGCTTCCGCGGCGGTTTCCCGGGCCTTGGCCGCGTCGCGGCTGGCGACGGCGACGAGCCGCGCGCCGGATGCCGCCCGCAGGGCGGGCAGCATCCGGCGGCGGGCGATGTCGGCACAGCCCAGGACGCCGATACGGACGAGCTCCGTCACAGGCGCACCGCACCGGATGTCAGGCAGGAGAGCAGGGTGCGCGCCTGCACGTTGAGGTAGTGGTTGTGCCGCAGCAGGGCGCTGAGCTGTCCCGGGGTCGCCCACAGGTAGCCCGGCGGGGCGTCGAGCGGAGCCTGGTCCTCGTCGGTGTCGAGGAACAGGTAGCGGCTCTCCGCGTTCAGGAACCGGCCGCCCTCCTCGGAGTGCAGTGCCTCGTAGCGGATCCGGGCGGGATCGGCGCCGAGCACGAGGTCGAGGAAGGGCGGGCGCTCCGGCTGCGGCAGGTGCGCGTAGTTCGACGGGGTGTACTGCACGGTGGGGCCGAGCTCGACCGTGTCGGCGAAGCCGCCCTCGACGCGGGCGTGCACCAGCAGGTGCGGGACGCCTCCGATCCTGCGGGTCAGGAAGGCGGTGACGCCCGTGCCCCTGGGCTCGAACAGCGGCTGTGACCAGCTGGCGACCTCGCGGCTGCCCGCCTGTACGCCGACCGCGACGACGTCGAAGTAGCGCCCTTCCTCGTGCTCGATGGTCCGATCGCCGCGCTTCCAGCCCGGGATGCCGGCGAGCGGCACGCGTTCGGCGCTCACGTCGTGGCGGGAGCGCTCCTTGGTGAACCAGGACAGCAGCTCGGTGTCGGAGTGGTGGGAGAGCGCCTCGGGGTCCGCGAACGGGGCGCAGGCCAGGACGGTGCGCGCGTCCATGTTGATCACGTTGTCCTGGCGCAGCAGCTCGCCGATCTGGCCGAGGGTCAGCCAGCGGAAGTCGTCGTGCTCGGGCACCTCGCCGACGGCCTCGACGAGCATGTTGCGGTTGCTCTTGCGGTAGAACCACGAGCCGTGCTCGGACTGGAGGACGTCGGCGAGCACCCGGCCGCGGCCGGGTTGCGTGAAGTACTCGATGTAGCGGACGTCGGCGCCCTTGTGGGCCTTGGTGTAGTTGCTGCGGGTGGCCTGGACCGTCGGCGACAGCTGGAGCAGGTTCCGGTTGCCGGGCTCCATCTTGGCCTGCATCAGGAAGTGCAGGACGCCGTCGAACTCCTTGACCAGGATGCCGAGGATGCCCACCTCGGGCTGGCGGATGATCGGCTGGTGCCACTGGCGCTCGACGCCGTCGGTGGTGCCGGTCACCCGCAGGCCCTCGACGGTGAAGAACTTCCCGCTGCGGTGGCCGAGGTTGCCGGTGTCCGGGTCGAAGGACCAGCCGTCGAGCTCCGCGAAGGGGATCCGGTCCACCTGGAAGCGGTGTGCGCGGCGGCGTTCCTCCAGCCAGCCGTGCACGTCCGGGGTGCCGGCCGTGGCCGCTTCCGGGGCGGCGGCCGACCGGGCCAGGCGCTCCGGGAGACCCGCGTCGCCCCGGGGCCGCAGGGCCGGCCCGGTACGGCCGGGGCGGCCGGCGGCGGCCGTCACGAGTGGGCCCCCACGAACTCCTTGACCGAGGCGATGACATAGTCGAGCATCTCGTCGGTCAGGGCCGGGTAGACGCCGACCCAGAAGGTCTGGTCGGTGATGATGTCGCTGTTGGTGAGGTCGCCGACGATGCGGTGCGGCTGGTCGATGTACGCGGGGTGCCGGGTCAGGTTCCCGGCGAACAGCCGCCGCGTGCCGATCTTGCGGTCCTCCAGGAAGTCCACGAGGGCGGCCCGGGTGTAGGGCGCCTCGGGATCCACGGTGATGGCGAACCCGAACCAGCTCGGGTCGCTGCGCGGGGTGGCTTCGGGGAGGATCAGGTGGGGCACGGCGTCGAGCCCGTCGCGCAGTCGGCGCCAGTTGCGGCGGCGGGCGTCGCAGAAGTCGTCGATCTTGTCGAGCTGGGTGAGGCCGAGGGCCGCCTGGATGTCGGTGGCCTTCAGGTTGTAGCCCACGTGGGAGAAGATGTACTTGTGGTCGTAGCCCTCGGGGAGGGTACCCATCTGGTACTTGAAGCGCTTGAGGCACTTGTTGGTCTCGCCCGGCTCGCACCAGCAGTCCCGGCCCCAGTCGCGCAGCGATTCCACGATCCGCGCGAGCGCCAGGTTCGAGGTCAGGACGCAGCCGCCCTCTCCCATGGTGAGGTGGTGGGCGGGGTAGAAGCTGACGGTGGTGATGTCACCGAAGGTGCCGGTGAGCTGCCCGTCGTAGGTGGAGCCGACCGCGTCGCAGTTGTCCTCGATCAGGAACAGGTCGTGCTCCTGCGCCAGCTGCGCGATCTCGGCGACCTCGAAGGGGTTGCCGAGGGCGTGCGCGATCATGATGGCGCGGGTCTTGGGTCCGATGGCCTGTGCGACACGGTCGGCAGTGGTGTTGTACGTCCCCAGCTCGACGTCGACGAAGACGGGCACGAGGCCGTTCTGGATGATCGGGTTGACGGTGGTCGGGAAGCCCGCGGCGACCGTGATGACCTCGTCGCCGCGCTTGAGGCGCCGGTCCTCCAGCAGGTGCGAGGTGAAGGCCGTCATGGCCAGCAGGTTCGCGGAGGAGCCCGAGTTGGTCAGATGGGCCTTGCGGTGACCCAGCTTGCGGGCGAACCGCGATTCGAACTTGCGCGAGCTGGGTCCGGCGGCGATCCGCATCTCCAGGGCCGCCTCGACCAGGGCGGCGCGGTCGCGCTCGTCGAGGACCGCGCCCGCCGGCCAGATCTCCGTGGTGCCGGGAACGAAGGGCCCGTCGTTCTGTGTGTCCTGGTGGAACTTCGCGGTCTCGTCGAGGATGAGTCCCTTGTGGACGTTCATGACGGGGTCCCTTCACGGCCCTCGGGGCCGAAGTTGTCTGTGCGGTGCTTCACGGCCTTCCACCAGCCCGGGTTGTCGCGGTACCAGGCGACGGTGTCGGCGAGGCCCTGTTCGAAGGGGACGCGCGGCGCGTACCCCAGCTCCTCGCGGATCTTGGTCTCGTCGAGGGCGTAGCGCAGGTCGTGGCCCTTGCGGTCGGCCACCCGGCGCACGGCGGAGGAGTCGGCGCCGCACAGGGCGAGCAGCCGCTCGGTGATGTGCAGGTTGGTCTGCTCGTTGCCGCCGCCGATGTTGTAGACCTCGCCGGCCCGGCCCCGGTCCAGGACCAGGGCGATCGCCCGGCAGTGGTCGTCGACGTGCAGCCACTCGCGGACGTTGCGTCCGTCGCCGTACAGGGGGACCTGTTCGCCCTCCAGCAGGTTGGTGACGAAGAGCGGGATCAGCTTCTCGGGGTGCTGGTACGGCCCGTAGTTGTTCGAGCAGCGGGTGATGGAGACGTCGAGTCCGTGCGTGCGCCAGTAGGAGCGCGCGATGAGGTCGGAGGCGGCCTTGGACGCGGCGTACGGGGAGTTGGGCTGGAGCGGCCACTCCTCGGTCCAGGCGCCCTCGGCTATGGAGCCGTAGACCTCGTCGGTGGAGACGTGGACCACGCGCCGGACCCCGGTGGCCAGGCAGGCGTCCAGCAGGGTCTGGGTGCCGCCGACGTTGGTGCGGACGAACTCGGCCGCGGAGTGCACCGACCGGTCGACGTGCGACTCGGCCGCGAAGTGCACCACCGCGTCGTGGCCGGGCAGCAGCTCGCGCAGCAGCGGCTCGTCGCAGATGTCGCCCCGGACGAAGTCCAGCCGGGGGTGGGCGGCCGGCAGGTTGTCCCGGTTGCCCGCGTAGGTGAGCTTGTCGAGGACCGTGACGCGCGTCTCCTCGTGACCGGCGTATCCGCCGTCGAGCAGGGTGCGGACGAAGTGCGAGCCGATGAACCCGGCCCCGCCGGTGACCAGCAGCCTCATACCGCCTCCTCGGGGCGCGTCCGTTCGGGGACGGGGTGTGTCATGTCGTGCTCCTTGGCAGGAAGGAAGGGAAGGATGCCGCCGTCAGGCGGATCGGGCCTCGGCGGTGTTGTCGCGCCAGGTACGCGGACCGAGGAAGCCTCGTACCCGCTCGGGCCGGTGCCAGCCGGCCAGTACGGGCCCACTTCCCGCCGTACCGCCGTGCTGGCCTTCGTGAGCCGCCGCCCGGGCCATGACGACGGCGGTCAGTGCCGCCAGTTCCTCGGCGTCGGGCGATCCCTTCACCACTCGGATGAAGTGGCCGGGCTGGTCGGTGTCCACGGGCTGCTCCTCGTCTCGTGACGTTCCGCCGGCGCTCACTGCGGCGGGTTGCCGTGCTTGCGGGCGGGCAGGTCTGCGTGCTTGGCGCGCAGCATGGCCAGGGAGCGGATCAGCACCTGGCGGGTCTCGCACGGATCGATCACGTCGTCGATCAGGCCGCGTTCGGCCGCGTAGTAGGGGTGCATCAGCTCGTCCTTGTACTCCGCGATCCGCTGCGCGCGGACGGCCTCGGGGTCTTCGGCCGCGGCGATCTCGCGCCGGAAGACCACGTTGGCCGCACCCTCGGCGCCCATGACGGCGATCTCGTTGGTGGGCCAGGCCAGCGCCAGGTCGGCACCGATGGAGCGCGAGTCCATGACGATGTAGGCGCCGCCGTAGGCCTTGCGCAGGACCAGGGAGATGCGCGGCACGGTCGCGTTGCAGTACGCGTACAGCAGCTTGGCTCCGCGCCGGATGATGCCGTTGTGCTCCTGGTCCACGCCCGGCAGGAAGCCGGGGACGTCGACCAGCGTGACCAGCGGGATGTTGAAGGCGTCGCAGAACTGGACGAACCGCGCACCCTTCTCGGACGCCTCGATGTCCAGCACGCCCGCCATGGCCGCCGGGTTGTTCGCGACGATGCCGACGACGTGACCGTCGAGGCGGGCCAGGGAGCAGACGAGGTTGGGCGCCCAGGCCGGGTGCACCTCGAAGTGCTCGCCGTCGTCGACGACCTCCTCGATGACCTTGCGGATGTCGTACGCCTGTCCCGGCTGCAGCGGGACCAGGTCGAGCAACGCCTCGTTCAGCCGGTCGGCCGGGTCGCCGGTGTGCTCGACGGGTGCCAGCTCGCGGTTGTTGGAGGGCAGCAGGGCCAGCAGGTAGCGCACCTCGGCGATGCAGGTCTCCTCGTCGTCGTACGCGAAGTGCGCGACACCCGAGGTGGCGGAGTGGACGTCCGCTCCGCCCAGTCCGTTCTGGCTGATCTCCTCACCGGTGACCGCCTTGACCACGTCCGGACCGGTGATGAACATCTGCGAGGTCTCGCGGACCATGAACACGAAGTCGGTGAGCGCCGGCGAGTAGGCCGCGCCGCCCGCGCAGGGGCCGAGCATCACCGAGATCTGCGGGATGACGCCGGAGGCCCGGGTGTTGCGCTGGAAGATGCCGCCGTAGCCGGCGAGCGCCGACACGCCCTCCTGGATACGAGCACCCGCACCGTCGTTCAGCGACACCAGCGGGGCGCCGGCCGCCTCGGCCATGTCCATGATCTTGTGGATCTTCTCGGCGTGGGCCTCGCCGAGCGCACCGCCGAAGATGCGGAAGTCGTGGGCGTACACGAAGACGGTGCGTCCTTCGACCGTTCCCCAGCCGGTGACGACACCATCGCTGTAGGGCTTCTTGGCCTCGAGCCCGAAACCGGTCGCCCGGTGCCGCCTCAGCGGCTCGACCTCGCTGAACGATCCCTTGTCCAGGAGCAGCGCGATCCGCTCGTGCGCGGTCAGCTTGCCCTTGGCATGCTGACGCTGGGTCGCGCCCTCGTCGCCGCTGCGCGCGGACTCCTTGATCCCGTTGAGTTCGTCGATCCGGTGCCGGATCGTGTCATCCGCTCGGGGCATGGTTCTCCCACCCTCTCCGTGGGTCGATGGTCAGACTGCGGTGGCGGTGAAGGCGTCGACCGCCCCGGCCAGGCGGGCCGCGGTGTCCGTCGGGTGGACCCGGGCGCCTGGAAGGATCCGGCGGATCAGTCCGCCCAGCACCCGTCCGGGCCCCACCTCGACGAACCGGTCCGCGCCCGAGGCGGCGAGCGTCCCGACGGTCTCGGTCCACCGCACCGGGCTGGTGAGCTGGCCGCGCAGGGTGACGACGGCCTCGGCGGCCGTCGTCACCCACCCTCCGGTGACACCGGAGACCAGCGGCACGGCCGGGTCGCGGAACTCCGTGGCGATCAGCGTCTCGGTGAACTCCGCCTGTGCCTCGTCCAGCAGGCTGGAGTGGAACGGGCCGCCGGTACGCAGCCACTCCACGCGCGCCCCGGCGGCCCGGGCCGCGTCGGCGGTGTGGGCCACCGCCTCGGCCTGGCCGGACACCACGGTCTGACGGGGCTCGTTGTCCCCGGCCACCTCGACCACCTGGCCGGTGGCCGCCCTGGCCTCGGCGCACATCCGCGCCAGGTCCGTGCGGCTCAGGCCGATGACCGCCGCCGTGGCGCTGCCGATGCGGTCCCCGACCGTGGCGACGAGCTCGCCGCGGAGCCGGACCAGCCACAGGGCCTCGGTCCACTCGAGCACGCCGGCGGCGACCAGCGCCGCGTACTCGCCCAGGCTGTGCCCCGCCACGGCGTCCGGCCGCAGCCCCTCGCCGCGCAGCACCTCCAGTACGGCCAGGCTCGTCAGGAAGATCGCCGGCTGCGCCACCGCCGGGTCCTCCAGGTCCCGGGGGGACCCGTCCAGGCAGACCCGGGCCAGCGGGATCCCCAGCAGGTCGTCGGCGGTGCGGTAGTAGGTGTCGGCGAGGTCGGGCCGCAGGGCGAGCAGCTCCTTGCCCATGCCGGCGCATTCGGAGCCCTGGCCGGGGAAGACGAAGGCGGTGGTCATCCGGTCACGTCCTTACTTGCGGTTCAACTGGCGAAGACCGTGTCGTGCGGTCCGGGAGCGGCGGCGCCGCACACGCTGTTGCCTGTGGCCAGCCAGGTGTCGGGCACCCAGCGGACTTCGACCGCCTTGGGGGCGGCTCCCGCCACCGCCACGGCGGCGGCGTGGTTGGCGTCGGCCGGAACGCCGGCCATGGTCCAGCCGTCCGGGTGACGACCGTGGTCGGTGCCCAGGTAGTCCTCCGCGGGCGAACGGCTCAACCCTGTCCCAAGCCCCTTGAGGAACGCTTCCTTGCGCGTCCAGATCTGCCCGAACAGCTGCCGCCGCTCCTCACCGGCCTCGGTCTCGGCGATCTCCAGCTGTTCATCGGGGTGCAGCGCCTTGGAGCAGATGTCCACCGTCTCGGCGCCGGGGAGTTTCTCCACGTCAACGCCGATCGGCGTGGTGCCGACGCCCACCATGGCCACGCTCCCGCTGTGCGAGAGGGAGTAGTGCAGCGGCGGCGGCGGGGGAGAGAGGGCGGGACGCCCGTGCGGCTCGCCGCAGCCGGGGCAGGGCTCGCGCATGAAGCGGACGTCCTGGGGCAGCGTGGCCGTGTAGCGTCCGAGTAGCCGGCGCACCGCCACGTGGGCGGCGGCGTACAACAGGCCGTCGGACTGGCGGATGAAGGAGTCGGTGCGCTTGCGCTCCTTCTCGTCGAGTTCACCGATCGCCAGGGCTTCGGCGTCCGCCCCGGTGGGACGTCGGATCAGCCAGAGGTCGACGCGGTCGGCGGAGAGGGTGAAGTCGGGGCGCGCCAGGTCCCGGTGGTGCACCGCCGGGCGCGCGGCCGGCAGGAGGGTCGTCGTCGTCATGCCGGCACCGGTGCCCCGTGCAGGTGGGCGTCCGGACCGAGCTGGCCGGCGAGGCAGTCGATGAGCTCCTGGGCGCTGTTGGCGAGCAGCAGCCGCTGGAGGTTCACGTCGACGCCGAGGGTCGCCTCCATCCGGTACTGGAGCTCGATACCGGAGATCGAGCCGATGCCGAGGCAGCCCATGGGGCGGCCCGTGGTGTCCACAAGGTGGGGCTCGATGCCGAGGATGCGGCCGAGTTCCTCGCGTACGTACTGCTCCAGGATCCGGGTGCGCTCGCGCAGCCCCGCGGTGGCCAGGACCGCCATGTCGGGCCGGGTCATGTGAACAAGACCGGTGTCTGTCTCGTACGTCTGTGACATGTGAAGTGTGTTCATGATGCTTTCCGGGTCGGGGCGGACGGAGTCGCCTCCGTCCGCCCGTGGTCGGGTTTGCGGGGCTGAGGGTCAGGCCTGGTAGGGGTTCTTGGCGCGGCCCTCACGCAGGGTCGTGGCCCACCAGATGAGCTGGTCGAGCAGCACCTTGGCCGCGCCCTGCGGTCCCTCCGGGTCCTTCGGCAGACCGTCCTCGCCGAACTGCTCCCACGCCGAGTGGAAGCTGACGCCGTCGCGGACGGTGACCGCGTGCAGCTCGGCGAAGATCGGACGCAGCTGCTCCACCGCGCGCAGGCCGCCCGCGAGGCCGCCGTAGGAAACGAAGCCGACCGGCTTGGCACGCCACTGGGTGTAGTGCCAGTCGATGACGTGCTTGAGGGACGCCGGGAAGCTGTGGTTGTACTCCGGCGTCACAACCACGTACGCGTCGGCCTGCTCCAGCCGCGGCGAGATCGTGGCCAGCGCCTCGGCGGTCTCCGGGGAGGGGTCGTGGGAGAGGGCGCTCGGCAGCTCGTGCTCCGTCAGGTCGATCACGTCGACGACGAGGTCCGCCCGCTCCCGGGCCTGCTCGGCGAACCACTGGCCCGGTACGGGACCGAAGCGGCCTTCACGCACACTGCTGATGATGACGGCCAGCTTCAGGGGCTCGTTCGACATTGTGGGTCCTTTCATGGACGACTCTGTGGTGAGGTGAAATGAGGTGAGGTGGAGCGGGCGTTCCGGGTCAGGCCGCCCAATGCGACACACGCCCCGGCCGCTCCCACGGCGATGACCAGCCAGAGCGCCTGGCTCCGGCCCGCCGTGTACAGCACGGCGGCGGGTGCCGCCGTGAATGCCGCGCCCGTTTGGACGCAGGTCTGGTAGAAGCCTCCCGCCGGCCCCTGCAACCGGGCCGGGACCGAGCCCGTCGCCTGGAGGTGCAGGGCGGTGAAGGCGAGGACGAAGGCGGCGCCGACGCACGTCATGGCGGGGAGCAGGCCGACGGGGCCCGGCTCGGCTCCCGCACCCCGCGGGTAGAGCGCGTACCCGAGCGGGGCGAGGGCCGCCCCTGCGGCGACCGCCCGGGCCGGGCCCAGCCTCACGGCGATCCGGCTGGAGTGCAGAGCGGTCAGCGCGAGCGGTGCGGCGGCGGGCAGGAAGGCGAGCGCCGTCTGCCAGGATCCCCACCCGGCCCGTTGGAGGTGCAGGGTGGCGATGAGCAGGAAGGCCACGTACGAGCCGTTGAGTGCGGCGGCGCCGACGGCGGAACGCAGCAGTGCGGCGTGCCCCAGCAGTTCGCGGGGCACCAGGGGCCTCGGCGATCGGCGCTCGGCCACGATGAAGGCCGCGCCGAGCACGAGCGCCGCCGCGAAGGCCGACGCCGCCCAGGCCCGCTCCCGGCCGGTGCCGAGGAAGTGCGAGAGCGCGTACACCAGCAGCAGGACGGCACCGGTGAGGCTGAAGCCGCCGGCCAGCGCGTAGCGTCCTGCCCCCTTCGACGACGACCGTGGGGCGGGTCCGTCCCGCGGGACCAGCCGCAGGCCGGCGGCCAGCAGCAGCAGCGCGACGGGCGCCGGGAAGGCCAGGGTCCAGCGCCAGCTGATCACGCTCAGCAGCCCGGACAGCAGCAGCCCCGTGCAGAAACCGACGGCTCCGAAGAAGGAATAGAGCGACACCGCCTTCCGACGGGCCTCCCCATCGGGGACCGCGGACATGATGATGGCGAGTCCGGTGGGCGCGGTCAGCGCCACGCAGAAGCCCTTGACCACACGGGTCGCGGTCAGCACGGCGGCGTCCTCCGCCAGCGCCCCGGCCAGGGACGCGACGGCGAAGACGAGGAGGGCCGCCAGGTAGACCCTGCGGCGGCCGAGCCGTTCGACCAGCCGGCCCCCCAGGAGCAGGAGCCCGCCGAAGCCCGCGGCGAAGCCGGTGACGATCCACTGGAGCTGCGGGGCCTCCAGCCCCAGACCGGCACCGACGACGGGTAACGCCACCAGGGTCGCGGACACCTCCAGGGCGTCGACCAGCATGTTGGCGGCGAGTACGGACACCAGGGCCCACGGGGCCGGGGCCCGCTCGCCGACGGGCAGGTTTGTCGTCGAGGAGTGCATGCTCGCATTTCGCTGGAGAGCGGGGAAAAGGGTGGGGGGGGGGGGGGGGGGGGGGGGGGGGGGGGGGGGGGGGGGGGGGGTGGAGGGGGGGGGGGGGGGGGGGGGGCGGAGGGGGGGGGAGCGGAGGACGGTGAG
>NZ_JBVJWV010000066.1:11149-13772 GCF_055602105.1 Streptomyces sp. NPDC037421
CACCGCCCACACCAACACCCCCCCCCCACCCCCCCCCCCCCCCCCAACCCCCCCCCCCCCCCCCCCCCCCCCCCCCCCCCCCCCCCCCCCCCCCCCCCCCCCCCCCCCCCCCCCCCCCCCCCCCCCCCCCCCCGGTGCCGGCGCGGCGCGGGGTTGCACCGGCGGTCTGAAAGGCCCCGCGCGGCCGTGCCCGGCTCAGCCGAGCAGCGTGCCGCCCGTGACGTCGACGAAGGAGCCGGTGATCCAGCGGGCCTCGTCGGTGGCGAGGAACGCCACCACGTCGGCTACGTCCTCGGGCTCGCCGACGCGGTCGAAGGCGGACAGCGCCGCCATCTGCTCGACAGCCTCGGGAATCCCGAAGACCGGGTTGTCGTTCCGGGTGATCCCGGGCGCGACCGAGTTGATGGTGATGCCGCGCGGGCCGAGCGCCTTCGCGAAGTGCAGGGCGAGCTGTTCGACGGCGCCCTTGCTCATCGCGTAGGCGATCTCGTCCGGGTTGGCGAACCGGGTGAGGCCGGAGGAGATGTTGATGATCCGGCCGCCGTCGGGCATGTTCCGCAGCGCCCGCTGGATGAGGAAGAACGGGGCCTTCGCGTTGACCGCGAAGATGCGGTCGAACTGCTCGGGGGTGATGTCATCGGGACCGACTCCCCCCATCACACCGGCGTTGTTGACGAGGATGTGGAGGTCGGTGCTGCCGGTGCGGTCCAGCAGATCCCGTTCCAGCGCGTCGAACAGGGTGGCCACGTCGCCCTGGACACCGAGTTCGGCACGTACCGCGAAGGCACGGCCGCCGTCCTTCTCCACCGAGGCCACGACCTCGTTGGCGGCGGCCTCGTCAGTGGCGTAGTGGACGGCGACGAGCGCACCCTCCTCGGCCAGCCGGACGGCGGCCGCACGGCCCATGCCCCGGCTCGAGCCGGTGACCAGTGCGGTCCTTCCCGCGAGCCTGTCCATGCCGTGCCTCCGTCCTCCCACCGCCGGTACGGTCCGCACCGGCGTGCCACGGCCCCGCGGAGCGGACCGCCGGACGTCCGCGACGGAGGCCGGCCCGAACCACCGCTCCAGGGCGGCCGTGAGGCCGTCGCCCCGCGCCGCGTCCGTCCACACGACATGACCGTCCGGCCGGGCCAGCAGAGCCGTGCCGTCTGCCGCCGGGTCCTGGTCACGGGCGGCGGTCGCGACGCGGACCCGGTCGGTCCACGGCGCGACGGTGGCGCGCAGCTCCTCGCGGCGGGCCTCGTCGCCGGGGGCGAGGAGGAGTACGCCCTGCCCCGCGCGCAGCAGCTCGAAGGTGGTGACCGCGCTCTCGCCGTGCTCCACCTGGCCCTGTGGCAGGCGCCGGCCGAGCAACGGGTCGTCGCCCGGAGCCGTCCCGTAGCGGACGTCCAGGCCGGAGATCATTCCGGCCAGGTGGGCGCGTACGTCCTCGTGCGCGGTGAGCTCCGCGAAGACTTCCCGGATCGCGTCGACCTCGCGGCCGCCGAGCAGTAGCAGGGCCTGCGTCCTGATGTTGCTCTGGACGGCTTGGCCGACGGCGTGCCTTTCCTCGTGGTAGCTGTCGAGCAGCGCCTCGCCGCCGTGTCCGGCCACCGCGGCGCCCAGCTTCCATCCCAGGTTGACGGCGTCCTGGAGCCCGAGGTTGAGGGCCTGGCCGCCGATCGGCATCTGCTGGTGCGCCGCGTCTCCAGCGAGGAAAAGCCGGCCCCGGCGGTAGCTCGCGGCCTGCCGGGAGGTGTCACCGAAGGAGTTCACCCACAACGGGGTGCCGCCGCTGATGTCCTCGCCCGTGACGCGCTTCCACGTGTCCGCGACCTCCTCGAAGGAGGGCTGACCGCTGCGGGGCTCCGCCCCGAACTCGTGCACCATCACCCGGGTCACCCCGTCGGGGCGCCGGGCGGCGATCGCGAGTCCGCCCTCGAGCCGTTCGAAGCGGCGACCGGGGATGTCGATGCCGGCCACATCGGCGCGCAGCAGTTCCCGCTCGGCGTCGCTGCCCGGGAAGTCGAAGGCTCCCAGCCGGCGGACGGCGCTGTTCTCACCGTCGCATCCGACCGCGTACGCGGCACGGAAGGACGTGACCGTCTGGTCCGGTCCGCGTGTGTCCACGGTGACCAGGTCCCCGGTCGCGGTCAGTCCGGTCAGCTCGTGGCCCCGCCGGATGTCCGCGCCCAGGTCCGCCGCCCACTGCCCCAGGACTTCCTCGAGGCGGGTCTGGGCGACCTTCCACTGGCCCGGGTAGGGGCCGGGCACGCCGAGGCCGAAGGGGATCCCCCCGAAATGGCCTGCGGGGTCGTTCGGGATGTCGCCCAGCCCGTCGAGCAGTCCCCGGGAGTCCAGGATCTCCATCGTGCGGGAGTGCAGGGTGGACGCCCGTGATTCGGTGGTCGGCGCGGTCAGCTTGTCGAGGACCACCACGTCTGCGCCCGCCAGCCGCAGTTCCCCGGCGAGCAGCAACCCGACGGGGCCCGCGCCGACCACGATCACCTGGGTGTCGTTGTAGTCCCCAGCCATGATCAGTCCTTGTTCTCGGCGTGGTTCTTGGCGTGGTTGAGGGTGGCGCGGCTGTTGGTGCTGAGCGCGGTGTGGACGTACTGCTTGGCGTCCTCGACCGTGGCCTGCT
>NZ_JBVJWV010000067.1:0-11579 GCF_055602105.1 Streptomyces sp. NPDC037421
CGGCGGGGTAATGCTTCATCCCCACAGGGACTCCGTTCTCCTGGACCATCAAGATCCAAGTGTCTCCGGTGTCCAAAATCCGGGGTCAAGGTCCCAGTGCCTACGAAACCGCGCTGTCAGCAAGACAATCAAAGAGATGCCCAGACCCCTGAAACGGCCAGGTCGCAGGGCGCTCTCGCCCAGAGGAACAAGTGCCAGCCCCAGTTGGCTGGACCAAGACTTTCACCGACCCCCGCCTCTGCGCGGCCATCGTCGACCGCCTCACCTTCAACGGCACCATCATCGAAACAGGCACCGACTCCTACCGCCTCGCCAGCACCCGAGCACGGGCCGAGGAATCGGCCAAGGGTGGCTGATCTTGTCTTAACTGCCTGCTGGACCCGAGATCCCGAACGAGAATCGGAGCCCAGGAGGATTGATGAAGGGGGATGGCCGTGAGGCATGCGCTGAACTTGTGGCGTCAAGAGCTCGGAGAGGTGCCTGAGTCGGTCTGGCGACAGAGCGAGCTCCGCGTGCTGATCCTCGCGGACAACGGACTTACGGCCCTCCCTCCAGACATCAGGCAGCTTCACCAGCTGAACACCCTGGACCTGGGACATAACGCGCTGACGTCGGTGCCCGAAGAACTCGGCAAGCTGACCGCGCTCAGCGGCTGCCTCTACCTCCACGACAACCAGCTGACACGTCTTCCGGACTCCCTGGGAAACCTGACCCGGTTGCGCTACCTCAACGTCGGCGAGAACTCCCTCACCACCCTGCCGGAGACCATCGGTGGGATGAGCTGCCTCATCGAGCTCAGGGCGCAACACAACCGGCTCACCACCCTGCCCGAGGCCATCGGCCAGCTCTGCAACCTGCGTGAGCTATGGCTCCGGGGGAACGCGATCGAGGACTTGCCAATGTCGGCAGCCGGGCTGCACGAACTACGCCACCTGGACCTACGCGAGAACTCTCTGATCGAGGTGCCGGAGTCTCTGGCCGGCCTCCCGCGCCTGCGTCAGATCGACCTGCGGAGCAACCTCCTCGGCCAGCTGCCCGACTGGCTGGCCCTGATGCCATCGCTGGAAAAGCTGGATCTGCGTTGGAACGAGGTCGATCCATCGCTACCACTCCTCAGCGAGCTGGAGCGGCGGGGGTGCGTCGTCCTGACGTGACAGAGACGACACCACCTCTCGCCACAGTGCCGCTATTTCTCGGTTATGGCACAGATCTTGGGGAACCATCGCGGAGCGTGACCTCGGTGTTCGATTGCGAGTGACTGACTCGTGCGAGACGGCGCACGCCTTGGCGTCTGAAGGCCGGAAGTGACGCTCCCTGAGCTCCCGCCAACTTTAAGTCGCAGGTCAAAGGGCTAGTGTGATCGGCTCTCGTGGTGCTCGTGCTGGTCGCGGGCGGAAGTCTGCGGACAAGATCGTCCGTCAGCGGTCGACTTCGAGGTTCGTCAGGACGAGCAGAGCACGCAGGAGTTGGGTGGCGTGGGCGGGATCGGTACGGAGTTTGGTGAGGATCCGCCAGTTCTTGAGGTGGGCGAAGCCGTGCTCGACCGGTGCGCGTCCGACGGCGAGGACGCGGTTGGCTTCCTTCTGACCGGCGGTGAGTTTGTGGGTGCGGCTGGCGGTGTAGCCGGTGACGATCACGGGGTCGCGGATGTTGTTGTCCAGGCCGCGGAAGCCGAGGTCGGCCAGAGCGCCGAGGCCGGCGGCACGTAGGTGGGCCAGGGTGTGGTCGTGGCGGGCGGCGGTGTTGTCGTGGGTGCGGCCGGGCCGGGCGGCGGAGATCCAGATCAGGCGGCCGTTCTCGTCGGTCAGGGCGAGGAAGTGCAAGCCGTGGCTGCGGTGCTTGCCGGAGTAGTTGCGCCGGTCGGCCGGTCCGGTGCGGCGCTGGGTGCGGATGAGGGTGCCGTCGATCAGAACCACCTCCCCGCCCTGATTGACGACCTTCTTCAGGGCGCGGTCCAGGCGCGGCGCCTGGGCGGCGAGCAGGGCGATCAGCTCGTCCCGCCAGCGTCGGACGGTGGACTCGGACACGTCGTTGCCGCCGGCCATGTCGGCCAGACGTTCGTCGTGGCGAAGTACGGCCAGGACGATCACCGCGATCTTCCCCGGTGGCAGGATCCGCCACCGGGACCTGATCGCCTGCAGATGGCGCCTGAGCAGATCGGCGAGGTGGTTGACGGTGTGCGTGGACAGCGACAGACGGCACTGGTAGACAATCGGGCAGGTGTCCTCGGCGTGCTTCTTGGTATTCGTCACACAATTCCAACGGCCGCCGGGGGCACCCTGGTTACGCCTGTGCCGCACCGCTCCGGGCGGCGGTGCCCCTGGTCACAGGCGCGAGGTGAACCGGCCGTCGGGGAGTTTCCGCAGCCAGCCGCGATCGACGAGTCTGACCAGCTTGCCGCGTAGCGGTTCCAGCTTGGCCCGCACACTGATGTCGACGCCCACCGCCTCGCCGACCTCGCGGGCCATGACCGGTCCCGCGGCCTGCCGCACAACGGTGAGAATGCGCTGATAGTCCGGCGGCAGCGTGCTCTCCTCCACGCCCGGTTCGCGGTGCGGGATCAGCATCACCGCTCGTCCGGCCACCTGCCCGGGCGCCGGCAGGTCCGAGGCGCGTTCCTCGGCGAGCTGCCCGGACACCCGCTCAAGGACCCGTTCGGCGACAGCGAGCTCATCCCGCTCAGCCCGCACCTCCGCCAGCTCCTTGGCCAGCCGTTCTTCGAGTTCGTCCAGTTCCGCGCGCCGCGCGGTGATCCGTTCCAGCAGCTCGGGATCCAGCATGCATAGATCGTAGAAGCCCATTGATGGGGTTTTCCGGAAAAGGGTGCGATCGAGTGGCTTTGTTCACGAGCCGGTTCTGGCTCGCTTTCCGTGAAGCGCGCACGCTGAGTGATCTCCGCTGGGAGAACCGTGGACCGAAGATGGGCAGCCTCAGGTGCAGACGATGGGGCAGCCGCGTCGGATCGAGTGCTGGGCAGCACGCAGGAACAGTGCGACATAGAAGGTTGTGTCCAGGTCTGTGGTCCACGGTCCTGTTCGAGTGGTGGCCAGTTCCTTTGCTTGGTGCCTGAACCACGTGCTCAGGTCGAGGTTGTCGCATGTCGCCGGGGTTTCGGGTGGCAGATTGATGGCTGCCGCGAGTTTCTCGGCGAGCGGTAGTACCTGAGGAGCGCCGGCCACCATGGACTCGTGGTCGGTGGACTCGATGGGCAGCCAGATCTCCTCATCGAGTGAGAAGGGCACGAGCACGGTCCAGCCGCAGAGGATCTCCGATTCCTCTCGCGACAGGTGCGTCTGGCACAAGGCGAGGAACCCCGTCATGGAGGGGGTCAGCTTCTCCTCGAAAGCTTGCCCTGAGCCAGGTGCGAAGTCCGTCTCTGGGGGGACGTCCTCGTAGGGCGGCAGGCCCCGCCGCCTGAGTTCAGCATCGAGTGCTGAAGCAACTCCACCCCATCCGTCTTCCTCGTCACCGAACCATTCCTCCGCGCCAACGCTCACCAGATACACACCCATGTGGGGAAACTATCGCGGGCATCTGACATCGATCAGTGAGCCAACAGGACTCGCTTGCGGAGCAGTGCGAAGCCGGCCCGACCGAACATCTGGCGCTTGAGCATCTTGATCCGGTTGACGTGTCCTTCGACGACGCCGGAGCTCCAGGGCAGTGTGAGTCCGGCGACGACCGCGTCGCGGTCTCGGTCGATACCGGCCGCGAGAGTGTGGAGGCTGGGAAGGTCGTCCTGGCGGACGGCATCGAGCCACTGCGGGAGCCGTTCGCCCTGGCGCGCGGTGAGCATCTGGGCGAAGGACCGGACGTGACCGGTCAGGGCATCGAGTTCGGGGCAATTGGCCAAGATGGTCTTGAGTCGGAGCTGTTCGATCTCGGTCAGCGTTTCGGGTCGGCTGAGGATCCATCTCGTCACAACGCGGGGTGCCGGCGGTTGCGCGGTGACCGGCCGTGGCGAGGTGCGCTTCTCTCGCAGGTAGGCACTGACCCGGCCGTAGCTGCCTCGATAGCCCAATGGAACGATCTCTTCCCAGAGCTTCCAGGCGTTGGTGCAGCCCTCATCCCAACGTTCGTCCAGGTAGGGCTTGTACTCGTCGAGGACGGAGGTCCTGTTGTACTGCCATTGGCCGCGAAAGAGGTCTTCCGGCTTCGCAGCGTCTGCGAGGCTCTTGACCGTGCGGTGGGTCATGTTCAGCTGACGCCCGATGGAGCGACGGCTGTGGCCGGCTTCCAGCAGCGCGTGGACCGTGGCGTGCCGGGCTCGGACGCGGTTGGCGAATCGCTCGCTCCGCCATGGCGAGTCCGCCTTGTCCTCGGGCGGCGTCGGTGGTTCGGCCTTCCCCTCGCGATCGGGGATCAGGACGCGAAGGCACTGGCGGTGGCGGGCGACAGCCCGTTCAGCGGCCTCCCCGAGGTTGTGCCACAAATGCCAGCGGTCGGCGACCTGCGTCGCATGGGGTGCACCGGCTGTGGCGCCCTCTGCGAAGAACGGCGCGCGGTCCCGGCAGACGATCTCGATGCCGGGGCGCTTCGCCAGCCAGGCGGCCAGGCTGGACGCCTCCCGGTCAGGCAGCAGATCCACCGGCCGACGGGTCTCGACGTCGACGAGCACCGTGCCGTAGACCCGTCCTTTGCGTGTGGCGTACTCATCAACACCGACCACCCGTGGGGCTGGGACTTCGGGTTCGGGCAATGCATCGAGCAGCCGCAACACCGCGCTGCGGCTGATGGGCACCCCGAAGGCCCGTGCCATCCGGGCGCCGGCCCGGCCGGCCAGGGCGAGACCCACCGCGGCGAGGGTCGATCGCAACCGCTCCGTCCACCTGCTGTGCCGCCGGGTCAGTCCGGACATCTGCTCAGCGAACGTCCGCCGAGCACACGAAGACTCCGTACAGAAGAACCGCCGAACTCGCAGTTGCAGGACCACCAGACGTCCCCCACTCGGCACGTCCGTAGGAAACCGCAGGTAAGAGCTGTGCACCCGGGTCGACTCGCTCCCACAGTCCGGGCATGCCGCCCTGGCTGCCGTACTGCAGACGTCGATGCGTATCGCCTCGTGACTCACGTCCATCGACAGCACCGACACGTCTGCGATGGACGGTAATAGCAGGCCCTCCAGGAGGGGCGACGTCTCTTCCACGACGCCGCACTGTCGACCACATCAAGTTCGGCCCTGGTCATTTTCAGGCAACTTCCCGGAGCCTGATCGGAGGGTCAGCCGTCACTCAGCGTGCGCGCATCACGGAAAGCGAGCCAGAACCACAACCCGTGAATAATGTCCCGTCCGACCGCTTCTTATCTCTGTCCCACGAGACCTTGTGCGGTTCACAGTTCGTCCCAGGGCATATTGCCGCTCGCCGTGTACGACCGGTCGGCGTCCCACAGCATCTAGGGCTGCTGCTCGGCCCAGCACCCAACTCTCCCAGGGGCCCAGTCCTGGTAGGAGTCTGTAATCGAGTGGTCTGTGTTCCTCTGCGCGATGGCTGCTGATGTCACCTTGAGTGGTCGCCCGGGCGAGGTGCTTTCAGGCTTTCCTGGCTGCCCGTACTTTCGGCATGACAGATTGCTGGATCGGGCCGGCGACTGCCAACGGCAAGCTCCAGGGATCGTGGTCGTTGCCACAGCAGGGTCGTGTTTCGATGCCGGGCAACGTGCCGAAACTGAGGGGGACATCAACGGGGGGAGAGAGGCGGAATCTATGGACTGGGCCCCTGTCGTCAGCACGCTGATCGGTGCTCTTGTCGGTGTCGGGGCGACAACGGTCGCGGATCGAGGCCGGTGGGGGCGTGAGCAGCGACACCATTCGCATGATGTCCGCCGGGAGTTGTACAGCCAATACCTCCTGGCTCTTCACGATGCCGGAGAGCAGCTACGTGCCGTGGCGCTGGGTGACCTGCATGCTGATCTGCCGCGAGCGACCGCGGCCCGAGAGGCGTTCCGGTTCGGCAACCTGCCTGTTGCGTTGGAGCGAATCCGCCTCACCGCCCCCGCGGATGTGACCGAAGCAGCGGGAAGTGCCTTCCACCGCATGCGGAAGATGCGGAACTGCACCGCCAGCGGTGCTGCCGTTGGCTCGGCCGAGCATCGAGAGGCCGAGATAGCCTGCGAGCAGGCACATCGGATACTTCGGGGTGCCATGCGTGCTGACCTCGGCACCCTGTAACGCCAGAGGGAAGCCCGACGCGATGAGCCGAGCAGATGTTGGGATGGCAAGCTTCGGAAGCACGGCTTCGGTCGAGCCGCTTTCCAAGGTGACTGTAAAATCCGCCACGGAATGATCTCGTGGTCCTGAGTCCTTGGGGCCGCCACCCGTTCATCTCAACGTCGTTGTGACGGTGACGGCTTGTGGCACCTGGGTCGGGTGAGGCATGACCTCGATCGAGCGGACGGCCTACGCCAATCGCCGCGCGTTCTGGGACATCGACATGGGGACCGCTGGTGCCTTCTCCGCCGGCCCCGGCTACGACTTCCCCACCGGCCTCCGCAACCCCCGCGGCCTGCGGCGGCCCTTCGCCGACGACAGCGCGACCACACCGTCCGACCCGCAGCGCGAGGTGTAACAAGCCGCCCGGCGCCTGGGGAGATCCACCGAGCAGGTCTGGGGCCACCCTTCGAGATCGACCCCGAGGACCGGGCTACCATCTCGCCGTACCTGACCGGTTCGGCGAGTACCCCACGCACGAGCTCGGCATCCGGCCCGAGGCGTACGACCCGAAACTCGACGTCGACTTCACCCCACTACAGGGCCAGGACCTGCCCGCCGTCGGCCTCGGCAAGCCGCCTGACCCGGCCACGAGCGGGTCGGCACCATGAGGCCATGGACGAGACGCGCGAGCTCACGGAGGTGAACGACCTCCGCTGTTGCTTTTTCCGCGAGGACTACCGGAACCCTATCCGCGGTGCACGGATGCCATCGCGACTGCCTCGGTCTTCTTGTCTTTTTGACCCAGAGACCCGCTTGCCGCTGCTGCAGCGAATCCACCGATCTCCGCCAGCAAAATTACAGCACTAAGGGTCATCAGGAAGACACCTTGGGCCATCATGCGTTCCTCGGTGGTGTACTGGCCCCGGCCAAAGACAATCCTGAAAGCCTTCATGAGCAGTCTGATGATGGCACGGACCGGTGAATCTGCCGCCTGTGCATCCACCTGGCCGCTGGCACGGATAGATCCCCATACGAACAACACGATGCCCACGAGGAACAGCAGCACCACCAGCAAACCGCCTACAGACGCGAGCACGATCCACACTGTGTCCATGCACGAGGGGTTCCCTACGGGACGGCGTGAGAACCGAGCGGTGGCCTAGCTTGACCCTCCTGGCTCAAGCAACCGACATACGCCGACGCGTCTCGCGCCAGGTGCAGTCAGGATCTACAGCGCCTGCGCTGCAACGTCTCCAACCACGACTTCCTCGATTGGGACGCCGTCGATCTCGGCTTCAAGGTCCGGCCGGTCCTCCCCGCTGACGAGGTGGACACGGACGACGAGGCCACCGTCACCTCTGCCGAGCGCTACGCCGTTGACTCGTCGATCTTGTGAAAAGCGCTTGTCGAGGGCGCTCCTCACAGCCTCGACAGTCTGGAGATCAGGCATAGCTTCCTCGCTTCGGTCGACGCCTCAGGTTAGAAGAGTGACGTTCAGCCGCTTCAGCACCGTGACCAGAGGCGTCACGAAGGATACGCGTCTCCCACCGGGGTCGTATCCACCTGCGAAGAGGATCCCCACAGGTTCTCGGGAGTCGGGGCGGAAGACCAGCGCGCCGCTGTCTCCTCTGTCACTGAAAGGCCTTCCCTCGGCACCTTCCACAACAATTTGGTCAACAAACGTCTTGGCCCCAAAATGCCCAAAATTCACATCCGTGCTCGCCCTGATACCGATGATCTTTCCGCGGGTACGTCCGGTTGTCCGGCCCTCCTTGATAACCGTGATTTCTTCGCGGGCGAACAGCTCAGGAGACACCTCGATCGGGGCGGTAAGACCGCTCGCCCACCCCCACTCGTAGGGCTTGCCGTCATCGAGTAGGCAGAGGGCGGCATCCATGGTGTTGGTAGCTTCAAGCTTCACTGCGTCACTGAGAGTGCCGATACGGTTCCTCCGCTTCCTTCCTCCGTCCAGCGGGCCCGGCTGCAAGATGGCGTCCCCACGTATTGCTCGATCGCAGTCAGCAAGCACGTGGTTGTTCGACAGAATGTAGACACCGGTGTGGGCATCCAAGGCCACGAAGGCGCCCAGCGTCCCTGCGGGAACGCGGGGATGTCCAATCGACATTCCGGGGGTAAGGGGCAGAGTCGGGGAGGCACCGAAGACCCGAACGCAGGCCCGCGGACCAGACTGGGCTCCGACCATTCCCACGTATTCAATGCGCGCCTCGCCGTGGGCACGGTCCGCGATGTAGTAGGCGGTGTGCCACGTATCTGGGGAATCCACCTGCAGGAGAACCAGAAGGCCGAACTCGCCCCTTGCCTGACGGGCTAGGCCGATGGCTACGCCTCCGAGGGCTGGCACACTACCAAATTGAGGACCAAAACGACGGAGTGCGCGCCGGGCCCAACGGTTGCCTATTGTTGCCGAGTAGGCGGAGGCGGCCTTTTGGCCGCCTTGGGGGATTAGTTTGCCTGCTTCGAGGCATTCCAAGAGTTCGTCTTGAAGCTCGATTGCTGTTGCCAGCTTCATGACTTGTCTCCAAGTCCTTCCCTTCCAGCACTTGATGCTCACCGGAGGGGACCGAATGCGCCAGATCGCTCTCCCTCTCAGGATCTCATCGGCCAGGAAGTCTCACAAACACACGCCGTGAGAAGCGGACGATCAGGCACCGGGGACCGATGTGGCGCGGATTTGCCGCTGGACTCGTCCCGCGGACGCCCGGTAGCCGTTACGCATGTTGCCACCTGAGCGGGACCCGCGTCCGCCGGCCAGGCCCGCTTCCGCGGCCAGACACTGGTCCATCTCCGCCTCCAGGGCGGCCTGCATCAGATGCTGAGCCAGCTCGGGCAGGATCCCGCCCTCGCCCATCCGGTGCAGCCCGCCCTCGGCGGTCTTCTCCGCCGCCAGGGCGGCCAGCTCCTCCAGCAACTCGCTGGACAGACCGTTCACGGACACCGGCATCGACTTCACGTCGCCACCATCGATGCCAGTGTCCTGCTCGGCAAGCGACACACCCTCGCCGGTCTCGATCGGGTGATCAGTCGTCGTACCCATCAGATGACTCCTTCGTGGAGGTCCACACCTGATTCATGACACTTCCTCCGCCTTGCTTTCCCTCTCCGGGGCGGTTTGCGAGCTGATCCGTTGCTCGTCTGGGCCGGGGTGTGGCTCTCTCGTGATCAAGGGTTCGTCGTATGCCCTGGTGAGGGGGAGGCGGGGTGGCTGGTGGTGTGCTTGCCGGTCCCGGGCACGGGGATTTCGACGTCGAGTACGTCGGTGAGGACCGCGTACGCCGTCGAGAGCGTTTGTCAGCGGTCTGGACGGCGCCGTTCGAGTCGCTGCCGCCGGTGAGGAACGTCCGTACATATGACGGCCAGCGGTCGGTGACCCGGGACTACTGGTCGGCCACCATGCGGAAGGCTCTGGCCTGCGAGTCTAGGTTGGAGCGTGATCACGTGATGCTGCTGGACTTCGATCCGCAGGTGAAGGGGCTCGTGACGCAACCGTTCCGGCTGTTCTGGCCCGGTCTTCGGGGGAGGCGGGGACACGTTCCCGATCTTTTCGCACGTCTCGCCGACGGTACTGGCGTGGTGGTCGATGTCCGCCCGGACGACCAGGTCGAACCGGGGGATGCGGAAGCGTTCGCCGCGACCGAACGGGCCTGTGAGGTGGCGGGTTGGACATTTCGGCGGGTTGGCGTGATCGCTCCCGTTCCCCTGGCCAACATGCGGTGGCTTGCTGGCTACCGCCACCCCCGTAACTGGCACGACGAGACAGCCAATCGGCTGCGGGAGGTGTTCGCTACGCCGCGGGCGCTGTTCGCGGGGGCGGAGATGGTCGGCGACCGGATCGCCGTGCTGCCGGTGCTCTATCACCTGCTCTGGCGGGGCCTGTTGGTCACTGAACTGGAGTCGGCGGTCCTGGGACCCGACTCCGTGGTCCGGCAGTACGGGATGGAGGCCGCGCCATGGTGATGCGCAATCCGCTCGTGGTCCGGCCGGGCGACCGGATCGTCTTCGGCGGGAAGGTGCAAACGGTCGCTGGGTTGTCGGGGATGCTCGTCAGGCTCGCAGACGAGGTCGGCGGCACCAGCGCCATGCATCTGCCCACCTTGATGGCATTGCCCGGGTTCGCGGTTCTTGGCTCCGGCAGCCAGCCGATGCTGCCAACCGGGCTGCTGGACCACCTACCGGAAGACCAGGTGGAGCAGGCGTTGTGGTGGCACCGGCACATGGTCGAGCTGCGCTCGGGGCTGCCGCCGGACGCCCCGCGCGGCGCCCGTCCCAGTCCGGAGTACGACCCTGCCATGCGGACGTTGGCCGAGAGGGAGGCGGCAAAGGCGGCCGAGCTGAGTATGGAGCTCGGGCGGCCGGTGAGTGCGCACACGGTTCGCTGGCGGCGGCGTCGGCATCAGGAACGGGGTATCGCGGGCATGGTCGACGGGCGGCATGCTCCCCGCCGGCCGGTGCATGGGCAGCTCCGTCCCGAAGTCGTCGACGAGTTGCGGGAGCTGATGAGCCAGGCCACGGATGGCTCGACCCGGACCGTCAGCTTTTACTTCGCTCGCGTCAGCAAGTTGGTCAAGGACAAGTACGGGCCGACAGCGGTGCCGAAGAGGTCGGCGTTCTATCGGTTGTTCCGGCGCCTGGAGGCCGGTCGGCACACGACGGGTTCGGCACGGACCCGCAGGTCTCTGGCGAACCAGCCGGACGGAGTGTTCGACCAGGTCACGGTCTGTCGTCCGGGCGAGCTGATGGAGATCGACTCGACCCCGTTCGACGTGCTGGTGCGGCTGGACCAAGGGGTGGTCGGCCGTGTCGAGCTGACAGGGCTGGTCGATATCGCAACGCGCAGTGTCCCTGCGGCGGTGCTGAGGCCGACGACGAAGTCGGTGGACGCGGCTTTGTTGCTAGCCCGGGCGGTGACTCCGGCGCCGATGCGGCCGGGCTGGTCGCAGGCTCTGCGGCTGGAGCGGTCGGTGCTGCCCTACCAGCGGCTGCTTGCGCAGGATGAGCGCCTGCGTCATGCAGCCGCGTCCCCCCTGATCATCCCGGAGGCGATCGTGGTGGACGGCGGCAAGGCGTTCTTGTCGAGGAACTTCCACATGGCCTGCGACGCGTTCGGCACCGAAGTGATCCACGCGCCGCCCCGGACGCCCACGCACAAGCCGCACATCGAGCGGACTCTGGGCTCAGTGGCCACGATGTTCGCCCAGTTCGTCTCCGGCTACACCGGCCGCTCGGCCGAGCACCGCGGTCGGCGGGTCGAGGACCAGCCGTTGTGGTCGCTGCCCCAGCTGCAGGAGCTGCTGGAGGAGTGGATCACGGCCAAGTTTACCGACCGTGGTTTGTGCTGTTCGTGATGTCTGTTCGAGCCTGTGGCGTGGACGTCACGGGCTCGTTTACCGACCGGTTTCAGGACGTTCGT
>NZ_JBVJWV010000068.1:0-5282 GCF_055602105.1 Streptomyces sp. NPDC037421
CCCCCCCCCCCCCCCCCCCTCCCCCCCCCCCCCCCCCCCCCCCCCCCCCCCCCCCCCCCCCCCCCCCCCCCCCCCCCCCCCCCCCCCCCCCCCCCGCCCCTGTGTGTATACGAGGAGTACGGTCAGCGCATCTTTCCGCCGCGCGGCATGCGCATGCCCTTGGGCATCGGGCCCTTCGGGACCGGCATGTTGCTCATGAGGTCACCCATGGCCCGGAGCTTGTCGTTGACCTGCGTGATCTGCGGGCCGGACAGGACGCGCGGCAGCTTCAGCAGCGTCGTGCGGACCTTCTTGAGCGGCACCTCGCCCTCGCCGGTGCCCACGATGAAGTCGTGGACCGGGATGTCGGGCATGATCCGGGCCATCTTCTTCTTCTCGGCCCCGAGCAGGGTCTTGACCCGGTTCGGGTTGCCCTCCGCGATCAGGACGACGCCCGCCTTGCCGACGGCCCGGTGGACGATGTCCTGGTTCCGGTTCATCGCGACGGCCGGAGTGGTGGTCCAGCCCCGCCCGACGTTGTCCAGTACGGCCGCGGCAGCACCCGGCTGCCCCTCCATCTGCCCGAAGGCAGCCCGCTCGGCCCGCCGCCCGAAGACGATCGCCATCGCGAGGAACGCCACCAGGAGGCCCAGGATGCCCAGGTACACCGGGTGGCCGATCAGGAAGCCGATCGCAAGAAAGACACCGAAGGTGACGATTCCCACGCCCGCGACGATCAGACCGACCTTCGGGTCGGCCTTGCGCGTCATCTTGTACGTCAGGGCGATCTGCTTCAGTCGCCCGGGGTTCGCAGCAGTCTCTGCGTTTGACTTCCTCGCCATAAGGCGAAGTTTACGTGTCCTGCGGGGTCCGGGTCGCCGCGGCCTCGAGTACGTGCTCGGTTTCCACGCGGTCCTTCGCCCGGCGTCGGTCCTCCAGGACGGCCGTCCAGGCATTGCGCCGGGCACCGCTCATGAGCAGCGATTCCAGGCCGCGGAAGGCCTCACTGAAGGACGGGATGGCGATGGCGCGGACTGGCGCGGCCTGCATGATGTCGACCCCTACTCTCGCTGCTCGCATCGATGGCGTGTGCGGTGCGTGGATCCAGCGTCACTGACTGGTGTTACCAGGGCATGACCGGTCGGTCAAATGTGATTGACACGTTGCAAAAACAGACGCGGCCCGCCGGGCTCCTCACACGAAAAGAGCCTAGGGGCCGCGTCGACGCGGTGTTACCGATTGGTAGCGTTTGTGCGTGACCTCACACGCACGCAGAGTCAGACGGTCGCCGGATCAGACGGCGGCGCGCTTCTCCATCGCCTGGTTGTAAAGGCGTCCCGCGCGGTACGAGGAGCGGACCAGCGGGCCCGACATCACACCGGAGAAGCCGATCTCCTCGGCCTCCTTCGCCAGCTCCACGAACTCGGCCGGCTTCACCCAGCGCTCCACGGGGTGGTGCCGCGGCGAGGGCCGCAGGTACTGGGTGATGGTGATGAGCTCGCAGCCGGCCGCGTGCAGGTCGCGCAGCGCCTCGCTGACCTCCTCGCGCTCCTCGCCCATGCCCAGGATCAGGTTGGACTTGGTCACCAGGCCGTACGCGCGGGCCTGCGTGATCACGTCCAGGGAGCGCTCGTAGCGGAAGCCCGGGCGGATGCGCTTGAAGATGCGCGGCACGGTCTCGACGTTGTGCGCGAAGACCTCGGGGCGGGAGGCGAAGACCTCCTCCAGCAGCTCCGGGACCGCGTTGAAGTCGGGGGCCAGCAGCTCGACCTTGGTGTGGCCGCCCTCGCGGCCGGCCGTCTGCTGGTGGATCTGGCGCACGGTCTCCGCGTACAGCCACGCGCCGCCGTCCGCCAGGTCGTCGCGGGCGACGCCGGTGATGGTGGCGTAGTTCAGGTCCATGGTGACCACGGACTCGCCGACGCGGCGCGGCTCGTCCCGGTCCAGGGCCTCGGGCTTGCCCGTGTCGATCTGGCAGAAGTCACAGCGCCGGGTGCACTGGTCGCCACCGATGAGGAAGGTGGCCTCGCGGTCCTCCCAGCATTCGTAGATGTTCGGACAGCCGGCTTCCTGGCACACCGTGTGCAGTCCTTCGCCCTTCACCAGGGCCTGCATCTTGGTGTACTCGGGACCCATCTTCGCCCGGGTCTTGATCCACTCGGGCTTGCGCTCGATGGGGGTCTGGCTGTTACGGACCTCCAGGCGCAGCATCTTGCGTCCGTCGGGTGCGACTGCGGACACGACCGGCTCCCTGTGACTTCGATTCTTCGGCGCCCACCAGGGTACGCCCGTAAATTCGTACGCTCTTACGTCCGCCAACCGGGGGCCGCCCGGACGCATTCCCCCGGCCTGTCAGGCTCCGGCGGCTTCGATCTCCCGCGGCTTCAGCTCCGCCTGCTCCAGCACGTCCTTCAGGTGCCGTTCGACGACCGGCAGCACCTCGGCGATGGTGACCTCGCGGCCCAGTTCGTACGAGAGCGAGGTCACACCGGCGTCCCGGATGCCGCACGGGATGATCCGGTCGAACCAGGTGCTGTCCGGGTTCACGTTCAGGGAGAAGCCGTGCATCGTGACGCCCTTGGCGACGCGGATGCCGATGGCGGCCAGCTTGCGGTCCTCGCGGCGCTGGCCGGCGTTGGACGGGGCGTACTCGGGGCCGTTGAGGCGGGCGTCGAACTCGTCGTCGCCCGTGCGCGGGTCGAAGTCCAGGGAGAGGCCGCCGATCCTCGGGCGCTCCTCCACGGGGTCGCCGAGCACCCAGACCCCGGAGCGGCCCTCGACCCGGGTGGTCTCCAGGCCGAAGTCGGCGGCGGTGCGGATGAGGGCGTCCTCCAGGCGGCGCACGTGGGCGACCACGTCGACGGGGCGGGGCAGCTTCATGATCGGGTAGCCGACCAGCTGGCCCGGGCCGTGCCAGGTGATCTTGCCGCCGCGGTCCACGTCGATGACCGGGGTCCCGTCCAGCGGGCGCTCGCTCGGGTCGGTGCGGCGGCCGGCGGTGTAGACCGGCTCGTGCTCCACCATCAGGCAGGTGTCGTCGATCTCGTCCGCGAAGCGGGCCGCGTGCACCCGGCGCTGCTCTTCCCAGGCCTCGGTGTACTCGACGGATTCCGCCCCGAAGCCCAGATGGACAAACCGAAGCTCAGTCACCGCAGCGCCTCCTCGTTGAACCTGCTGTGTGCACGTATCGCACTCCGGTCAAGAGTACGGCGACCCGTGAGCGGCCCTTCAGGGCCCCGGGACGGGCTTCGCCGCCGGACCGGCGGCGGCCCCCGGCCCGGCCTCCGGCGGCGGGGCGGCCGGCAGCCGGCGGGGGCGCCTGCGGCCCGCGGGCGGCCGGTCCGGGTCCTCGTCGGCCCTCGGCAGCCTGCGGTGGCCCTCGGAGTGGTCGTTGACCCAGCCGCACACCCCGCACGCGTAGCGTCCGTCCAGTCCCGCGATGTGGGTGCCGCAGCGGCGGCACTCCGCCTCGGTGAGCTCGGGGGCGGGCAGCGGGGCGGTGGATTCCGCGTACGGATCGGGGTGGTGTGCCCCGGGGGGCCGACGGGTCATGTGGCGCAGCGTACGCGGACCGGGTGGGTCGGTCCGTAAAGAGCCCTACCCATTCTGCACACGATCGGATGAATGTGGGGCAGAGAGGGCGGTGTGAGCGGAGTTGGCCGCTACATTCACGCCGTTCACAGGGCCGGGACCCCGGTCCGTCACGTACGGAAACCGTGGAGCCGATGACCGAACGACCTGCCCAGCGTGTCCCCAACCGGCAGCTCGCGGCACTGATCGCGGAAGCCGGGTTCTCCAACGCCGGGCTCGCCCGCCGTGTAGACCAGCTCGGTCTGGAACACGGTCTGGACCTGCGGTACGACAAAACGTCCGTGACCCGCTGGCTACGCGGCCAGCAGCCCCGCGGCACCACCCCGGCGCTGATCGCGGAGGTCTTCACGCGGCGCCTCGGGCGGCGGCTGTCGGCACAGGATCTGGGCCTGGACGCGTGCGCACCCGTGTACGCCGGGCTGGAGTTCGCGGCCACCCCGGAGGAGGCCGTGGACATCGCGAGCGGGCTGTGGCGCAAGGACTCCGGCTCGCACGCCGAGCTGCGCAAGATCGCCTTCACCCCGGCCGGGCTGGTGGTGCCCAGCCGGGACTGGCTCATCGGACGGGCCGACGAGCGCGTCGGCCGCGGCACCGACCCCGCCGCGCACCGGGTCCCCGCCCAGGGCCGCGCCTCGGTGCCCCGGCAGCGCCAGATCGACCGGGGGCCCGGACAGCGGGTGACCAGCGGGGACATCGCGGCGCTGCGCTCGGTGAGCGAGCTGTTCCGCACCCTGGACCACACCTACGGCGGCGGCCACGCCCGGCAGGCCCTGGTGCGGTACCTGGAGCACGAGGCCGAGCCGATGCTGCGCGGCACCTACGGGGAGACCACCGGGCGCCGGCTGTTCGCCGCGGCCGCCGACCTGACCCGGCTGGCGGGGTGGACCTCGTACGACATCGCCGCGCACGGGCTGGCCCAGCGGTACTTCGTCCAGGCGCTGAGGCTGGCGCAGGCCGCCGGGGACCGGCCGTACGGTTCCTACGTGCTGATCACGATGAGCCGTCAGGCGGTCTACCTGGGGCACGGCCGGGAGGCGGTGCAGCTGGCCCGGGTCGCCCAGCAGGGCGTGGGCTCGGGCCCGCCGCCGGTGGTGCAGTCGCTGCTGCACGCGTCGGAGGCGCGGGGGCACGCGGTGCTGGGCGAGGTGCGCGCGGCGACGGCCTCGCTGGTGCGGGCCGAGCGGGCGCTGGGCGCGGCCCGGCCGGGGGACGACGTACCGCACTGGGCGCGGCTGTTCGACGAAGGGCAGCTGGCGGACGAGTTCGGGCACTGCCACCGGGACCTCCAGCAGTACCGGGCCTCGGCCCAGCACGCGGAGCGCTCGCTCCAGCTGCGGGCGCCCGGCTTCGCGCGCTCGCGGCTGTTCTGCCGGGTGGTGCTGGCCACGGCGCGGCTGGGGCTGGGCGAGCTGGACCAGGCGTGCGCGCTGGCGGCGGAGGCGGCGCAGCAGGCGATGGAGATGCGGTCGGTGCGCGCGGTGGAGTACGTACGGGACTTCGAGCGGCGGCTGGAGCCGTACCGGGACGCGTCGGCGGTGCGGACGTACCGGGACCGGGTGTCGGCGCTGAACTGACCGGCCACGGGGGGGGGGGGGGGGGGGGGGGGGGACGGGGGGGGGGGGGGGGGGGGGGGGGAGGGGGAGGGGGGGGGGGGGAGGGGGGGGGGGGGAGGGGGGGGTGGGGAGGGGGGGGGGGGGGGGGGGGGAGCACGC
>NZ_JBVJWV010000068.1:5292-11255 GCF_055602105.1 Streptomyces sp. NPDC037421
TTCCCACCTCCCGGGCCCTTTTTCCCCCCCCCCCCCCCCCCCCCCCCCCCCCCCCCCCCCCCCCCCCCCCCCCCCCTGGCCGGTGGTTTTCAGGCGGCCGCCGGGAGGGCGGGCTCCGGCCGGGCGGGCAGCGGGATGCCGAAGTCGCGCAGCAGGGCGGTCGCGGCGCGGCGGGCGGAGTGCAGGGCGCCCTGGACGGTGTTGGAGTCGCGGTGGTCCCCGCAGACGTAGAGCCCGGCCAGGACCCGTACGGGCCGCTGCCTGTCGTGGGGCGGGGGCATCGCCGGGACGGCCTCCGGGGTGTGGTGGACGGCCAGCAGCTCCCAGTCCCGCGTCCGGGTCTCGTACAGCCGGGCCAGCCGGGAGGCGACCGTCCGGGCGGGCGGCGGCGGGCCGTGCACGGTGGTGGTGACCAGGCTGCGGCCGGCGGGGGCCCGGGTGGGGTCGACGGCGCTCATCACGGTGGTGTGGGCGAGCGGCCACTTCGGGTCGGCGTCCAGGAGCAGGGAGCCGTCCCAGGGCAGGGGTTCGGGGGTCGCGTGGTGGATGACGGTGACCTCGTGGAAGGCCGGCACGCGCAGCCCCGGGAGGAGTTCGGCGGCGGCCCGGGCACCGGTGGCGAGCAGGACGGCGCGACAGCCGAACTCGCCGTGCTCCTCGGTGGTGACGAGGTTCGTCGCCACCGACCGCACCCGGATGCCGGTGCGGATCGTGCCGGGCGGCAGGGCGGCCGCGAGCAGCCCGGGCAGGGTGGCCGCGCCGCCCTCGGGCACCGCGAGGCGGCCTCTGGCGAAGGTGCGCAGCGCGAGGTCGGCGACGCGGCTGGAGGTGGTGAGCTCCGGGTCGCGGAGCAGGGTGGACAGCAGGGGGCGCAGGACGCCGGCCACGGTGCGCGGGGGCAGGCCGCGGGAGCCGAGGGCGGCGAGCGCGGTGCGTTCGGGCCGGGCGAGCACGCGCTCCAGGGGCAGCGCCGCGAGCCGGCCGAGGGCGGCGCTGAAGCGGGCCTGGTCGAGGGAGCCGCTGGCGAGCGCGCGGGCGGGGGTCAGGGCCCCGGCCCGCTGCTGCCTGCCGTCGGCGCCGTGCACCAGGACGCCGGGGGCGAAGGGGCGCAGGACCAGCCCCGTGAGGCCCGGGGTGCGGGCGGGTTCGGTGTAGGCGGTGTTGAGGAGCTGGCCGACGCGGTCGAGCCGGAACCCGTCGGCCGATTCGGTGGCCATGCGGCCGCCGGGGTCGTCGGCGGTCTCCAGGACGCTGACGGTGATCCCTGCCGCGATCAGGTGGTGCGCGGCCGCGAGTCCTGAGACTCCGGCTCCTACGATGACGACGTCCGCGTGATGTGCGGCATGGTGTGAGCTGCTGAGCACGTGCCCCTCCCCGAGGTCGGCGCGGCTTGTGTGGGGAACCTCCTTCCCCCAACGGGCTCCAGGAGAACCCGAGTCCGGGTGGGGATTGCGCACAACTCCGGTCGCACGACGGTCGCACACGGGTCACGAACGGTCGCACACGATCGCGCCCCTGCTCCCGTCTTTACTTGTTGATGGCCGCCCTGATCGACTCCTCGATGCCGGGGTACGCGAACACGAACCCGGACTCCATCAGCCGGGCGGGGCGCGCCCGCTGACTGCCCAGCACGTCCTGCGAGAGCTCCCCGAGTACGAGGCGCAGGGCGGGGGCCGGGACGGCGAACAGGGCCGGACGGCGCAGCACGCGGCCCATGGCGGCGGTGACCTCGCGGTTGGTCAGGGGCTGTGGGGCGGTGAGGTTGAACGGCCCGGACAGTCCGGGCGTCTCCATCAGGAACCGCAGGGCGGCGACCTCGTCGTGCAGGGAGATGAACGACCAGTACTGGCGGCCGCTGCCGAGCCGGCCGCCGAGGCCGGCCTTGAAGAGCGGGAACATCCGCCCCCAGGCCCCGCCCTCGGCGGCGACCACCAGCCCGGTGCGGGCGAACACGGTCCGGATCCCGGCCTCTCGGGCGGGGGCCGCGGCGGCCTCCCACTCGACGCAGACGGAGGGCAGGAACCCGCGTCCGGCGGGGGCGGACTCGTCCACGGCCCGGTCCCCCGTGTCCCCGTAGTACCCGACGGCCGACCCGCACACGAGCACGGGCGGCGGGGAGTCGAGCGCCGCCACGGCCCGGGCGACGGCGGCGGTCCCCAGCACCCGGCTGTCGCGGATCTCCCGCTTGTACGCGTCCGTCCATCGGTGGTCCCCGACCCCGGCCCCGGCCAGGTGCACGACGGCGTCGCACCCGCGCAGCCCGGCGGGGTCGACGTACCCGCTGCGGGGATCCCACCGCGCCTCCCCCTCCCGCGCGGGGTCGCGGCGCACGAAGCGGACGGTGTCGTGGCCGTCGGCGTGCAGGGAGCGGACGAGGGCCTTGCCGATGAGTCCGGAAGCTCCGGTGATGGCGATGCGCATGGGCCCAGGTTTGCATTTTCAACGCGCCGCTCGCGCGGCTCGGCCGCAGGCGGCCTCCCCGGCTTCGCGCCGCTGCGCCGGACTCCGTCCGTCGGCCCCGGGCGGGGTCGGTCCGGGTGGCGGGGGCCGGTGGGCCGGGTGCGGGTGGTGGGCCGCTGCGCGGGGCTTGCCCCTCCCCGCCCTTCACCCGTTCTCGCCTCAAACGCCGGCGCGGCTGGAAAGACTCCGGGCTCCGCCCCGGCCCTGGGCGCGGCGCGGCTCCGGGGGAATCCGGCGCTCCGTGCCGGTACGCGTCACCACACGGCGCTACCGCGCCCGCGCGTCAAGCACCGGCGCGGCTGGAAGATCCGGCCCCGCCGACGTTTGAGGCGCTGGGGGTACCCCCAGCGGTAGCTGGGGGAGGGTCTGGGGGCGGAGCCCCCAGGAGGGGTCCGGGCGCAGCCCGGGGAACGGGCGAAGGGCGGGTCGGGGCCCTCGCCCCGCGCAGCGGTGCCCGGCGGCACACACCCGCTCAGCCGGCGCCCAGCCACGTGCCCACCGCGTACGTGACGCCCATCGCCAGGGCCCCGCCCACCACGTTGCGCAGGACCGCCCGCGGAACAGGGGCCCCACCCAGCCGCGCGCTCACCACCCCGCACAGCGTCAGCGCCCCCAGCACCGCCACCACCGTCACCGGCACCCGCTCCGACGCCCCCGGCAGGACCACCGCCAGCAGCGGCAGGGCCGCCCCGACCGTGAAGGCGACCAGGCTGGCGAAGGCGGCGTGCCACGGGTTCGCCAGCTCGTCCGGCTCGATCCCCAGCTCCACCCGGGCGTGCGCCCGCAGCGCGTCCCGTTCCGTCAGCTGCTCGGCGGCCTCCCGCGCCAGCTCCCGGCCCAGGCCCCGCGCGGCCAGCAGCTCCGTCAGCTCGTCCAGCTCCGCTTCCGGCTCCGCCGCCAGCTCCCGCCGCTCCAGGTCCAGCGCCGCCCGTTCGGAGTCGCGCTGCGAGCTGACCGACACGTACTCGCCCGCCGCCATCGACAGCGAGCCCGCGAGCAGCCCGGCCACGCCCGCCGTGAGGATCGCGGTGCGCGAGGTGGTGGCGCCGGCGACGCCGACGACCAGTCCGGCGGTGGAGATGATCCCGTCGTTGGCGCCGAGCACCCCCGCCCGCAGCCAGTTCAGCCGGGTGCTGATCGCCGCGCTCTGCGTATCCGTCACGCCACCACTGTCGCGGCCCGCGCCCGGCAGGGCCACCCGGCGTGCGCGGCCCGGGCCGCCGTACCAGGGTGGAGGGGTGAGACGCGGACGGGAGGAGCCGGGCTGGCTGCAGGGGGCACCGCCGCCGCGCTGGGCCCGGATCGCGCCCGCGGTGGCGCTGGTCGCGCTCTGCCTCACCCAGTGGACCACCCGCACGGAGGAGCTGGGCTACTTCCTGGCGGCCCTGCCCGCCGTGGCCGCCTTCGCGTACGGGCCCGCCGGCACCGCCGTCTTCGGCGCCCTCGTGCTGCTGCTGCTCGGCGTCCCCGAGCTCCGGGTGGGGCACGCCCGCGGCTCCGACCTGGCCACCGTGGCCACCGTCGGGCTGCTCAGCATGATCATCGCCTGGGTGCGGCGGCGCCGGGACGCCCAGCTGGTCAGCGTGCGGACGGTCGCCGAGGCGGCCCAGCTGGCGGTGCTGCCGCCGGTGCCGGAGCGGGTGGGTCGGGTGCGCTGCGCCGGGCTGTACCGCGCCGCGCAGCAGGGCACGCTGGTCGGCGGCGACCTGTTCGACGTGCGGGCCGGGCCGTACGGGGTGCGGGCGGTGGTCGGGGACGTACAGGGGCACGGGCTGGCGGCCGTCGGAACGGTGGCCTCCCTGCTCGGCGCGTTCCGCGAGGCGGTCCTGGACGACCGGGAGCTCGCGGCGGTCGCGGCCCGGCTGGACCGGCGGCTGGCGGCGGACGCGGCCACGGATTCCGTGGCGCACCCGGAGCTGTTCGCGACGGCGCTGCTGCTGGAGTTCCCGCCCGGGCCGGACCTCGTACGGATCGTGTCGTGCGGGCATCCGCCGGCGCTGCTGCTCAGGGGGTTCGCGGTCACGGAGGTGGCCGTGGAGCCGGGGCCCCCGCTGGGCCTGGGGCTGACCGGGCCGGCCCTGCCGGCGGTGGCCGAGCTGCCGCTGCTGCCGGGCGACCGGCTGCTCGCGCACACGGACGGGGTCACCGAGGCGCGTGACGCGGCCGGGCACTTCTACCCGCTGGCCGTCCGGGTGCCGGTGCTGGCGAACGACCCGGCGGGTCTGGTCCCGGCGGTGTGGCGGGACCTCGCGGCCTTCACCGGGGGCGGCCCGCGCGACGACGTGGCGCTGCTGCTGTTGTCGCCCGAACGGCGGTTGTCCGGCGGTGCCGGGCATCCCTAGCTTCAGGGTGCATGCACTGCGCGTCCTCGTCCCGACACCCGTGGGAGCCGCCATGTCCATGCCGATGCTGCTGATCAGGGGCACCTTCCGCGCGAAGGGCACCAAACCCGACGGGGACACGCTCTCCTTCACCCCGGACGACGTGGCCGACTGGAAGCGCGTGCCGGGGGCCAGACCGGTCGTACCGGGGGCGTTCGGCAACGCCTCCATCCGCCTGGACAGCATCGATGCCCTGGAGACCCACTACGGCGACAAGAAATCTCCCTCCGGGGTGCAGCACCAGCCCCTGCCGCTGGCGCACGCGGCGGCGGACGCCCTCCTGAAGGCGGTCGGCTTCACCGACTTCCACCGGGCCGGGGACAAGGCGGAGACCGGGAGCGGGACCGGCACCGGCACCGGCACCGGCACCAGCACCAGCACCGGCACCGTGGCCGGGGACGAAGCCGAGAAGATCATCAGCACCATCCCCGAGACCGTCCAGGGCTACATCCTCACCCGCGGCGCCGACGCCTTCGGCCGGTGCGTGGCCCTGGTCGGCAAGGGCCACCCACCCGCGTTCAACGGCTACGAGGTCGAGGTCGACCAGGCGGTGCTGGAGAAGACGGTCAACCACCAGCTGATCGCGGACGGCCTGGTCTACCCGACCTACTACAGCGGCTTCTCCGAGGTGCTGCGCGCCTCCCTCACCGCCGCTGCCGCCGCGGCGCAGGCCGCGGAGAAGGGCGTGTGGGAGGTGGACAAGACCCTCAAGGGGGCCGAGGTCGCCGGACTGTCCTCGCTCACCGACGACAAGGGGGCCGTCATCCTCCCGAAGCTCTTCCGCCGGCTGAAGGACTACCTGGACCTGAACCCGACGAACCCGTCCCTCGCCTGCTTCCGCGCCTACCTGGCGGGAGCCTGGGACGACCGGTTCTACGTCCCGGGCAGGCCCGGCGTGTTCAACGGCATGCACCACATCGTCGAGGTCGACGGGCAGGTCGTGAAGATGACGCACGGGCCGACGGAGGTCGTCTTCGTGGAGAAGTGAGCGGCGGGGGGGGGGGGGGCCCCCCCACCCGCCCCCCCCCCCCCCCCCCCCCCCCCCCCCCTTGGGGAAAAACAAACATCGGAACAAGAAAAAAAGGGCAGCCACATTAACCGTGTCCACCCCGGGGGCGGGTT
>NZ_JBVJWV010000069.1:0-11195 GCF_055602105.1 Streptomyces sp. NPDC037421
GCACTGTGCGCCGGGGAAGCGACCCCCCCTCGCTGCGCTCGGCGGCGGCCCGCTTCGCGGGCCAGAGCCGGCCCTTCGGGCCGGAGTCCTCCGCTTCGCTGCGGACAGGAGAGAAAGGCCCTCCGCTCCGCTCCGGACGTAGCAGCGAAGTCCTCCGCTTCGCTGCGGACAGGGGAGAGAGGCCCTCCGCTCCGCTGCGGACAATGGAGCGAAGCCCTCCGCTTCGCTCGGAAGGAAGCAGGGAAGTCCTCCGCCTCGCTCCGGACAATGTAGAGAGCTCCTTCGCTCTGCTCCGGACAATGCAGAGAGGTCCTCCGCTTCGCTCCAGACAGGCAGGGAAGTCCCCCCAGCTTCGCTCCAGACAATGCAGAGGGAAGGCCCGGCGCTTCGTTTCGGACAGTCCGGAGGGTCTTCCGCTTCGCTCCAGACCCGCCCCAGAGCTCTGCTCCTCCTTCGCAGCCCGCGAAGGAGGAGACCCGGCCCCGCTGTGCTTGCCGGTGACCTGCTGGGTGGGCCAAGGCTGGTCCTTCGGACCAGAAGTTCTCTGCTTTGTTTCGGATGACAGGGGGGAGATGTCCTCCGCTTCGCTCCGGACGAGCATGGGGCGCAAGAAGCCGGTCAGTTACTGAAGCCAAGTGGAAACCACTCAAGACCAGGTCCCAGGACTCGACCAGCGCAAAGGGAAGGCGCCCGCCTGGTCCCCCTCCAGCAGCCTCCGTCATTTGCTCGGGTCGCTCCTCACATTTGATCCGGTTGCTCCACAGGTTCCCCGGCGAACACCTCGCCGGCCGTGGTGCTCCCGTCGGTTCGATTGCTTGTCCCTTGTGCACCATGCAGACGGAGAACGGCTTGTAGGCCTCTGGAGGGTTGGTGGAGGTGGAGACCAGGGCGTTAACGGCGTTAATGGTCGATGAGGCGGTGATTCAAAGTGATGCCGGGATAGAGATAGGAATCAGTCAGATTCTGCGTGGTTATGGACACGGTGTCCGGAGGCCATCGGTTCGGTGGCTGAGGTGCTGCGACGTCAGGAAGTGGCGCCTGGGCGCGGGTTGGTGACGGCGTTGAAGACGCGCAGCGCGGCAGGAGACGGCCTATAGAGAGTACGGAGATGCGTTTCCGCAGGTCAGAGGGGGTGCGGGGGGAAAGTTATGTCCCCTCAGAAGGGACATAACTCGGAGGATGTGTCGCTGGTAGGGGGACAGAACTTCTGAAAAACGTCAGCGAGGCTGACGCTTTTCGCGCTAAAACGTCGGGGAGGCTGACGTTCTCGTGGGGATACGTCGCCGAACTGCGCGAGGGTGGGGAGGCGTTGGATGTGGGGGTCCGGGAGCGGCCGGAGAGGGGCCTTGGCCGAGATGTGTCCCTCCTGGGGGGACACAAGACACGCCGAACGTCAACGAGCGTGACATTAGTGTCACCCTTGTTGACATACTCTCTCTCCAGATCAACGAAGTGGAGAGCAGCCTCGTGTCATCAGAAGCACAGCGCCGCCGGCAGAGTCCGTCGCGCGCGCCGCGTCCTGATCTCCCCGTTGATGACGCGATCTCGGCGTGGAGTCAGCCGCTGGCTCCGGTCAAGGATCTGGACAGCCTGGCGAAGCGGTATCCGAGCCGGAAGCTCACGCTGGACGGTGAGCGCAAGCCGCTGGAGTTCTACGGGACGCAGAGTCAGCCAAATGCGTTCTCGATGGACAGCCTCGAGTTCTTCCTGGTGATTGCCCAGTACTTCCGGGAAGCCTTGCCCCTGAGGCTCATCCTGCTGCTGATCGCGTGCCAGCGGGCGGGAGGGCGGATTCCACTTACGCAGGAGGAGATGGCTACGATCCTCGACGTCAGTCGGACAAAGACCTCGGAGGCGCTGCACACCGTCATGTCTCATGGGATCGTCTTCAAGGTGCGGCGGGGTGTGTACCAGTTCAACCCGCCCTACAGTTACCGGGTGGCCGAGTTCATCCCGGGGACGGAGACGGCGGGTGAGTTCGTGAAGGTGGAGCAGCACAGCACCATCTCGCAGATTCGCAGTGACACGAGCCTGCCGGACCTGGTGCGGTTCCCGTCGCTGGACCACATGCGGCAGGCAATCGAGGAACTGCGGGCCGAACGGTCCAAAGAGCGCGCTGCGCGCCGGCTGAGCCGGGCACAGCGCAAGGAAGAAGGGACAGCTCAGTGAGCACCTTGCGATTCGCTGCGGTCAACGCCGATGGGCTTCTCTCCGACCTGGACCTTCCGCCTGCCGCGTACCGTGTGCTGCTGAAGCTGCGTTCGCTGAGTGAGCCCGGCGGGCGGATCCTCATCGACCAGGCCACCATCGGGGGGCTGCTGGAGCTGAGCAGGCCGAGCGTCAACGCGGCCCTGCGCAGCCTGGAGCTGGCCAAGCTCGTGCGGAAGGTCAGGAACGGGGTGTACCAGATCAACCCGATGCTGGCCGGGTACAACTCCTTCGAGGACGCCGTCGCGGCGGTGAACGAGATGGCCGCGGACGAGCGGCTGGACGCGCGCGGGTACGTCGCCAGCTACCACCAGGCGGTGGCGGAGTACCAGGACCAGCTGGCGGAGCAGCGGAAGAAGCGTGCGGCGCAGGCCGCCGCGAAGAAGGCCGCGGAGTCGAAGCGGCGGAGGACGCTGCACGCTGTTGGGTGAATGACTTGAGAAGGGGCCCGTAGGCGGCTTCTGAGGGCGTTTCAAGAGCCTTTGAGGGCCCCAGGGTATCCCCGGGCCCTCAAAAGGTTTCAGGGGCCCGAGAGGGCTTCTGTGGCCTCGCTGGGTGGGGGTTCAGCTGGTGCCCAGTTCGGCGTTCGCGCGGTCCGTGATCAGGGTCAGTACGCGGCCGGCCACCGCCAGGTCCTCGGCGGGGATTTCGGCGTACAGGCGGGCGGCGATCTCGGCCGTCGCGGCGGCGGTGGTCCCGTACAGGTCGCGGCCGGTGTCGGTGAGGCGCAGGAGGGAGCCCTCCCGGACGAGGAGCTCGGCGGTGAGCAGCTCCTCGATGACGGCCTGGACGAGCGGTTCGGTGGTCTTGAGGGAGTGCTGGATCTCGGCGACCAGTTCGCCGTGCGGGGCGGAGCCGCCCGCGACGGTGACGGCCCGGAGGGTGACGCTCTGGTGGAACGTGATGCCGTGGCGGGCCAGCGCGCTCTCCGCGAGGGTGCGGGCGGCGTGGTGGGCGAGGGCTATGACCCGGGCGTTGAGGGTGGGGGCGGTGGTGGTCATGACTGCTCCTTCTCGTTCTCGGCGGTCCGGTCAAGAGGTGCTGGATCAAGAGGTGCGTCGAGCAGGGTCGCCAGTTCGCGGGTGAACGCGAGCGTGCGGGGGCCGTCCTGGCCGCCGAGTGGTGCGAGAAGTTGGTCCAGGAGCCCCTGGACCGCCTTGATGGCGTGTTTGGTGACGTCGTGGCCCTGCTCGGTGAGCGACAGCTGGACGGCGCGGGGGTCGTTCGGGTCCCGGGTGCGGGCGATCAGGCCGGAGGTCTCCAGGGCTCGGGCGAGCTTGGAGACGTAGAGCGGTTCGAGCCCCGTGTAGTCGGCGAGCTGACGCTGGTTGGGACGATCCGCCGGGTGCGACATGCCGTACAACGCGGCCATCAGTGCGTACTGGGCGTGTGTCACGCCCAGCGGTGCGACTGCCCGGTCGACGGCCACTCGCCACTTCATCGACAGGCGCCAGACCAGGTACCCGGCCGTGGCGCTCTCGGCTGCTGGACTCATGAGAAATACCATACAAGGCTATTATGTACATGGCTAGCATCCTGTGCCCTTCGAGCCTCGGCCGGGGCGGGCAGAGGGTTGCTAGAAGGCGAAGTCCACGTAGTCGATGTCCGTGAACTCGACCAGGAGGGAGGTCGCGCGGGCGCCGTTGTCCTTGAAGTAGATCTCCTGGAGGGCCTCGGCCGTGATGTGGCGGAGCTGGGCTTCGGTGGCTCCGGTCTCCTGGGCGGCGAAGAGGCGCTGCGCGTACTCCGGGGGGAGGTGCTGGGTGATGCGGCGCATGCGGCCGTCGTCGGTGGTGCCGGGGGCCGCGGTGAAGCCGAAGCGGGCGCGGGTCTCGATGACGAGTCCGGTGGTGCGGGCCGCCTGTTCGCGGGCGCGCTTGCGGACCAGGGGCTGCCAGCGGCGGCGTACTTCGGCTTCCAGGCGGGCGGCGAGGGCCGGCTTCGGCTGCTTGATCTCGTTCTTCACGTAGCGCTCGACCGTGCGTTGGGAGATGCCCAGGGTGGCTGCCACGGCCTTCGTGGATTTGAGCTGCTTGAGGAGGAAGCGCATCTGGGCGCCCGCGGACTTCGGGATGGGGCGGGTGAAGTGGAGTTCGTCGGCCTTGGTGAGGCTGTCTGAGATGTCGGACATCGGTTACTCGCCGTCTGCTGCCGCGTCGTGGCCCTTGATGTGGCGGGCCGGGTTGAGGTGTTGGTCGAGGAGCTGCACGGCCCAGAGGAGGGGCTGGGTGCCCTCGTGCTTGACCATGCCGGGGCTGACGCCGAGGCGGAAGCCGCCCGGGAGGGGCTTGCCCTCGGGGGTGTGGGGGAGGAAGTCCAGCGGGCTGGGGCCGTCGGAGAGGTAGACCGCGCAGTCGGAGAGGACCGCGATGGGGTGCAGGCCGGCCCCGGTGGCGAGCTTGCGCATCTTGCGGTGCATGTTGACGCGGGCCGTGGAGATGACGGCGGCGCGGATGTCGGGGCGCCAGGTGGGGCGTTCCAGGGCTGGCCAGGCTTCGCCGGGACGGTAGGCGGCGCCCTGGGGGCGCTCGCGGAGTTTGCCGATGCCGCCCTTGACCGTGGACTTGATGGCGGAGAGGACCGCTGTGGAGGTGTGGGGGGCGTTCGTCTTGTACGTCGTCATGGCCGTGAGGAACTCGGACTCCGTGAGGGACGGGGTGATGCCGAGGTCGGCCATGGTCGCCATGTAGGCGTCGCGGAGGCGGGTGTACCAGGCGTCGAGGTAGGGGCCGTTGTCCGGGCGGATCCAGGCCTCGGCGGGGCGGACTTCGTGGCCGAGTTCCTGGGCGTAGGCGAGGGTCGGGGTCGCGTACCAGGCGGGGCCGGTGGGGGGCTTGCCGTGGGGGGTGAAGGGGCTCGGGAGACGGGGGTCCAGGGGGAGGCCGGAGAGGTCGGCGAGCCAGCACCCGGGGAGCTTCGGGTCGAAGCGGGGGGCGGTGGTGTGGACGGCGGGGCCGATGCCGACGGTGAGGCGGTTCGCGGCCGCGGCGAATGCCATGTTCACGTCGATGCCGACGGCGTGCGTGCGGGCGCACTCGGCGTCGGTGAGGAGCTCCGGGTCGCGGATCCAGTCGTACGCCTCCTCGTCGAGGACCTCGTCCGGAGTCCGCTGGTGGGCGCGGGGGTAGAGGGCGGCGACCACCGGGTGCTCGTCGGGGGCCTCCGGCGGGGCCGGGTCGACCGGGCGGGTGAGGGAGCCGGGGACGGGGGCCGACTCCCAGGTGTTGGTCTGGGGGTTGCGGGCGGCGCGGGTGGGCGGGCGCAGGGCCGTCATGAGTTCCAGGCCGGTGACGGCGGTGGAGCCGCGGGGGGTGAGGACGCGGGCGGCGTAGGTGGTGAGCAGCTCGGCGAGTTCGGGGGCGGAGAGGTCCGCGGTGTCCTCACCCCAGGCGCGGGAGTCGAGCGCGCCCCAGGGGAGGACCGCGAGCTGGACGCACTGGCGGCCGGTGGTGGGGGAGGCCGGGCGGTAGATGCGGGGCCAGGGGCCGAAGCCGCGGCGGGTGAGCTGCCACTTGGCCTTGGTGAGCTGCTTGATGACGGGGTGGTCGTCCGGGAGGCGCAGGGCTCGGCGGTCTTCGAGGGTGAGGGGGAGGCCGAGCTGCTCGGCGGCGGGCGCGGTGAGGACGAGGAGGGGGTCGCCGTCCCGGCCGTTGTGGTGGAGGCGGGGGGCGCGGAGGTCGGCGTCGGGGCCGAGGGCCCAGGCGACGAGATCGGGGAGGCCGGAGGTGGGGTGGGGGAGGAGGAGGCCGCCGGCGGCGTGGGCGTGGCCGGTGCCGTCGAGGACGGCGAGGGGGCCGTTGCCCTCCAGGGGGGTGGGCTTGGGGGCGGGTCGCTGGGGGATGCGGGAGGCGGCGGGTGCGGAGGGAGTGGGGGGCTGGGCGTTAACGGCGTTAACGCCGTTAACGGCGGCGGGGGGATCGGGTGTGGGGGTGAGGGTGGGTGGGCCGGCATTAACGGCGTTAACGGCGGGAGCGTCGGTGGGGGGAGTGGCGTTAACGGCGTTAACGGTGGGCGGGGCTGCTGGTGTGGGGGAGGGGGTATTAACGGCGTTAACGGTCGGGGCGTCGGCTCCAGAGGTGGCCGGGGGTTCGCCGTTAACGGCGTTAACGGTGGGGTTGCCGGTCTGGGGGTGGAGGGCGGCGAGGCCTTCGAGGAGGCGGGCGTAGGCGGCACGCTTGGGGGGGCGGGGGGCGGTGCGGCCGGTTTCCCAGGAGGTGATGGTCTCGCGGCGGACGGAGAGGGCCTTCGCGATCTGGTCCTGGCTGAGGCCGGCGGCCTCGCGGAGGCGTCGTCGTTCATCGGGCTCGGGAAGGCCGTCTCGCGCGGCCGCTTCTTCGAGCAGTGCGTCGACCGCTGCGAAGAGGGTGGACTGTTCGTTCGTCTCGCTCATCGGTACCTCCGGCGGCCAGCCTATGTGAAACGTACGGCTGAACGCACATGAACCGCACGTGGGGCGTTAACGCCGTTAACGCCGCTAACGCCCCACGTGCGGTTCGCTCAGGCCGCGCAGGCCGGGAGGCCTCCATGGAAGTCGACCATTTCGGAGAAGAGCTCCGAGATGTCGAGCTGGTGGCCCGGCTCCGCTCCTGCAGCTTCGGCGTAGGCGCGGTGGAGGTTGGGGACCAGCCGCTCACTGTCGAGGAGGGCGGCGAAGGGGCCGAGATCGCTCTCGCGGGCGGCCTCCAGCGGAGTGAGGCCAGCGGCGATGCCGGCGGCGGCCAGTTCCTGTACGTGGCGCAGGTAGGCCGCTGTGGTGTCGAGGAGCTCGATGCCGCCGACTGGGCCGTGTCCGGAGACGATGGTCCGCGGGTCGAGGGCGCGCAGCTTCGCGATGACGGCGAGCGAGCCGGAGATGGAGCCGGTGAGGCAGAACGGGGTGGCGCCGGACATCACGATGTCACCGGCGAACAGGACCCGCTGTTCGGGCAGCCAGACGACGGAGTCGTTCTTCGTATGGGCGGTGCCCAGGTGCATGACCTCGGCCCGGACGTCCCCGAGATGGAGGGTGATCGGGTCTCGGAAGGTGAGGGTGGGCAGCTCGACACCGACGTCCCCCCAGCAGACCTCCGGCCACAGACCGGTGAGGTGCAGCCCGGCGAGGTCCATCTCGGCGCGGGTCGCCTCGTGGGCGATGATCACGGCATCGTCCGCGAAGAGCCGGTTGCCGAAGGTGTGGTCGCCGTGCGGGTGGGTGTTGATCACGAAGCCCGGAGCGTGCGGAGTGACCCGCGCGACGGCGTCCTTCAGCGCCTTGGCACGCGCTTCTGTAGCGGCCGTGTCGATCAACGCGGGGCGGCCGCCCGCGGTGATCAGGCCCGCGTTGTTGAGGCACCACCCGCCGTCTGGCTGGATGTACGCGTAGACGTCTTCGGCGACCTCTTGCAGCCGCGGGACGGACGGTGAACGTTCGGTCACTGCTCTCTCCTGCTTGCGGGCATTCACGAGGTGGAGGCGAGGGCCGGGCTGGCTCCGGGCCTGGTGAAGAGGCGGTTGTAGTAGACCAACGGTTCGGCTCCGCCCGCGGAGACGGATTCGACGCGGCCGACGAGGATGCTGTGGTCACCACCGTCCAGGACGTCGTGGAGGGTGCAGGCGATCCGGGCGGTGGCGTCCGCCAGGCCGGGGAGGCCGAACTCGCACGGTTCCATGGGGCTGCCGGCGAATTTGTCGTGCCCCGAGCGGGCGAAGCTGCTGGCGATGTCGGCATGCTCCGCCGCCAGGACGTTCACGAGGAAACGGTCGCCGGTGACGAAGGCCTCGTGGCAGGAGGCCGTCTTTGCCGGGCACACCAGCACCAGAGGAGGATCGAGGGAGAGCGAGCTGAACGAGCTGGCGGTGAAGCCCCAGCGCTGTCCGGCCCGGTCCACGGTGGTCACAACGGTGACCGGGGTGGGCACGTGTGCCATCGTGCGGGCGAAGTCGGCGGGGTCGATGGAGTGCAACGGTCCTCCTGGCTCTGGAGACTGCGGTTCGGGGCGGCCGAGTCCTGGTCGTCGCGGCGGTGCACCGGGCGGGTGGGTGCACCGCCGCCGGGGTCAGCGGTGGCGTTAACGGCGTTAACGCCGTTAACGAGGGGCGCGGACCACCATGGCCGCGTTGAAACCGCCCCGGCCGCGGGCCAGGACCAGTGCGGTGCGCAGCCGCTCCGGCCGACGCGTCTCGGTCACGAGGTCGATCGGGCAGTCATCCGCGGTCGGGCCGGCGTTGATGGTGGGCGGGATGACCTGGTCGCGCAGGGAGAGCAGGGCGGCGGCCAGGTCGAGGGAGGCACCACCCGCGGCGAGTCGGCCCGTCATGGTCTTCGGCGCCGTGACCGGGACTCCGTACTCTCCGAAGAGAGCGGTGAGGGCCGCGGCCTCCTCGCGGTCGGCCGTGCGTCGTCCCGCCGCGTCCGCGAACACCACGTCGACGTCGGCGGGGGTGAGGCCGGCCTCACGCAGGGCCAGTGCGGCCGCGGCCTGGAGGCGCGGCGCGCCGCCCGAGCCGGGTGCGGGGTCGAACGTGGAGGCGTAACCGGCGATGGTTCCGTAGACCTCGGCACCCCGGTCACGGGCGGCGGCGGCGTCCTCCAGGACGAGGAGCGCGCCGCCCTCCCCGGCGACGTGGCCACCGGCGTCCGGGGAGAAGGGCAGGAACGCGCGGTCGGGGTCCTCTTCGGTGCTCAGCTCGCCCCCGGCGAGGTGGGCCGCCCAGCCCCACGGGCAGAGCGAGGAGTCCACGCCGCCCGTGACCACGACCCGTACGCCCTTGCGCAGCTGGCGGCGGGCCTGGGCCACCGCGTCGAGGCCGCCGGCCTGTTCGGTGACCAGGACGCCGCTGGGGCCGCGGAGCCCGTTCTTGATGGAGATCTGGCCGGTGTTGACCGCGTAGAACCAGGCGAAGGACTGGTAGGCGCTCACGTACTGGCCGCCCTTGCTCCAGAGGGCTTCGAGCTCCTTCTGACCGAACTCGAAGCCGCCCGCGGAGCTGGCCGTGATGACGCCGGCGGAGAAGTCGGGCAGTGCGGCCGGGTCGACACCCGCATCTGCGAGGGCCTCGTCGGCGGCGGTCAGCGCCAGCCGGGTCATGTGATCCGTCTGCGGCAGCAGCCTGCTGGGAATGTGGTCGGCGGCGTTGAAGCCGGGGACCTCGCCGGCGAGCTTGGCCGGGTACTGCTCGGCGTCGAAACGGGTGACGGGGCGGATGCCGCTCTCGCCGCGCAGGACGGCCTGCCACCAGGCCTCGGTGCCCAGTCCGTTCGGGGCGGTGACCCCGATGCCGGTCACCACGGGTGCGGCGGTCGGGGAGAGCGGGCTCGTACCGCCGGGGCGGGCTGCGGTTTCGGTGGTCATGCGGCATCTCCCAGGCGCGGGCGGGACAGGATCATGGCGCTCTGGAAACCGCCGAATCCGCTGCCGACGCTGAGGACGGCGTCCGTGCGCTGCTCGCGCGCCGTGAGCGGGGTGTAGTCCAGATCGCAGGCGGGGTCGGGGGTGTGCAGGTTGGCGGTGGGCGGCACCGTGTTGTGCTCGATGGCCAGCGCGCTGGCGGCCACTTCGAGGGATCCGATCGCCCCGAGGGAGTGACCGATCATCGACTTGATGGAGCTGACCGGGACCTCGTAGGCGCGCTGTCCGAGGCTGCGCTTGAACGCGGCGGTCTCGTGCCGGTCGTTCTGCTTGGTTCCGGAGCCGTGCGCGTTGATGTAGTCGATGGCGCCGGCGTCCAGGCGGGCCTCGTCGAGAGCAACCTTGATCGCCTCTGCCATCTCCACGCCGTCGGCTCGCAGGCCGGTCATGTGGTAGGCATTGCAGCGGCTGGCGAAGCCGGAGATCTCGGCGTAGACGTGGGCGCCGCGCTTGCGGGCGCTCTCCAGGTCCTCCAGGACCAGGACGGCCGAGCCCTCGCCCAGTACGAAGCCGTTGCGGGTGGCGTCGAAGGGACGGGAAGCGGTCTCGGGATCGTCGTTGCGCGGCGACGTGGCCTTGATCGCGTCGAAGCAGGCGACGGTGATCGGGGAGATCGGAGCTTCGGTGGCGCCGGTGATCATCACGTCGGCACTGCCCTCGCGGATCAGCTCGACGGCGTGACCGATGGAGTCGAGGCCGGAGGTGCAGCCGGTGGAGACCATCGACACCGGTCCCTGCGCGTTGACGCGCCAGGCCACCTCTGCCGCCATGGAGCTGGGCACGAAGTAGTCGAACAGGTGCGGGACAGCCAGAGTGTGGTCGACCTGCCAGGTGCTCCCGCCGCGGCTCACCGCGTTGTACTCGACGTCCAGGCCTGTGGTGCAGCCGACGGCGCTGCCGAGGGTGACGCCGGTACGGGTCGGGTCCAGGTCCGCGTCGGCGAGACCGCTGTCGCGCAGGGCCTCGTCCGCGCTGACGATCGCGAACTGGGCGGCCCGGTCCAGGCGGAGGGCTTCCTCAGCCGTGAAGCCGTGGTCGAGCGGGTTGAAGTCGGCCTCGGCTGCGATGCGGGAACGGAACGGGGAGGCGTCGAACAGGCTGATGGCTCGGGTCGCGGTCTTTCCGGCGGTGAGCAGGGACCAGAACTCCTTGGTGCCCACCCCCCCGGGCGCGACCACGCCGATTCCGGTGATGACGACGCGTCGGCTCATTGGGTGTCCTTCACGGGTGAGTCCTTCTGCTGGGCTTTCGGTACGGCGCGGCGGCGCGCCTGCCTCTCGCAACCGGCTGCCGTCGAGCTTGGGAAACCCGGCTCGACGCCTGATCGAACTCTGATGGTGGGGCGGCCGCGTTTCCGTCCAGGGGCGCGGACGCCGGTGACTCCGAGGCCCGCTCGAGTTCGCCTCCAGCGGCGGACCGGAGCCTGCCCGTAGGCCAGGCAGTTGAGCATCGAGGAGTTCGCATGTCGGAGCAGGGCAGGCCCGTGGCTGTGGTGACCGGGGCGACCAGTGGGATCGGGTTGGCCGTGGCTCGCCTCCTCGCCACGCAGGACCACAAGGTGTTCATTGGTGCGCGGAGTGCGGAGAACGTTGCTGAGAC
>NZ_JBVJWV010000070.1:0-11192 GCF_055602105.1 Streptomyces sp. NPDC037421
GTCCCCCTTCTTTTCCCCCCCCCCCCCCCCCCCCCCCCCACCTCCCCCCCCCCCCCCCCCCCCCCCCCCCCCCCCCCCCCCCCCCCCCACGCCCATGAAGTCCGCCAACTGGAGAGGCCATGCCTTCGACCCATGACGACATCGCGGCACTGCGCGAGCAGATACAGGTCCTGCGCGACCGCGCCGAGCTGCGTGACCTGTTCGACCGCTACGTGACCGCCCTCGACACCTACGACGGCACGGGGCCGGAGGACTCCCGGTACGCCTCGCTCTTCACGGAGGACGCCACCTTCGCCTTCCCGATCGGCGTGTGCGCGGGGATCGAGGCCTTCGCCGCCTTCCAGCGCGAGGCCCGGGAGCGCTGGGCGCGCACCCACCACTCCAGCTCCAACCACTCCGTCGTCCTCGACGGGGACCGGGCCACCCTGCGGGCCCAGCAGCTCACCACGCACGTCCACCACGCCGGCCAGGGGCCCGCGGCCCACTTCGAGGTCGGCGGGTACTCCGAGGCCCGGGCCGTGCGCACGCCGGCCGGCTGGCGGCTGAGCCACGTAGCCTTCCACGTCGTGTGGGACTCCGGCGTACGCCTGCCCGAACTCGCCGGAGTCCGGCTGTGAGAACCGGATGAACGCCGTGCAGATCGCCGGCTACTGGGTCCCCGCCAGGGACTCCGCGCCGGAGGCCGTACGCCCCCAACGGCCGTGCGCCGCACCGCCCCTGACCACCCTGCTGCGCCGCCGGGCCGCCTGGGGCCTGGCCGTCGCCAGGGCCCGGCACATCCCGTCCGCCCGGCCTTCCTGACCCTCCTGGAGATGCCCCTCATGGTCCCTGTGCCGCCCGCCGGCGTGCCCCCGGTCCGGCCCGTCACCCTCGACGCCGACGGGATCCCGCTGTCCGGTCTGCTGGCCCTGCCCGCACAGCCCGTACCCCGGGCGCTGGTGGTGGCCCTGCACGGCTCGGGGATGAGCGCGGGCTACTTCGACAGCCGGGCCCGGCCCGGGCTCTCGCTCCTGGAGCTCGGCGCCGGCCTCGGCTACGCCGTGCTCGCCCTGGACCGGCCCGGGTACGGGGCCTCGGCCGGGGCGCTGCCCGAGGGGCAGGACCTCGCTGGGCAGACCGCCACGGTGCTCGCGGCCCTGGAGGGCTTCGCCGAGGGGCGCGAACTGGGCGCCGGAGTCTTCCTCGTGGCCCATTCGGGCGGCGGCCGCGTCGCGCTCGCGGCGGCGGGCGCCGCCCGGGGCGGCCTCGTACCGATCGGCGTGGACGTCTCCGGCATCGGCCGGCGCTTCGCCGTGGAGGCCGGCCGGCTGCCCGGACCCGACCTGCCGGGCGAGTGGCGCCGGCACTGGGGCGCCCTGCGGTTCTACCCGCCGGACGCCTTCCGGCTCGGGCAGCGGCTGCTGCGGCCGGTCCCCGCGGCCGAGGCGCGGGAGACGCGGCGGTGGCCGGAAATGTACCCCGCCGTGGCGGCCGGAGTGCGGGTGCCCGTGCGCTTCACGTTCGCGGAGCAGGAGCTGTGGTGGAGGCACGACGGGGAGGCTCTGGAGGAACTGCTGGCTCCGCTGATGGCGGCCCCCGCGGAGGTGGCCCGGCAGCCGCACGCCGGGCACAACATCAGCCTGGGCTGGGCGGCCCGCACCTACCACCTGCGGGTCCTGTCCTTCCTGGAGGAGTGCCTCCTCGCCCGCGACGTGGCCGTTGGCCGGGTCGTGACGGGCTCTGACGGCGACCTGAAGAAGGTTGACGCGGATCTGACATAGACCCCGTTGACCCCGTGGACGGGTACCGACGAGGGTTCTGGTGAGCATCCCGAGACGTGCAACGAGAACCGTCACACCGGGACACGTCCACTCGGTCTCCCGGTACCTGTCGGATCCGTCCGATCCATCTGAACCATCCCGAAGAGGAACGCGCATGAGCGACGTGAAGGACCTGGTGCAGGCCGGCGCCGTCACCGACGCCGAGAGAACCGACGCCTGACCTCGGTACCCGACCAAACGGTTGCGGCCCCCGCGGGCCCTCCGGGCCCTGGCCCGGCCGCAGCCCGTCTCCACGACCGACGAGAAGCAGGTTTCTCATGGCGACCGGCCACCACAATGTCCACCCGCTGCCGCAGACGAAGCAGCTGCGGGCCATGCACACGATCATCCGTGACCGCGGGGCCACCCGCTCGGACTTCGTGTTCTACTCCCGGCGCATCATCCGCCTCCTGCTCGAATCGGCGCTCGACCAGCTGCCGTTCGAGAAGCACGGGGCCGTCACGCCGGTCGGTGAGACGTACGACGGACTGAAGTTCGGCACCAAACTGTGCGCCGTGCCCGTGATCCGGGCCGGTGACTCCATGCTCGACGAGCTGCGCCAGGTCATCCCTGACATCACCGTCGGCAAGCTGCTCATCCAGCGGAACAAGGTCACCAAGCTCCCGCACCTGTACTACAAGAACTTCCCCGAGGACATCGCCGACCGGCACGTCCTCGCGCTGGAGCCGATGCTCGCCACCGGCGGCAGCGCCAACACGGCCATCGAGGTCCTCCTGGAGGCGGGCGTGCGTGAGGAGAACATCGTCTTCGTCAACCTGCTCGCGGCGCCCGAGGGCATCGCGGCCGTCCACGCCGAGCACCCGGACGTCAAGATCGTCACCTCGTCGATCGAGCAGCGCCTCAACGAGAACGCGTTCATGATCCCGGGCATCGGCGACTTCGGCGACCGCTACTTCGGCACGACCGACTCGGCAGCGGCCTGATGAAGGCCAGCCGTTCGCTTGCTGACTCCGCGCTCACGGTGCTCGCGCCCGTGGTCTGGGGGTCGACGTACCTGGTCACCACGGAGCTGCTGCCCGAGGGCAGACCCCTGCTCTCCTCGCTGCTCCGCGCCCTGCCCGCCGGCCTGATCCTGGTGCTCATCGGCCGGGTGCTGCCGAAGGGCATCTGGTGGTGGCGCGCCCTGGTGCTCGGCGTGCTGAACATCGGAGCCTTCTTCTACCTGCTCTTCGTGGCCGCCTACCACCTGCCGGGCGGCGTCGCGGCGCTGGTGATGGCCATCCAGCCGATGATCGTGATGCTGCTCGGCGCCGTGCTGCTGAAGGAGAAGATCAAGCGGATCCACGTGGCCGCCTGTGCCCTCGGCACGGCCGGCGTGGCCCTGCTCGTCCTCCAGCCGAACGCCGGGCTCAACGCCACCGGTGTCATCGCCGGTCTGCTGGGCGCGCTCAGCATGGCCTCCGGCATCGTGCTGACCAAGCGCTGGGGACGCCCCGAAGGGGTGGGCCTGCTGCCCTTCACGGGCTGGCAGCTCACCGTCGGCGGCCTGGTCCTGCTGCCGGTCACGCTGATCGGCGAGGGACTGCCGGGCGAGATCACCGCCAACAACCTCTGGGGCTTCGCCTACCTCGGCATCATCGGGGCCCTGATCGCCTACGCGATCTGGTTCCGCGGGGTGCAGCGGCTGCCCGCGCTGACCGTGTCGTTCCTGAGCTTCGGCTCGCCCCTGACGGCCACCCTGCTCGGCTGGTTCGTCCTCGACCAGTCGCTGTCGCCGCTCCAGATCCTCGGAGCGCTGACGGTGGTCGGGTCGGTGGTCCTGGCCCAGCCGAGGCAGGGCAAGCAGCAGCCGGAGGCAGAGCCAGAACCCGAGCCGGTCCCAGCGACCTCGCGGGAATCCGTCAAGGCGTAACGAGACGGAGCCCCGCCCACGACTCCCCGCCCGGCCCTGCCCCCCCGGAGCAGGGTGGGGAGCGGTGGTGGCACACCGCGGCCTCCCCCGTCCGCGGTGTGCCGCCCACCTCCCGACCCCGAACCGTGGAAGGACCGAGTCCGTGCCCCACATCCACATCAGGCACTACCCGAGGGACTTCACGGCCGAGCAGCTCAGGGCGATCGACGAGGCGGTGACCGCCGCCGTGACGCAGACCTTCGCCATCGGCGAGGACGCCGTCTCGATCTCCCTGGAGCCGGTCACACCGGAGGACTGGGAGACCCAGGTCCTCGCAGAGCTGGCGGACCGCCCGGACCAGCAGGTCAGGCGGCCCGGTTACTTGAACGAGAGTTGAGAGACATCCCGATGAGCGCAAGCAACGGCGTCCCCGTCGTCTACACCGAGGAGGTCCGCGAGGCCCTCCACGAGGGCAAGGCCGTCGTCGCCCTGGAGAGCAACGTCATCACGCACGGGCTGCCCTACCCGGACAACGCCGCCACCGCCCGCAAGGTGGAGGACGCGGTACGCTCCGGCGGCGCGGTGCCCGCGACGATCTGCATCGAGGCCGGCGCGATCCGCGTCGGGATGTCGGACGCCGACATCGAACGCTTCGCCTCCCTGCCGGGCATCCCCAAGGTGTCCAGCCGGGACCTGCCCGTCGTGCTGGCGCAGGGCGGCCCGGGCGCCACCACCGTGGCCTCCTCGGTCGTGGCGGCGGAGCTCGCGGGGATCCCGTTCTTCTCGTCCGCCGGCATCGGCGGCGTGCACCGGGGCGCCCAGGAGACCTGGGACGTGTCCTCGGACCTGATCCAGTTCACCCGCTCCAAGGTCGCCGTCGTCTGCGCGGGCGCGAAGATGATCCTCGACCTCGGCCTGACCCTGGAGTACCTGGAGACGCAGTGCGTCCCCGTCGTCGCCTACCGCTCGGACGACTTCCCCGCGTTCTACTGCCGTACGAGCGGCCACAAGGCGCCCCACCGCCTGGACGACGAGCAGGTCATCGCCCGCGCGATCGAGGCCCACTGGGCCCTCGGCAACAACAGCTCCTTCCTGATCACCACCCCGGTCAGGGAGGAGGACGCCATCGACTCCGCCGAGGTGGACACGGCCATCCGCGCCGCCGTCGCCGAGGCGGCCCGGGACGGCGTCTCGGGCCAGGCCATCACCAAGTACCTGATGCGGGCGGTCGACGCCGCCACGGACGGCCGTTCCGCCAAGGCCAACATGGCCGTCCTCGCCTCCTGCGCCGAGGCCGCCGGCCGCCTGGCCGTCGCGCACGCCGCACACCTCGCGGAGCGCGCGGCGTGAGCGGCTCCGGACAGATGCTGCTCTTCTCGGGACGCGCGCACCCGGCGCTGGCCCGGGCCGTCGCGGCCGAACTGGGCACGGAACTGGTCCCGACGAAGGCGATCGACTTCGCCAACGGCGAGATCTACGTCCGCTACCACGCCTCCGTGCGCGGGGCAGACTGCTTCGTGATCCAGAGCCACACGGCCCCGATCAACAAGTCGATCATGGAACACCTCATCATGGTCGACGCGCTGAAGCGGGCCTCGGCCCGCAGCATCACGGTGATCCTTCCCTTCTACGGGTACGCGCGACAGGACCGCAAGCACAGCGGCCGGGAACCCATCTCGGCCCGCCTGGTGGCGGACCTGCTCAAGACCGCGGGTGCGGACCGGATCCTGACGGTCGACCTGCACGCCGACCAGATCCAGGGATTCTTCGACGGCCCGGTGGACCACCTGTTCGCCATGCCGGTCCTCGCGGACTACATCGGCTCCAAGGCGGACCCGGCGGACCTCACCGTCGTGTCGCCCGACGCCGGCCGCGTACGCGTGGCCGACGGCTGGTGCGACCGCCTCGGCGCTCCGCTGGCCATCGTGCACAAGCGGCGCGACAAGGACGTGGCCCACCAGGTCACGGCCCACGAGGTGGTCGGCGAGGTCCGGGACCGGGTCTGCGTCCTGGTCGACGACATGATCGACACCGGCGGCACGATCTGCGCCGCCGCCGACGCCCTGTTCGCCCAGGGTGCGCGGGACGTCATCGTGGCGGCCACGCACGGGGTGCTCTCCGGCCCCGCCGCGGACCGCCTGAAGAACTCGCGCGTCAGCGAGTTCGTCTTCACGGACACCCTTCCGGTGCCCGGAGCACTGGGCCTCGACAAGGTGACAGTCCTGTCGATCGCCCCGCTCATCGCGGGCGCCTCGCGAGAGGTGTTCGAGAACGGATCTGTAACCCGGCTCCTGCGGAGCCGGTGATCGCCCGGACGGGCGGGCCGATGGGGGCCCGTACGTCCGTTGGGGGAGGCGGCCGCAGCACGCACCGCGCCGTTCCGGTTCTTCCGGGTGGTGAGGCTCTGCCCTTGCGCCCCTCAGTTCTTCGGTTCATCCGGTCGGGCGGTCGTCCCGGCCACTGCTCGACAACGGAACTTAAGGAAGCGGGAAATGACTCTTCAGGAGACCAGCGTGCTCGAGCCCACCCTGCGCGGCACCAACACCTTGCCCGGCCTGCTGGCGGAGCGCGTCGCCGAGCACCCCGAGGCGATCGCCGTCGCCTACCGGGATGAGAAGCTCACCTTCCGCGAGCTCGCGTCCAGAAGCTCCGCCCTGGCCGACTACCTGGGGCACCTCGGCGTCTCGGCGGACGACTGCGTCGGCCTCTTCGTCGAGCCGTCCATCGACCTCATGGTCGGCGCGTGGGGCATCCTCGGCGCCGGCGCCGCCTACCTGCCGCTGTCCCCGGAGTACCCCGAGGACCGGCTCCGCTACATGATCGAGAACAGCGAGGCGAAGATCATCCTGGCGCAGCAGCGCCTGGTGTCCCGCCTCCGTGAACTCGCCCCGCAGGACGTCACCATCGTGACCCTGCGCGAGTCCGAGGCGTTCGTCCGTCCGGAGGGCCAGGAGGCCGCCGTCGCCGGCGCCGACGCCCGCCCGGACACCCTCGCGTACGTCATCTACACCTCCGGCAGCACGGGCAAGCCGAAGGGTGTGATGATCGAGCACCGCAGCATCGTCAACCAGCTCGGCTGGCTGCGCGAGACCTACGGGATCGACCGCAGCAAGGTCATCCTGCAGAAGACCCCGATGAGCTTCGACGCCGCCCAGTGGGAGATCCTCTCCCCGGCCAACGGCGCCACCGTCGTCATGGGCGCCCCCGGCGTCTACGCCGACCCCGAGGGCCTCATCGAGACCATCGTCAAGCACGGCGTGACCACCCTCCAGTGCGTCCCGACCCTGCTCCAGGGCCTGATCGACACCGAGAAGTTCCCCGAGTGCGTCTCCCTCCAGCAGATCTTCAGCGGTGGCGAGGCCCTCTCCCGCCTGCTGGCGATCCAGACCACGCAGGAGATGCCGGGCCGGGCGCTCATCAACGTCTACGGCCCGACCGAGACCACCATCAACTCGTCCTCCTTCGTGGTCGACCCCGCCGAGCTGGACGAGGGCCCGCAGTCCATCTCCATCGGCGCCCCGGTCCACGGCACCACGTACCACATCCTCGACAAGGAGACCCTCAAGCCGGTCGGCGTCGGCGAGATCGGCGAGCTGTACATCGGCGGCGTCCAGCTGGCCCGCGGCTACCTGCACCGCGACGACCTGACCGCCGAGCGCTTCCTGGAGATCGCGCTGGAGGAGGGCGCCGAGCCCGTCCGCCTGTACAAGACGGGCGACCTCGGCCAGTGGAACGCGGACGGCACCGTGCAGTTCGCCGGCCGCGCCGACAACCAGGTCAAGCTGCGCGGCTACCGCGTCGAGCTGGACGAGATATCCCTGGCCATCGAGAACCACGACTGGGTCCGCAACGCCGCCGTCATCGTCAAGAACGACGGCCGCACCGGCTTCCAGAACCTGATCGCCTGCATCGAGCTGAGCGAGAAGGAAGCCGCCCTGATGGACCAGGGCAACCACGGCTCCCACCACGCGTCGAAGAAGAGCAAGCTCCAGGTCAAGGCGCAGCTGTCCAACCCGGGTCTGCGCGACGACGCCGAGCTCGCCGCCCGCCCGACCTTCGACCTGGAGGGCTCCGAGCCCACCCCCGAGCAGCGCGCCCGGGTCTTCGCCCGCAAGACGTACCGCTTCTACGAGGGCGGCGCGGTCACCCAGGACGACCTGCTGAAGCTGCTCGGCTCCAAGGTCACCGCGGCCTACTCCCGCAAGGCGGCCGACCTGGCCTCCTCCGAACTGGGCCAGATCCTGCGCTGGTTCGGCCAGTACATCAGCGAGGAGCGCCTGCTGCCGAAGTACGGCTACGCCTCCCCGGGCGCGCTGTACGCGACGCAGCTGTACTTCGAGCTGGAGGGCGTCGGCGGGCTGAAGCCGGGCTACTACTACTACCAGCCGGTCCGTCACCAGCTCGTCCTGATCAGCGAGCGGGCCGCCACCGGCAAGCCCACGGCGCAGATCCACTTCATCGGCAAGAAGAGCGGCATCGAGCCGGTCTACAAGAACAACATCCAGGAAGTCCTGGAGATCGAGACCGGCCACATCCTCGGCCTCTTCGAGCAGGTCCTGCCGGCCTACGGCCTCGACATCCAGGACCGCGCCTACGAGCCGGCCGTCCGCGAGCTGCTCGACGTCGCCGACGAGGACTACTACCTGGGCACCTTCGAGCTGGTCCCGAACGAGGGCGTGCGCGAGGACCACGCCGAGGTCTACGTCCAGACGCACGGCGGCAAGGTCGCCGGCCTGCCCGAGGGCCAGTACCGCTACGAGAACGGCGCCCTGACCCGCTTCTCGGACGACATCGTCCTCAAGAAGCACGTCATCGCGATCAACCAGTCGGTGTACCAGGCCGCCAGCTTCGGCATCAGCGTGTACAGCCGCGCCCCCGAGGAATGGCTGCACTACATCACCCTCGGCAAGAAGCTCCAGCACCTGATGATGAACGGGCTGAACCTGGGCTTCATGTCCTCCGGCTACAGCTCCAAGACCGGCAACCCGCTGCCCGCCTCCCGCCGCATGGACTCCGTCCTCGCCGCCAACGGCGTCGACGGCGGCCCGATGTACTTCTTCGTCGGCGGCCGCATCAGCGACGACCAGGCCGGCCACGAGGGCATGCGCGAGGACAGCGTCCACATGCGCGGTCCGGCCGAGCTCATCCGCGACGACCTCGTCAGCTTCCTCCCGGACTACATGATCCCCAACCGGGTCGTGGTCTTCGACCGGCTGCCGCTGTCCGCCAACGGCAAGATCGACGTCAAGGCGCTCGCCGTCTCCGACCAGGTCAACGCCGAGCTCGTGGAGCGCCCCTTCGTCGCCCCGCGCACGGAGACCGAGAAGGAGATCGCGGGCGTCTGGGAGAAGGCCCTGCGCCGCGAGAACGCCTCCGTCCAGGACGACTTCTTCGAGTCGGGCGGCAACTCGCTGATCGCCGTCGGCCTCGTCCGCGAGCTCAACTCGCGCCTGGGCGTCTCCCTGCCGCTGCAGAGCGTCCTGGAGTCCCCGACCATCGAGAAGCTCGCCCGCCGCCTGGAGCGCGAGGTCGCCCAGGAGTCCTCCCGCCTGGTGCGCCTGCACGCCGAGACCGGCAAGGCCAAGCCCGTGATCTGCTGGCCGGGCCTGGGCGGCTACCCGATGAACCTGCGGACCCTGGCCGGCGAGATCGGCCTCGGCCGCTCGTTCTACGGCGTCCAGTCCTACGGCATCAACGAGGGCGAGGCCCCGTACGAGACCATCACCGAGATGGCCAAGAAGGACATCGAGGCCATCAAGGAGCTCCAGCCGACCGGCCCCTACACCCTGTGGGGCTACTCCTTCGGCGCCCGCGTGGCCTTCGAGACCGCGTACCAGCTGGAGCAGGCCGGCGAGAAGGTGGACAACCTCTTCCTGATCGCCCCGGGCTCGCCGAAGGTGCGTGCCGAGAACGGCAAGGTGTGGGGCCGCGAGGCGTCCTTCGCCAACCGCGGCTACACCACGATCCTCTTCTCGGTGTTCACCGGCACCATCTCCGGCCCGGACCTCGACAAGTGCCTGGAGACCGTGACGGACGAGGCGTCCTTCGCCGAGTTCATCAGCGAGCTCAAGGGCATCGACGTCGACCTCGCCCGCCGGATCATCTCGGTCGTGGGCCAGACCTACGAGTTCGAGTACTCCTTCCACGAGCTGGCCGAGCGCACCCTCCAGGCGCCGATCAGCATCTTCAAGGCCGAGGGCGACGACTACTCGTTCCTGGAGAACAGCAGCGGCTACTCGGCCGAGCCGCCGACGGTCATCGACCTCGACGCCGACCACTACAGCCTGCTGCGCGACGACATCGGCGAGCTCGTGAAGCACATCCGGTACCTGCTCGGCGAGTAGTCGCGGGCCGGTCGACGAAGGCGGCCGCCCTGACGGAGAAGTCCGTCAGGGCGGCCGCCTTTTTGGGTTTATGACGTCTGAAAAAGATGTCGGGTAAATGGGATGTCGAATTCTGACGCAAGTTGACGGCGCTCTGACGTGTGGCCGGTTGACGTGCATCTGAGACCTGGAAGAGACTTTATATAATTCAGGCGGACTGTCGATTGCATTCAAAACTCCGTCGATGACCGTTCGGGAATTTCCGCCGTCTTGCTGACGAGGAGTTATCATCCATGCGTTTCAATCTCATTGGACCTTTCGAGATCGTCACGGACGACGGCAGGACGCTCCGTCCCGGAACGCCGAAGGTCTGTCAGACGCTCGCCCTGCTGCTCACGCGGCCCAACGAGATCGTCACCGCCGACGCGCTCATCCAAGAACTGTGGGGTGAGAAGCCGCCGCGCAGCGCCGTCACCACCCTGCAGACGTACGTCTACCACGCCCGCCGCATGTTCGCGAACGAGGGACTGACACCCGCGGGCCGGCCGCTGATCGTCACCAACCCGCCCGGTTACTCGATCCTCGTAGAGGACTCCGAGATCGACATCCGGATATTCGAGCGCCTCGTCACGAGGGCGCGCGCAGAGTTGAGCACGGGCGACCCGCTCACGGCCCTGCACACCGTGCGGGAAGCGCTGGAACTGTGGCGTGGACCCGCCCTGTCCAATTTCCCGGCGGGCGACATGCTGTCCGGTCACGTGGTCCACCTCGAGGAACTGCGCATCCGGGCGTTCGAGATCCGTATCGCCTGCGAGGAACAGCTCGGCTGGCACCGGGAGTCCATCCCCGAACTGCGCAGGCTCATCAACGACTATCCGCTCAACGAGTGGTTCCACAGCCAGCTCATCGGCGCCCTGGGCGCTGCGGGCCGACGGGCCGAAGCCCTCCAGGCGTACCAGAATCTGCGGCGTCTGCTCGCCGACGAACTCGGCCTGGAGCCCTCGCTGGAGCTCAAGCAGCTCCAGGCCCGTCTCCTGAGCCCGGTCGGACACCAGCCCCCCGCAGGGAGCCGGGACCAGGACGGCGCTTCCCGCCGGCTTCGGATGCCGGCCGGCTCCGGAACCTGAGGGGGGGGGGGGGGGGGGGGGGGGGGGGGGGGGGGGGGGGGGGGGGGGGGGGGGGGGGGGGGGGGGGGGGGGGGGGGGGGGGGGGGGGGGG
>NZ_JBVJWV010000071.1:0-6846 GCF_055602105.1 Streptomyces sp. NPDC037421
CTGCTCGTAGGCGGTGTCCACACCCTGGGCGATGTCCGGGGACTGCGCTCCGATGGACACCGACACACCGCAGGAGGCGCCGTCGAAGCCCTTCTTGGACGAGTCGTAGCCGATGTCGAGGATGGCTCCGCGGACGAGTTCGGCGATCGGCGCGTACGCCGTCGTCGTGACCTCTCCGGCGATGTGGACCTGACCGGTGGTGATGAGGGTCTCGACCGCGACGCGGGAGGTCGGGTCCTCGCGCAGGAGCGCGTCGAGGATCGTGTCGCTGATCCGGTCGGCGATCTTGTCGGGGTGGCCCTCGGTGACCGACTCGGAGGTGAACAGCCGCTTGCTCATGCCTGGCCCACCTTGGCGGTGAAGAAGTGGGTGCGGATGGCGTCGAGGGTGCGGATCTCGTCGACCTCCAGGGTCTCCAGCTGGATGGCGCGGCCGCTGTGCTGCTCCAGCAGGAAGACGAACTCGACGAAGGACAGGGAGTCGATGAGCCGGGTCTCGATGAGGTCGAGGTCGCCGGCGATGTCGTCGAGCTCCTCGTGGCGGGCGAGGAGCCAGTTCTTCACGAGCTGCAGACCGTCGGACATGGTGTCTCTCCTTGAAGTGCTGTGTACGGGTGGGGTGGGGGGCGCGGGTGCGGGCTCCGGTGCGGGGCCCGGCTCCGGGAGGGGTTCCGGGACGGCGAGCGGATCCAGTACGGGGGCGGCGACCGCCACCGCGTAGTCCACGTCGTGGCTGATGGTCACGGTGATCCCGGCGATGCCGGACCGCTCGGCCATCTCGGCGGCGGACCGGTGGAGTTCCACGAGCGGCCAGCCGCCCTCGGAGCGCCGCACGATGATGTCCCGCCAGGGCAGGAACACGGCGCGGACGCGCAGGGTCTTGAACGCCGCCTCCTTGGCGGCGATCCGCCCGCACAGGCTCAGTACGTCGAGCTTGGCGGAGGTACGGCAGTCGGCGAGTTCGCCGGGGGTGAGCATGCGCTGGAAGAAGTCCTCGCCGTAGAGGGCGAGCAGCCGGCGGACACGGGTGACGGACACGATGTCCATGCCGAGGTTCGCCCAGCCCAGGCCGCCCGCCGGCGGGGCGGCGACGGGTCGGGTCGGCACCTCAGATCGCCGGCCCGGCCGCGTTCGCGCGCAGGACCGCGGCGGTCGCCGCACCCCAGCTGCCGTGGCGGCGGGTGAGCGCGGACAGCCAGCGCTCCAGGCCGAAGGCGACGCAGCTGGTGAAGGCGGGGCCGCCGCCGGAGGCGAGGGGGATCTCGCACCGGTCGCCGAAGAAGTTGCGGTGGGTGTTGACCGAGGCGATCGCCAGGTCCTCGTACAGGAACTCGTGCTTGACCGGGGTCAGGCGCTGGAGCACCGCCTTGGAGCTGCCCTTGTCGAAGAAGGGGTCGCAGGCGGCCTCGCGGCTCAGCGGCAGGTCCAGGGCCTCGGCGAAGGCGTTGATCCGCCGGGTGAAGCGCGCGAGGTGCTGTTCGGCGTGCTCGCGGGTGCCGATGGCCACGATCTCGCGCATGCGGAAGCCGAGCTGGCGGCGCAGTCCCTCGTAGTGCGCCTCCTTGCGGAAGCACCAGCCGACCACGGTGACGAGCTCGTCGTCGGCGGCCGGGCGGCCCTGGTGGTCTATGTAGACGGCGTAACAGGACGCGGACGGCAGGCCGAGGGCGGCCGGCTCCAGCGCGTCACAGGGGAAACAGCCGGTGTCGGCGCAGAACTCGCTGGTCTCCCGGACGTCCAGGTTCAGCGGGGCCGCCACGACGGCCTGGTGCGGGAAGTTGTCGTAGTAGTCGAGCCGGGCCAGGTCGGCGGCCGGCAGCAGCGGGGGCATGGTCATCGAGCGGGCGCCCGCCTGGACGCCCCAGCTCTCGAACGTGTCGTCGAGCAGCCGCAGCAGGGCGGTGCCCTCGGGGCCGAGCGACGGCAGGCCCCTGGTGTCTGTGGCGGTGGCGGCGGCGGTGGTCATGGCGGTCATGGGGAGTCACCTCTCGGACGGCGGTGGGCCTCTCAGACGACGGGCAGGACGTCGTCCGTGAAGATCCCGGTCTTCAGGAAGAATCCGAGCGGCTTGCGGATGGTCTTGCGCTCGAAGGGCCGGCGGCGCTCGTCGGCGACCAGTGCGTTGCGCAGGCCCACCGGGTCTGCGATGCCGGCGTCGCGGTAGACGTGCGGGTTGTAGAGGGAGTTGAGGCTGTAGACGACGTACCGCTTGAGGTACGCCTCGACCTCGGCGACGCGGGCGGCGGGGACGGCCCCGCGCATCCGGTCGAAGAGCAGGGAGACCAGTTCGCGGCCGAAGGCGATGTGCCGGGACTCGTCCTGGTGGTGGATGCGGTTGACCTCGCGGATGGTGTGGCAGAGGTCCTCGTCCCGCGCCATCCGGGTGTTGTAGTGGTCGACGAGCTCCTCGAAGAACAGGATGCGGGCGAAGACCAGGAAGTTCTCCACCTCAGGCTCCCAGGCGGAGTCGGCGCGCAGGGCGGTGGAGCCGTAGATCTTGTCGCCGTAGCGGCGGCAGAACTCGGCGAAGAACCACATGTGCTCGTTCTCCTCACCGATGAAGTGGTGGAAGAAGTCCGAGGGCACCTCGAAGCCGGGCATGTGGATGCGTCCGACGACCTCGATGAGCAGTTCGCGGATGCCGTGCACGTTGAGGCTGTAGAAGTTGATGCTCTCCCACTTGGAGAGGCGCTGGATGGTCTCCTCGCCGAGCTCCTCGTAGAAGGGGGTGCCGTAGACGGTGAGCAGCTCGGGGGTCATCCACATGCGGCCCTCGTCGAGCTTCTCGGGCCAGTCGAACTGCTGGTAAGGGTTGTAGTACTCCTCGATGGAGCGGTGGCTGAGCCGTTCCAGGACTTCAAGGAACCGGTCGGTGACCGGCAGGGGGGCGCTGACGCCCATGGTGACTCCTCGGGGTGTGGGGTGGTGCCGGGGACGCCGTGGCGTCCCCTCGGCGGCGCGGGCCGGGTGCGGCGGTCCCTACGGCCGCACTTCGTAGACGGCGTTGACCGGGGTCTCGGTCGCACGGCGCCAGCGGGTGAAGCCGGCCTCTTCGGCGATGGCCCGGAAGGCCTTCTCGCCGGAGTGGTTGCCGAGTGCGTGGGGGCCGCGCTGGGCGACGGCGACGGGCAGGCACATGACGGCGGAGAGGGCCATGAACATGCGGGCGGCCGGGGTCTGGGTGTCGATGTCGTCGGGCGAGACGTTCGACTCGACGAGCATCCAGGTGCCGTCCGCGTCCAGGGACTTGTGCACGTGCCGGGCGGCGGAGACCGGGTCGCCCATGTCGTGCAGGGCGTTGAAGAAGGTGACCAGGTCGTAGCCGGTGCCGGGGTAGTCGTCGGCTGAGGCCACCTCGAAGACGACGCGGTCGGAGAGCCCGGCCTCGTCGGCGAGCTGGCGGGCGATCGAGATGGCCTCTTCGGAGTAGTCGAAGCCGTGGACGGTCGCCTGCGGGAAGGCCTTCGCGATCAGCAGGGTGGTGTGGCCGACGCCGCAGCCGACGTCGGCGACGGTGCCGCCGGCGGCCAGCTTGCCGGTGACCCCGGTGAGGGCCGGCAGCCATTCGGGGACGAGCCGGTGCTCGTAGGTGGGCTGGAAGAAGCTGCCCATGCCGGTGTCGAGGGCCGGGTCGTGCTCCGCCCAGCCGACGCCGTCGCCGGTGCGGTACGCGTCGACGAGCAGGTCCTCGGTGCCGTAGAGGGCCTTGAGGGCGGTGAAGAACCCGGCGGCGAAGGTGACCGCGGTGGGGTCGGCCAGCACGGGGGCGTGGTCGGCGGGCAGCGTGTACGTGCCGGCGCTCGGGTGGCGCTCGACGTACCCGGCGCTCAGCTGGGCGTGCAGCCACTCCTCGGCGTAGCGGGTGTTGATCCCGGTGCGCTCGGCGAGCTGGGCGGGGGTCAGCGGGCCGGCCTCGGCCAGCGCCCGGTACAGGCCGAGCCGCTCGCCGAGGGCGACGGTCAGGCCGCGTACGGCGGCGCCGGCGTCGCTGATGACGCGCTGGTGGAAGTCGTTGACGGCGGTCATGCTGCCTTCACCTCGGCGGTCGGGAGGTCACAGGTGAACAGGAAGGAGCGCGGGACGCGCGGGACGCTGCGGGCGGGCACCGGGTAGGGCCAGCGGCCGAAGTCGGCGCCGTCCTCGCCGGGCTGGCGGACCTCGCGCACGTCCCAGCCGCATTCGGCGAGCAGGTCCTCGGGGGTCTCCGTGCCGAAGAGCCACGGGTTCCCGTCCTCTTCGAGGCAGTTGAGGAAGGGCCGGGACAGCGGGTTCTGCAGGGCGGCCTTGCTGATGACGTCGCCGAGCAGGACGGATCCGGGCGCGGAGTGCCCGGCCAGGGTGGAGATGAGGCCGCGCACCGCGTCCTCGGGGAGGAAGAAGAGCAGGCCCTCGACGACCCACAGCACGGGCTGGTCGGCGCGCCAGCCGGCTTCCGCCAGCGGGCCCGTCCAGTCCTGGGTGAGGTCGACGGGGACGGTGACGCGGGTGCGTCCGGCCGGGGCCGGCTCACCGGCGAGCATCTCGGCCTTGGCCTCCAGGAGCGCGGGGCGGTCGAGTTCGTAGACGGTGACGCCGTCGGGCCACGGGAGCCGGTAGAAGCGGGTGTCCATGCCGGCGGCGAGGAACACCACCTGGCGGATGCCGTGCTCCTCGACGGTCCGGACGATCTGCCGGTCCAGGTAGGTGGTGCGGATGGCGAGGAACGGCACGGTGCCGGCGCCGGCGTAGCGCTCCAGCAGGTCGAAGCCGATGGTGTCGGCGACGGTGCGCGCGTACGGGTCGGCGAACAGCCGGTCCTCGCGCTCGGTTTCCAGGGCCCGCGCGGCGGCGGTCCACTGGGCGGTGCGGGATACGGCCTCCACGGGAGGCTCCCTTCACTCGTCGGGCAGGGGAAAGGTCAGGCCAGGGAGCGCTCGCGGACGACCGGGTCCTCGGCGGCGGCGGGGTGCGGCGCGCCGCACTCGGCGGGCCGCCGCTCGAAGATGCTGTGCAGGATCATGCTGAAGACGACGTTCCCGTCGGCGTCGGCCAGCGTGCACTTGGGCTGGACGACGCCGGTGCGCGGGTTGAACGGCGAGGGGCGCGAGCCCAGGATCTCGACGCGCGCCGTGAGCACGTCCCCGGGGCGGACGGGCCGCAGGTAGCGGATCTCGTCGACGCCGGGGGAGCCGGTACAGGCGCTGTAGGCGAGGAGCCCGTCGACGTAGCGGCGCATGAACATCGAGGCGCTGTGCCAGCCGCTGGCGATCAGGCCGCCGAACGGCGTCTGGGCGGCGAGCGCCGGATCGGTGTGGAAGGGCTGCGGGTCGAAGCGCCTGCCGAACTCCAGCACCTCCTCCGCCGTGACGGTGACGGTGCCCAGTTCGTGGACGTCGCCGGTCCGGAAGTCCTCGAAGTAGCGCATCACGCAACCCCCTTGACGGAGAGGAGTGGTTTCTCTGGCGTGAACCAATCTACGAATCAGCCGATTATTTTGTCAACCCAAAAGAAGACCGGAGTGCCTGTTCTATGTCCTGCCAGAGGTCCTCCGGGTCCTCGATGCCGACCGACATCCGGACGAGGCCCGGCCCGATCCCGGCGCGCGCCAACGCCCCTTCGTCCAGCTCCCGGTGGGAGGTGCTGGCAGGGTGCGTGACCAGCGTCTCCACCCCGCCCAGCGACAGCGCGAGCCGCGCCAGCCGCACCCCTTCGACGAAGGCGCGGCCCGCCTCGCGGCCGCCGTGCAGGTCGAAGGAGAGCAGCCCGCCGCCGCCGGAGAGCACCTTGCGGGCCGTCGCGTACGAAGGGTGCGTTCCCAGCCACGGCCAGTGGACGGCCGCCACCGCGGGATGGGCCGCCAGCCGCTGCGCCAGCAGGCCGGCGTTGGCGCAGTGCTCGCGCATCCGCAGCGGCAGCGTGGCGATCCCGCGCAGCGTCAGCCAGACGGCGAAGGGGTCGGCGCTGGCGCCGAGTTCGACCGTGCGCGGCCACACCTCCCGGCGCAGGGCGTCGTCCGCGAAGACGGCCGCGCCGCCCAGGACGTCGGAGTGCCCGGCGAGGTACTTGGTGGTGGAGTGGAGCACGATGTCGGCGCCGTGCTCGATCGGCCGGCACAGGACGGGCGAGGCCAGGGAGTTGTCCACGGCGCCGATCACCCCGAGGCGCCGGGCCGCCGCCAGCAGGCCGGGCAGGTCGGGGACCTGGCCGGTGGGGTTGGCGATGGTCTCCAGGACCAGCAGCCGGGTGCGCGGCCCGGCGAGCGCCTCGAACTCCCGCGCGTCGTCACCGCTGATGTGGTCGACCCGCACCCCGTAGCGCTCCTTCAGGTCGCTCAGCGCCGCGTACGTACCCCCGTACAGGCAGCGCTGCGCGATCACCTGGTCGCCGGGGCGCAGCAGGGCGAGCAGCACCCCGCTGATGGCGCCCATCCCGGAGGCGAAGGCGATGGCCGAGGACCCGCCCTCCAGTCCGGCGAGGGTGCGCTCCAGGGCGCGCACGGTGGGGTTGCCGCGGCGGCTGTAGACGTAGTCGCCGTCGGGGCCTTCCATGGCCCGCGCCAGTTCGTCGGCCGAGTCGAAGGCGAAGGCGGAGGACTGGACGAGCGGTACGGACAGCGGCCGGCTCGCGGGGGCTTCGAGCTCGTGGGCCACGTGCACGGCGCGGGTGCGGATGTCCTTCATCGAGGGGTCTCCCTTTCGTTCGGGCAAGGAGGTCCGGGTGCGGAGGCCCGGGTGTCGAGGTCCGGGTGCGGAAAAAGGGGTCGGGGGGGGGCGGGGGGGGGGGGGGGGGGGGGGGGGGGGGGGGGGGGGGAGAGGGGGGGGGGAGGGGGGGGGGGGGGGGGGGGGGGGGGGGGGGGGGGGGGGGGGAC
>NZ_JBVJWV010000071.1:6854-11124 GCF_055602105.1 Streptomyces sp. NPDC037421
CGAGTGGTTTGCTCGGGTGGAGCCTCGCCCAACCCCCCCAACTCAATCGAGCCCAGCTCGCACCCCAACCCCCCCCCCCCCCCCCCCCCCCTGTCCCCTCGTTTCCCCCCCAACAACCCCCCCCCCCCCCCCCCCCCCCCCCCCCCCCCCCCCCCCACCCCTTGGGTGCGTGCGGGCGGTCCCGTACGTCACACCCCCGCCGTCTCGCTGCGCGACACCGGGGCGTCGGCGGCGGGAGCGGCGGCCGGGGCGGCGGACTTGTCGCCCTTCATCACGAGCAGGGTGATCACCGCGCCGGCGGCGGCGATGACCGCGGCGCCGACGAAGGCGGCGCTGAACCCGTCGGTGAGGGCGGGCAGGTTGCCCAGCTCACCGGCGCCCTGGGTGGTGGCGAGCGCCGTCAGCGCGGCCAGGCCGAGGGCGGAGCCCACGTTGTAGGTGGTGTTGACGATGCCGGAGGCGAGGCCGGCCTGCTCCTGCGGGGCGCCGGACATCGCGGCGATCATCGCCGGGATGTAGGCGAGCGCCATGCCGAGCGCGGCGACGAGCGAGGCGGGCAGGACGTCGACGAGGAAGGTGCCGGTCGGCTCGACGGCGGCCAGCCAGACCAGCCCGGCGGCGAGGGCGAGCAGACCGGTGACGATCAGCGGCTTGGCGCCGAAGCGGCCCATGAGGCGGGCGGTGATGGCCGTCATGAAGATCATCAGCAGCACCGTCATGGGGAGCAGCGCCGCGCCGGAGGCGAAGGCGCCGTAGTTCAGCACCTGCTGGAGGTACAGGTTGAGGAAGTACCACATCGGGATCCAGGCGGCGCCGAGCAGCGTCATCGCGAGGTTGGCCGAGCCCAGGCGCGGGATCCGCCACACGCTGAGCGGCATGAGCGGCTCGCGGACGGTCTTCTGGACCACGAAGAAGAGGACGAGCAGGACGGCCGCACCGATCAGCTCCAGCACGGTGGCGGTGGCGCCCCAGCCGACCTCGGGGGCCCGGACGACGGCGAACACGGCGAGCGCGAGCCCGGCGGTGACGGCGACGGCGCCGAGGACGTCCACGGAACCGCGGCGGGACTGGACGGCCGGCAGCAGTTTGGTCGCGGCGAGGGTCGCGACGCCGATCGGGACGTAGATGATGAAGACCCACGGCCAGCTCACCCATTCGGTGAACACGCCGCCGAGGAACACGCCCGCCGTACCGCCGGCGGGGGCGGCGGCGCCGTAGAGGGCCATCGCCTTGCCGAGCTCCTTGGGGTTGTGCCCGAAGAGCATCATCAGCAGCGTCATGGCCGAGGGCGCGATCAGGGCGCCGCCGACTCCCTGGACGGCCCGGCCGGCGATCTCCACCGAGGCGCTCTGCGCGGCGGCGGCGAGCACCGACCCCACGATCATGACCACCCAGCCGGTGGCGAAGATCTTGCGGGCGCCGAACAGGTCGGAGAGCCGCCCGCCGAGCAGCAGTAACCCGCCGAAGACGATGACGTAGGCGTTGAACACCCACTGGAGCTCGCCCTGGGAGAAGCCCAGGTCCTTCTGCATCTCGGGGAGCGCGACCCCGATGATCGAGGTGTCCATGATGACCATGAACTGAGCGGCGGCAAGCACGCCAAGTGCCCACCAGCGCCGGGGATTGACGGTTGACATTGCCCTGACCCTCCTCTGCCATATACCCCTGGGGGGTACCTTCGCGTAGCAACGTAGCATACCCATGGGGGGTATGTAAGAGCGGTGTCGGAACGCGCGCGGACCGCGGCCCGCGCATACGGAAGGCCCCGCCCCGGCCGAAGCCGGGACGGGGCCCCGGAGAGGGGTACCGCGCGTACCGCGGGGTACTGGGGGGTGTCCGGCGGGTCAGGGCCGGACAACCCCCTAGCGGGCCGTCAGGGTCGCGGCCACCGCCGCGGGGACGGGGGCCAGGCCCGCCGGGCGGCTGGTGAAGCCGCCCCGGCCCTGGGTGCGGCCGCGCAGCCGGGACGCGTACCCGAACAGCTCGGCCAGCGGCACCGTCGCCGTGACCACCGTGGTCCCCGCCTGCCCGGCCGAGCCCGTGACCCGGCCGCGGCGGGCGGCGAGGTCCCCGAGGACCGCGCCCACACCGTCGTCCGGAACGGTCACGGTGACCTCCGCGACCGGCTCCAGCAGCTCCACCGCGCAGCCGCGCAGGGCGTCGCGCAGCGCGAACCGGCCCGCCGCGCGGAACGCCATCTCCGAGGAGTCCTTGGAGTGGGTCGCCCCGTCGGTCAGGACCACCCGCAGACCCGTCACCGGGTGCCCGCCGAGCGGCCCCTCGGCGAGGGCGTCACGGCAGCCGGCCTCCACGGCCCGCGCGTACTCCTGCGGCACCCGGCCGCCCGTGACCGCCGAGCGGAACTCGAAACCGGGCTCCGCCAGCGGCTCCACGTCGAGCACGACGTGCGCGAACTGGCCGGCGCCGCCGTCCTGTTTGACGTGCCGGTACACGAAACCGGTCACCCCGCGCACGACGGTCTCCCGGTAGGAGACCCGCGGCCGGCCCACGACGACCTCCACTCCGTGGAGACGGCGCACCTTCTCCACCGCCACCTCCAGATGCAGCTCTCCCAGCCCCGACAGCACGGTCTGCCCGGTCTCCGCGTCGGTCCGCACCACCAGGGAGGGGTCCTCCTCGGCGAGCCGGGCCAGCGCGGAGGCGAGCCGCCCGGTGTCCGTACCGCGGCCCGCCTCGACCGCGACCGACACCACCGGGTCCGCCACCACGGGCGGTTCGAGCAGCAGGGGCGCCTCCGGCGCGCACAGGCTGGTCCCCGCCCGCGCCGACTTCAGCCCGACGACGGCGACGATGTCACCGGCCACCGCCTCCTCCCGTTCCTCGTGCCGGTCGGCCTGCACCCGCAGGATCCGCCCGACGCGTTCCGTCCTGCCCGTGGCCGGATCCAGTACGGAGTCCCCCTTGCGCAGGGTGCCCGAGTAGACCCGCAGGTAGGTGAGCCGGCCGGTCGCCGTCGCCGTCACCTTGAAGGCGAGCGCGGCCAGCGGCTCCGCCGGGTCGGCGGCCCGTTCCCGCACCGGCGGCATGTCGCCCGGCGCGGGCAGGTACGCCACCACGGCGTCGAGCAGCGGCTCGATGCCCCGGTTGCGGTACGCCGAACCGCACAGCACGACGACGCCGTCCCCGGCGAGGGTCAGCTCGCGCAGGGCACGGACCAGCGTCCGCTCGCTCAGCCCGGCGCCGGCGCAGAACTCCTCCAGGGCGTCCGCGTGGCGCTCGGCCACCGTCTCCTCCAGCAGCCGGCGCCTGCGGCGGGCCTCCTCCAGCAGCGGCCCGGGAACCGGCAGCGTCTCGTACGAGCCGTCGCCGGCGCTCCACAGCAGCGCGCGCATCCGCAGCAGGTCGACGACGCCGGTGAAGCCGTCCTCCCGTCCGACCGGCAGCTGCACGACCAGGGGGACGGCGCCGAGCCGCTCCCGGATGGAGGCGACGGCCTCGTCGAGGTTCGCGCCCGCCCGGTCCAGCTTGTTGACGAACGCGATCCTCGGCACACCGTGCCGGTCCGCCTGCCGCCACACGGACTCGCTCTGCGGCTCGACTCCGGCGACGGCGTCGAAGACCGCGACCGCCCCGTCGAGCACCCGCAGGGAGCGCTCGACCTCGTCGGCGAAGTCCACGTGCCCCGGCGTGTCGATCAGGTTGACCCGGTGCCCGTCCCAGGCGCAGCTCACGGCCGCCGCGAAGATGGTGATGCCGCGGTCGCGTTCCTGGGGGTCGTAGTCGGTGACGGTGGTGCCGTCGTGGACCTCGCCCCGCTTGTGGATGGCGCCGGTGGCGAAGAGGATCCGCTCGGTGACGGTGGTCTTGCCTGCGTCGACGTGGGCGAGGATGCCGAGGTTGCGTACGGCGGTGGTGGTGGGGCTGGTGTGACGGTGGTCGGTGCGCATGGCCCGGGCCTTTCGATGCCTGGGGTGGGAAGAGGGCAGCGCGATTCCCGGGACGCCGATCCGGCCCGCGGCACGGCCACGGAAACGTTCTTGAGGATCGGTCAGGGGTGCGTCACGGGCGTACGGTGACAGCCGCGCGGCTGTTACCGCGCGCTGCGGGACACCGGGATCACGTCGTACCGGCAGGGGGGAACGACGGCGGCGGTGCGGTTGGTACGCATGGCCCGGTTCCCCTTCTCTTCGCTCGGCATCGGCAGGCACCGCCCTGGCGGCGGGGGGGGGGGGGGGGGGGGGGGGGGGGGGGGGGGGGGGGGGGGGGGGGGGGGGGGGGGGGGGGGGGGGGGGGGGGGGGGGGGGGGGGG
>NZ_JBVJWV010000072.1:0-9527 GCF_055602105.1 Streptomyces sp. NPDC037421
TTAGCCAGCCCCCCGACGCCCTGGCAACGCCCCCCACCTACTAACCCCCCTCGCAGCACAGGCCCAACGCCCCGGACGCAAACCCGTACGGCAACAGCCCCGCCCGACTACTAACCCCGGCCGGATGTGACCTGGGTCCTGTGGGCCGCCTCACCGCCCCGCACCCCGAATGTCACTTCACGTAGCCGGTCAGACCCGCTGTGGTGGGTGTCCCCGGTCACATTCGGCCCCCGAATCGAAGGCAACGGACGCGTCGAACGCGGCTTTCCGAGTCGCCCGCCGCAGCGCCCTCAGCAGCGTGCCCCCGAGGGTGAGCGTCAGTACGACCGTCAGCGCGGCCCGCCCCAGGTCCCAGCCCACCGAGGTCGCCAGGCAGTACGCGACGAAGCGCGCCAGGTTCTGCGGCACCGGGTCGCCGGGGTGGAAGGAGATGCCCTGCCCCATGCCCTGCAGGATCACCCAGCCCTGGAGGTTCATGACCGTGCCGTACGCGAAGGAGCCCAGGAACCCGTACGCGGCGAGCATCGCCAGCTCGGCCCGCCCCCGGATCCTCACCCAAGCTCTCGGCTTCGCCTGAGCAGGGGGGACCCCCATCGCCCCGGGCAGCAGCCCGGCGCCCAGCGAGAACCAGCCCATCGCCAGCATCTGGAACGGCATCCACGGCCCGACCCCGCCCGTGAGCAGCGCGGACGCGAACATCGTGACGGAGCCGAGGACGAAGCCGAAGCCGGGACCGAGGACGCGGCCGCTGAGCACCATCAGGAAGAACATGGGCTCCAGGCCGGCCGTGCCCGCGCCCAGAGGCCGCAGCGCCGCCCCCACGGCGGCGAGCACCCCGAGCATCGCGACCGCCTTGGAGTCCATGCCGTTGTCGGCGATGGTCGCGATGACCACGGCGACGAGGAGGGGGAGCAGCGCGGCGAAGAGCCACGGGGCGTCCTGGGAGTGGGCCAGGCCGGACTGGCGGTCCGCGAGCAGCGGCCAGCCGAAGGCGGCGATGCCGATGAGGGTGACCAGGACCAGGGCCGCGGCGGCGCGGGGGCCGACGCGGACCGGGCGGGCGGGCCGGGGGGTCACGGGGTGGCCTCCAGAGCGGCGGCGACCTGGGACACCGTGAGCCAGTGGCCCGGCGCCAGGATCTTCGCCACCTGGGGCGCGAAGGCGGGGGAGGAGACGACGACCTCGGCCGTCGGACCGTCCGCGACGATCTCCCCGCCCGCCAGGATGACCACCCGGTGGGCCAGCTCGGCGGCCAGCTCCACGTCGTGCGTCGCCAGGACGATGGCGTGGCCGTCGGCGGCGAGGCCGCGCAGCGTCTCCACCAGGCGGGCCTTGGCGGCGTAGTCCAGACCGCGGGTCGGCTCGTCGAGGAGGAGCAGGGCGGGGCGGGCGGTCAGCACCAGGGCCAGCGCCAGGGTCAGGCGCTGCCCCTCGGACAGGTCACGGGGGTGGGTGGCGTCCGGCACGCCGGGCAGCAGGCCGCCGACCAGGGCGCGGCAGGTCCCGGGGGCCGCCCCGGCGTCGGCGTCCGCCGCGGCGCACTCGGCGGCGACGGTGTCGGCGTAGAGGAGGTCGCGGGGCTCCTGCGGCACCAGGCCGACCCGGCGGACCATCTCCGGGGGCGGGGTGCGGTGCGGGGTGCGGCCGCCGACGGTCACCTGGCCGGTGGAGGGGGCGAGGCTGCCGGTGAGGGCGGCGAGGAGGGTGGACTTGCCGGCCCCGTTGCGGCCCATGAGGGCGACGGTCTCGCCGGGGGCCACCTGGAGGGTGACGTCGTGGAGCACCTCGGCGCGGGCGCGGCGGACGCCGAGGTTCGTGGCGGAGGCCGCGGGGGTTCCGGCGGCGGGGGTGCCGGGCGTGGCGTCGCCCGGCCCGCGCCGGGAGCGGCCGGTCAGCCGGGCCAGCCGGGCGGGGAGGCGAGGGGTTGGTGCGGGTGCGGGTGCCGGTGCCGGTGCGGCGGGTGCCGCTGCGCGGGGCTGCTCCCCGCCCCGCCCTTCACCCGTTCCCGCCTCAGTCGCCGGCGCGGCTGGTGCAGACTCGGCGCTGCCGCGCCCGCGCCTCAAACGCCGGCGGGGCTCGATTTCCAGCCCGTCCGGCAGGGGCGGCGGCGGGGAGGCGGGGGACAGGCGGTCGCGGAGCGGCGCGGCGCGGCGGCGGGCGTCGCGGACCGAGAGGGGGAGCGGGGTCCAGCCCGCCAGGCGGCCCAGGGAGACCACCGGGGGGTGCACCGGGGAGACGGCCATGATTTCGGACGGGGTGCCCAGCAGCGGGGGCTCGCCCGGGGACGGGAGCAGGAGCACGCGGTCGGCGTACTGGACCACCCGTTCCAGGCGGTGCTCCGCCATCAGCACCGTCGTTCCCAGGTCGTGGACCAGGCGTTGCAGCACCGCCAGGACCTCCTCCGCGGCCGCAGGGTCCAGCGCGGAGGTGGGTTCGTCGAGGACCAGGACCTTCGGGTGTGTCGTCAGGACCGAGCCGATCGCCACCCGCTGCTGCTGGCCGCCCGACAGGGAGGCGATCGGGCGGTCGCGGAGCTCGTTCAGGCCGAGCAGGTCCAGGGTCTCCTCCACCCGGCGCCGCATCACCGCCGGCGGCAGGCCCAGCGACTCCATCCCGTACGCCAGCTCGTCCTCGACCACGTCCGTCACGAAGTGGGCCAGTGGATCCTGTCCCACCGTGCCCACCACGTCCGCCAGCTCGCGCGGCATGTGCGTACGGGTGTCCCGCCCCGCCACCGTCACCCGTCCGCGCAGCGTCCCGCCCGTGAAGTGCGGGACCAGCCCGGACACCGCCCCCAGCAGGGTCGACTTGCCGACCCCCGACGGGCCGACCAGCAGGGTCAGCTCACCCTCCGGGAGGGTGAAGTCCGCGTCCCGGAGAGAAGGGTGTGCGGCGCCGTCGTACGTCACCGACACCTGCTCGAAGCGGATCAACGGGAGGACTCCTCGGAAGGTACGGGGGCCACGAAGGCCGGAAGCAGGCCGATCAGGATCGCCGCGGCGGGCCACAGCGGCAGCGCGGGAGCGACCAGCGGGACCACGCCCGGCCGCAGCCCCTCCGGGTCCACCGAGCCCGCGCGGATCAGCAGCGCAGCCACCGCCGCCCCCGAACCGGCGACCAGCCAGGCCCGCACCCCCCACCGGTCCGGCCGGTAACGGGTGCGGATGCTGCGCCGCCCGCCGAGCCGCAGGCCCGCGAGGGCCAGCACGAGGCCGATGCCGAGCACGGGCAGCCCGTACACGGCGCCTTCCGCCGCGAGCAGCCCGTACGTGCCGGCGCACATGCCGAGCAGGCCGCCGAGGGTGAGGGCGTTGGTGGTGTGCCGCACGGCCGGCGGGACCTGGGCCGTACGCCCGTACCCGCGCGCGTCCATCGACGCGGCGACCGCCACCGAGCGCTCCAGCGCCCCCTCCAGGACCGGGAGCCCGATCTGGAGGACGGCCTTCACCCCGCCGGTGGGGCGCCCGCGCAGCCGGCGGGCGGTCCGCAGCCGGGCCACGTCGGCGACCATGTTCGGCGCGAAGGTCATGGCGACGACCACCGCCACGCCCGCCTCGTACAGTGCGGCCGGCAGCGACTTCAGCAGCCGTGCCGGATTGGCGAGGGCGTTCGCCGCGCCCACGCAGATCAGCAGGGTCGCCAGCTTCGCGCCGTCGTAGAAGGCGAAGACCAGCTGCTCGGCGGTGACCCGGCCGCCGAACCGGATGCCCTGCGCCCACGCGGGGAGCGGGACCTCGGGCAGGGTGAAGAGGGTGTGCGCGCCGGGGATCGGGGAGCCCAGCAGCATGGAGAAGACCAGCCGCAGCCCGATGACGAAGAGGCCGAGCTTGACGAAGGCCCCGTAGGAACGCGCCCACGGTGCCTCCGTCCGGCGGGCCGCCACCACGTACCCGGCGACGCCGACGATCAGGCCGAGCAGCAGCGGGTTGGTGGTCCGGGAGGCGGCGGTGGCCAGCCCGAGGGCCCACAGCCACCAGGCCCCCGCGTGCAGGGCGTTCCCACGCCGTGCCTCGGGGGCCCGCCAGCGGCCTTCCTTCCCGTACGCCGGCCCGTGCGGGGGACCGGACCGCCCGGCCGCACCGGGCCGGGCCGGGGGTACGTCGGCACGTGCCGCGCCGTGGGTGGGGCGCGGGGTCATCGCCTGCGGCGGCGGGACCGCCAGACGGCGGCGGCGCCCAGGGCGAGGACCGCAGCGACGCCCAGGTACAGGCCGGCCGAGGGGCCGCCGCCCGAGGAGCTCTCCGCAGCAGAGGCGGGGGCGGAGGCGGAGGCAGGTGCCGACGGCTTCGGCTGCTCCGCGTCCTGGATGGGCTCGCCGCAGCCGGTCCTCGGGTAGCCGGAGATCCCGCACAGCAGCGCCGCGCCGTTGTAGCGCAGCGGCTTCGCCACCTCCGCCAGCGCCTCGGCCGCCGTGGCCCCGGGCGCCAGCTGTGCGCAGGCCGTGCGCGGGGTGCCCTGCGGCGGGGCCTCGCCGGAGGGGGCGTCCTCGGGCACGCCGAAGTCGATGACCAGCGCCACCCGCTTCTTGCCCTCGGCCGGGGCGGTGCCGCCGCAGACGGCCTCGAAGTCGGCGGCCGCGCGCGGCTGGGCCGCCTCGGCAGCGGCGTCCTTGCTCACGGAGAAGCGGAAGCCGAGCGTGGCGCCGTCCGCGGGGCGGGCCGTCGAGGGGCCCTGGGTGGCGTACGCCCAGCGGCCGCCCGCACCGTCCCAGAACGACCAGTAGCGGTAGCTCGCCGCCAGGGCCGGTGACGCCGCGAACAGGGTCAGCAGCAGACCCAGTACGGCCAGGACACCGGTGAGCGCACCGGCCGGGGTACGGGTGCGGCTGCCGCGGCGGATCACTGCTGCTGCTTCTTCCTGCGGCCGCTCAGCAGGATGCCGATGCCCATGCCGGCCGCGGCGCCCGCGCCGACGATCCACCAGATGTTCTGGTTGCCGGAGCCCGGCTTCTCCTCGCCCTTCACCTTCTGCGGTTCGGCGTCCGGCACGGCCACCGGGGCCGGGCCCGTGGCGTTCAGCGCCGCCACCAGGTCGACGCCGCCGAAGGCCTTCGGGTCGGTGCCGGTCGCGTGGGCGGTCAGGACCAGGGTGGCCAGTGCGGCCGGGTTGCGGTTGGCCCACGCGGTGGAGTTCTTCTGGAGCCACTCCAGGGCGCCCGCCGCCGCCTGCCGGTGCCCGGCCGCGGCCAGGGCGATCACGGCGTCGGCGGTGTTGCCGGTGTCGGCGGTGGGCTGGTCGGCACCCGGGGTGACCGCCGTCAGGTGGCCGTCCTTCTTCAGCGCCTCGGCCAGGTAGCCGGCCGCGCCCTGGGCCGCGCCCGCCGGGTCGGCGGAGCCGGCCGGGCAGGCCAGCGCGGCGGCCGGGGTGTCCGTGGCGGCCGGGTCGACGACGATGCCCTTGCCCAGGCCCGCCAGCGCGGCGGCGGCCGTGGCGTCGGCGTTCGCGGCGAGCTTGCCGTCGGCCGGCTGGTACCCGAAGGCACCCCGGTCGGAGGCCGGTTCGGCGGAGCAGCCGAGCTGGAAGGAGAGCAGCCCGTCGTACGCGGACTTGCCCGCCTTCGACTTGACCTCGGCGGGCTTCTCGCCGGCCGCGGCCAGCGCGCTGATCACGATGGAGGTGGAGCTGCCCTCGCTGGGGGAGCCCGGCACGTAGGCCCAGCCGCCGTCCTCGTTCTGTACGGACTTCAGCCAGTCCGTCGACTTCCTGAGCTCCGCGTCCTTGCCGCCGAGGGCCTTCATGGCCTGCACGGCGATGGCGGTCGCGTTGGTGTCGTACGTCGTCTTGTCGTCGCACGGCAGGCTGGCGTCGCGGTAGGAGGCGAAGCCGCCGTTCGGGCACTGCTGGGCCTTGAGGAAGGCCACGGCCTGCGGCGCGGGCTTCACGCCGGCCGTCTGCTGGGCGAGCAGCGCGAGGGACTGCCGCCACACGCCGTCGTACGTCGGATCGGCCTTGCCGAACAGGCCCGCCGGGAGGTTCGGGGGCGCGGAGGGGGAGGGCGCCGGCGTGTCGGCGAGGGCGGCGGGGGCGGCGCCCACGCAGAGCACGGCGGATGCGGCGAGCGCGGCGGCGCTGCGGCGGACGTTCATGGCGGGGCGGGTGCCTCTCGTACGGGGGGCGGGAGACAGGCACGCGCAGGCACCGGGCTCCGGCTCCGTTTACCTCGACGGTGCCGGCCGCCGGAGGACCCGGCGGCACGAGCCGCGCACCTCCGGTACAGGGCATTCCGGCTGCCGTCCCACGTGCTGCGGGCCGGTCACGGTTGCGGGTCAGCGCCGGATTCGCACCGGCTTCCCCCCGTACGGAAGTGTGGACGACGGGCTCACTCTACCGGCCCGTAGCTCCCGGTCCCGGTGGCGCGGGGGCCCGTACGGGCGGCCCCGGAGCCGTACCGGGCGGCGGCCTACAGCGCCCGGTACGCCACCGGGTCCGTGCCCGGGACCGCCTCCGCCCGGCCCTGCTTCACCAGCCGCCGCAGATGCGCCTCCGCTTCCGAGACGGCGATGTTCCGGGAGCCGTACGGGATCTGCTCCCAGGGCCGGTTCCACTCCATCCGCTCCGCGAGCCCCCAGGGGGTCAGCGGCTCCGCCAGCAGCCGCCACAGCCCGGTCAGCCGCTCCTCGTGGTGCTCCAGCAGCTCCCGTACGCGGGCGGGTGCGTCGGTGAAGGCGTACTGGTGGGCCGGGAGCACCTCGGCGGGCGCCAGGCGGCCGATGCGTTCGAGGGAGTCGAGGTAGTCGCCGAGCGGGTCGGTGACACGGGTGTCCTCCGGGGCCTCGTACAGGCCGATGTGCGGGGAGATCCCGGGGAGGAGGTGGTCGCCGGAGAAGAGCCGGCCGTTGCCGGGGAGGCCGGCGGGGTGCCGCTCCTCCAGGTGCAGGCAGACGTGGCCGGGGGTGTGCCCGGGGGTCCAGATCGCGCGCAGCCTGCGCCCGGTGAGGGGCAGCAGCTCGCCGGGGACGATCTCCCGGTCGGGCACGGCGGCACTGAGCCCGGGCAGGGTGCGGACGCGGCCGCTCGCCCGGGCCGCGCGGAGCGGGGCGACGTGCTCCTCGGGGGCCCCGGCGGCGGCCAGCTTCCCGCTCATGTAGTCGAACCAGACGCCGGGCTCGGCGGATCGGGTCCGCAGGACGACCTCGGTGTCGGCGGCGTGCATCGCGATCCACGCGCCCGAGGCCTCGCGCACCTGCCCGGACAGGCCGTGGTGGTCGGGGTGGTGGTGGGTGATGACCACCCCGTGCACGTCGGCGACGGCGATGCCGAGCGCGGCGAGCCCGGCGGTGAGGGTGTCCCAGGAGGCGGGGTCGTCCCAGCCGGTGTCGATCAGGACGGGCCCGCGGTCGGTGTCGAGGACGTGGACGAGGGTGTGGCCGAGGGGGTTGTCGGGGATCGGGACGTGGATGGCGTGGACGCCGCCGCCGTGGTCGGTGACCCGGGGGGCGGTCACTGGGATGGGTTCCGGGGTCGTCTCTGGCATGGCTCTCCCTGGGCGGCGTGGGCCGGTGGCCCGATCTGACGAGAACGCGTTTCAGTAGTAGCCCAAGTCGACCATTTATCCGGCCGTCTGACCAGCCGTCGGATCTTGCGTCTGCCTCGCCACCGACCCCGTCCTGACCGTGGACTCCTCGAACTAGAACTGGTATCAGTTCTGCGACATCGGTGAGATCGTGCGCAGCCCCTGGAGGCATCGGACATGACCGAGCTCGTGGAACACGGCCAACTGTTCATCGGCGGGGAATGGACCGATCCGCTGGGCACCGACACCATCCGGATCGTCTCCCCCCACACCGAGCAGGTCATCGGCAGCGTCCCGCACGCCTCCCGGGCCGACGTGGACCGGGCCGTGGCCGTCGCCCGCAAGGCCTTCGACGAGGGCCCCTGGCCCCGCCTCCCGCTGGAGGAACGGATCGCCGTCGTCTCCCGCATCAAGGACGCCATCGCCGTCCGGCACGAGGAGATCGCCCGCTCCATCAGCTCCCAGAACGGCTCCCCGTACTCCTGGAGCGTCCTCGCCCAGGCGCTCGGCGCGATGATGGTCTACGACTCCGCCATCAAGGTCGCCGCCGAATACCCCTACGAGGAGCGCCGCCAGGGCGCGCTCGGCCCGATCCTCGTACGCCGCGAACCGGTCGGGGTCGTCGCCGCCGTCATCCCGTGGAACGTCCCCCAGTTCGTGGCCGCGGCGAAGCTCGCGCCCGCGCTGCTCACCGGCTCCTCGGTCATCCTCAAGCCGTCGCCCGAAGCCCCGCTGGACTCCTTCATCCTGGCGGACATCGCACGGGAGGCCGGGCTGCCGGAGGGCGTGCTGTCCATCCTGCCCGCCGACCGGGAGGTCAGCGAGTACCTGGTCGGGCACCCCGGTGTCGACAAGGTCGCCTTCACCGGCTCCGTCGCCGCCGGCAAGCGGGTCATGGAGGTCGCCGCCCGCAACCTGACCCGGGTCACCCTCGAACTCGGCGGCAAGTCCGCCGCCGTGATCCTGCCGGACGCGGACCTGGCGAGCACGGTCGCCGGGATCGTGCCGGCGGCCTGGATGAACAACGGCCAGGCCTGTGTGGCGCAGACCCGGATCCTCGCCCCGCGCAGCCGGTACGAGGAGGTGGCCGAAGCCCTCGCGGCGGCCGCCGGCGCCCTCGTCGTCGGCGACCCCCTCGACCCGGCGACGCAGCTCGGGCCGCTGGTCGCGAAGCGGCAGCAGCAGCGCTCCCTGGACTACATCCGGATCGGCCAGGAGGAGGGCGCGAAGGTCCTGGCGGGCGGCGGCCGCCCGGCCGGCCTGGAGCGGGGCTGGTACGTGGAACCCACCCTCTTCGGCGACGTCGACAACTCGATGCGGATCGCCCGAGAGGAGATCTTCGGCCCGGTCGTGTGCCTGATCCCGTACGGGGACGAGGCGGAGGCCGTACGGGTGGCCAACGACTCGGAGTTCGGCCTGAGCGGCAGCGTCTGGACGGCCGACGTGGAGCACGGCATCGACTTCGCGCGGCGCGTGCGGACCGGCACCTTCAACGTGAACACCTTCAGCCTGGACATGCTGGGACCGTTCGGCGGCTACAAGAACAGCGGCGTGGGGCGGGAGTTCGGCCCGGAGGGACTGAGCGAGTACCTGGAGCACAAGATGATCCACCTCCCGGCGGGTGCGTGATGGGGGACCGCTGGCAGGTCGAGGTCGACCGGGGGGTCTGCATCGGCTCGGGCATGTGCGTGAACCACGCCCCCGACGCCTTCACCCTCGACTCGGCCCGCCAGTCCCACCCCCGCTCCCCGGAGACGGACGCCAACGAACCCACCCTGACGGCCGCCGAGGGCTGCCCGGTGGAGGCCATCCTCATCACCTTGTCGGCGACGGGGGAGGCGGTGTTCCCGCCGGAGGAGTGAGGGGTGGGGTGGGGGCGGGGTGGGGGGGCGGGGTTTCGGCTGGGCGGTCTCAGGGCTGGTTTGGGGGTTTCCCGTCAGTCCCATCGTCCTTCCGTGTCGGGCTGGTCCCTCAAGGGCGCTCCTTCGGTCGCGTCACTGCGTGATCGCCTTCG
>NZ_JBVJWV010000073.1:0-8833 GCF_055602105.1 Streptomyces sp. NPDC037421
AATGGCCACAGGCGTCCGCTGCCTCTTCTCCCCCCCCCCCCCCGCGCCCCCCCCCCCCCCCCCACCCCCCCCCCCCCCCCCCACCCACCCCCACCCCCTCCCCCCCCCCCCCCCCCCCCCCCCCCCCCCCCCCCCCCCCCCTTCTCCTCCCCCCCCCCCCCCCCCCCCCCCCCCCCCCCCGCCCTGCCCCCCCCCCCCCCCCCCCCGCCCCGGACGGTCTAGGGGGTGTCCGGCGGATCAGGGTCGGGCACCTCCTAGCCGAGCCTCACGTTGTCGACGGTCCAGTACCAGTTGTTGCTGCCGCTGTAGCGGAAGCGGACCTGGACGTCGGTGGCGCCCACCGGGACCTGGAGGGTGAGGGACTCGGCCTTGGCGACGGCGTCGGCGGTGTACGTCTTCACCACCGTCGGGGCGCCGCCGTTGTACGAGACGAGGACCTGGGCGCTCTGGCCGGTCTCGTGGCGGTAGTGCGTCTGGAAGTCCAGGGTGCGCGTGGTGCCGCCGGTGACCGCCCACTTGGGGGTGATCAGGGTGGAGTCGAAGGTGCCGGTGTGGGCCTTGTCGTCCCACTCGTCGGAGTCGGCGACGGCGAACACGTCGCGGGAGCGGACGTTCAGCTCGCGCCACTGGTCGCGCTGCGCCTGGCTCCAGAACTCGTCGGTGGCGAAGGCCCAGCCGGCCCATTCGGTGACTCCGCCCGTGCCCATCTTCGAGTTGTCGACGGACCAGCCGGCGGGCGGGGTGTGGGTGAAGCCCTTGGTGGCGGCGGGGATCCCGGTCTCGTCCACGCGCGCCTGGAGGTTGGGGCGCAGGGTGTCGAAGGGGTCGCCGTCGGGGGTGTTCAGCGGTACGCCGTCCAGGGCGGCCGTGGTGACGCCGACCTGGGCGAGCGCGGTCGCGGCGACGTCGGTGAGGCGTACGTCCTCGCGTACGGAGCCGGCCGGGATGCCCGCGCCCTTGGCGATGACGAAGGTGCCGCGTTCCTGGATGGTGGAGCCGCCGTGGCCGCCGCCGTCGGTGTGGCCGTGGTCGGTGGTGACCAGGATCTTCCAGTTCTCCTGGGCGTAGGAGGGGCGGGCCTTGACGGCGGTGAGGAGCTGGCCGACCAGCGCGTCGACGCGGCCGACGGCGTCGAGGTACTGCTGGCTGGCGGCGCCGTAGGAGTGGCCGGCGGAGTCGACCTGGCCGAGGTAGACGAAGGCGGCGTCCGGGTTCTGGTCGCGGAGTTCGGCGGCGGCCGCGGCGGCGGTCTTCGGGTCCTCGTTGCCGTAGCCGTCGCGGTCGCCCTTGAGGGAGAGCCGCTTGTCGACCTTGGCGGAGAAGATCGGGCCGTTCTGGTCGGTGGAGGTGATGGGCTCCCAGTCGGCGGCCGCGTAGGTGTTGAGGGACGGCTTGGCGTTCTCGGCACGGGTCAGGAAGTCGGGGTACGCGCCGTAGTTCTTGCCGGTGAAGGAGTTGTCCTTCACCCCGTGCTTGTCGGGCCAGACGCCGGTGGCGATGGTGGACCAGCCGGGGCCGGAGGAGGTGGCGGCCATCGGGTTCGCGTACAGGGTGCTGCGGGCGGTGAGGCCTTCGGCCATCAGGCCGTTGAGGTGGGGGGCGTTGGCGGCCTTGACGCGGTCGAGGACCATGCCGTCGAGGCCGATGACGAGGACCTTGTCGGTGGTGGCCTGCGCCGCCGCGGGGGCAGGGGCGGAGGCGGCCGCCTTGGCCGCGGCCTCGGCCGCCGCCTTGGCCGGGTCGGTGGGGTTGGGGGTGGCGGCGGCCGTGGTGCCGAGGCCGAGGGTGGCGGCGATCAGGGCCGTGGCGGTGGCGGCCACGGCGAGGGTGCGTCCGGACGGGACAGTGGACACGTGCTCCTCCAGGAGCGTCGGGGAAGGCGCGGCGGATCGAGCGGGATGCACGCGGACGTGCGGCGGGCCCGGACCGGAGGGGAGATCTCGGTCCAGACCCGTTATGCACTGGTGACTGTTGCGGCCGTGGGTGGCCGCGGGGTTAAGGCTCAGCTTCCGGTCGCGGACTTCCACGCGTCGACGTGGGCGGTGAGGTTCTTGTCGATGTCGGCCCAGTCCGGCTGGAAGACCTCGACGCCGGTCATGAGCTTGGTGAGTTCGATGGCGTTGGCGTCGGTCGGCTTGATGTCGGAGCGCGCCGGGAAGCCGCCGCCGATCTCGCTGACCTGCTTCTGCGCCTCCTCGCCGAGCATGAAGTCGAGGAGCTTCTTGCCGTTGTCGGCGTGCGGGGCCTTGGCTACCAGGCCGGCGGCGTAGGGCAGGGCGAAGGTGGTGGGCTTGCCGCCGTCCTTGGCGGGGAACCAGATGCCGAGGTTGGGCATGGACTTGGACTGGGCGAAGTTCATCTGGACGTCGCCGTTGGCGACGAGCAGTTCGCCCTTGTCGGTCTTCGGGGCGAGCTTGCTGGTGGAGGAGGAGGGGCCGACGTTGTTGGCCTGGAGCTTCTTGAGGTACTCCATCGCCGGCTCCTTGCCGCCGAAGTCGTGCATCGACTTGATGAGGACGGCCGTGCCGTCGCCCGCGACGCCGGGGGTGGAGTACTGGAGCTTGCCCTTGTACTTGGCGTCGAGCAGTTCCTCCCAGGTCCTGGGGGCCTGGCCGAGCTCCTTCTTGTTGTAGACGAAGCCGAAGTAGTTGTTGACGACGGAGGTCCACTTGCCGTCGGGGGCCTTGTCGGCCCCGTTGACCTTGTCGGATCCCTGCGGGGCGTACGCCTGGAGCAGTCCCTTGCCGTCGGCCTGCTGGATGAAGGGGGGCAGCGTGATCAGCACGTCGGCCTGGGTGTTGGTCTTCTCGCGGACGGCGCGCTGCACCATCTCGCCGGAGCCGCCCTCCACGTACTTGACCTCGATGCCGGTCTTCTTGGTGAACTCGGCGAAGACCTTGTCGTACCAGCCGTCGCCCTTGTCGCTCTTGAGGCCGTCGGCGCTGTAGACGGTGACGGTCTTCTCGCCGCCGCCCTTGCCGGCGTCGGGGCCGCCGGCGGTGGTGGAGCCGCCGCAGGCGGTGAGGGAGGCGGCGAGGGCGAGGCTGCCGGTGAGGGCGGCGGCGGAACGCAGGACGAGCTTGCCGGTCATGGAACTTCCTTACGGGGAAAGGGAGTCTGCGGGGACGGGAGGAGCTGGAGGGGGATCAGCGGTACGAGGCGCGGGTGCGGACGCGGGAGACGGCCAGCAGCACCAGCAGGGTGGTGGCCATCAGGACCACGGCCACGGCGGAGCCGCCGAAGAGCGAGCCGCGGTCGGTGGCGGTGAAGATCCGGACGGGGAGGGGCATCCAGTCCGGGGGGTAGAGCATCATCGTGGCGCTCAGCTCGCCCATGGACAGGGCGAAGCAGAGTCCCGCGGCCGCGGTGAGGGACGGCAGCAGGAGCGGGAGGCGGACCCGCCACAGCACGTAGCCGGGACGGGCGCCGAGGGAGGCCGCGGCCTGCTCGTACGCGGGGTCGAGACGGACGATGGCGGCGGAGACCGACTGGTAGGCGAACGCGGTGACGAGGACCGTGTGCGCCAGGACGACGATGGAAGCGGTGCCGTTGAGGAGGACCGGCGGCCGGCTGAAGGCGACGAGCACGGCGAGGCCGACGACCACGGACGGCACGGCGACCGGCAGCACGAACAGGGCGTCCAGGCACCGCTTCCCGCGCCTGCCGAGGGACGCGGCGGCCAGCGCGGCCCAGGTGCCGACGGTGAGCGCGAGCAGGCTCGCGGCGAGGGCGGTGACCAGGGAGGTGGTCAGGGCCTGGAGGGATTCCCCGCGGACGGCGGCGGCGTAGTTCCCGGTGGTCGGGCCGGAGGGGAAGGCGCCGGACCAGTGGGTGGCGAAGGAGGCGGCCACCACCACGAGGAGGGGCAGGGCGAAGAGGGGCAGGAAGAGGACGCCGAACAGGCCCCAGGCGGCCCAGCGGCCGCCCTTGCTATGCACCAGCACGCTTGCCCACCACCCGGTAGAGGCCGAACAGACCGACGGATATGGCTATGTTGACGACGGCGACCACGCAGGCGGCCGCGTAGTCGGATTCCAGGATCGCCTTGCCGTAGACGAGCATCGGCAGGGTCGTGACGTCCTTGGCGCCGGTGAACAGGACGATCCCGAACTCGTTGAGGCACATGACCAGCACGAGGCTGCCGCCGGCCGCCAGGGCGGGCAGGGCCTCGGGGAGGATCACCTGCCGGACGATCCGGGCGGGGCGGGCGCCGAGGCCCGCGGCGACCTCCAGCTGAGCGGTGTCCAGCTGGGAGAAGGCGGCGAGCAGCGGGCGCATCACGAACGGGGTGAAGTACGTGATCTCCGCGAGGAGGACGCCCCAGGGGGTGGTGAGGAAGCGGAAGGGGCCGTCGGCGACGCCGAGGACGTCGGTCCAGACGCCGTTGGCCATGCCCACCGTGCCGTAGATGAAGAGCAGGGCGAGGGTGACGAGGAAGGAGGGGAAGGAGAGGAAGACGTCGATGAACTTGGCGACGGCCCTGGCCCCGGGGAACGGCACGAAGGCGATGACCAGGGCGAGGGTGAAGCCGAGCAGGAGGCAGCCGGCGGTGGCGCCGACGGCCAGCCAGACGGTGGTGCCGAGGGCCTCCCGGAAGGCGTTCGAGGCGAAGACGGCGGAGTAGGCGTCGAGGGGGCCGCCGCCGTCCTCGGGGGTGAAGGACTGCTGGACGACCAGCGCGAGGGGGTAGAGGAACACCAGCGCGAGCACCGCCACCGGGGGCAGTGCCCACACCGCGCGCGGGGCCGCGGGGCGGGGGCCGGGGGCGGTCGGCGCCGGCGCCGGCACCGGTACGACCGCGCGCGCCGGGGCCGCCGGCGCCGGCGGGGCGGTCTCAGGCATCGGACACCCCCGCCGCCAGCAGCACCGCGTCGCGGGGCTCGAAGTGCAGGGTCACCTCGTCGCCCAGCGCCGGGGTCTCCCTCAGCTCGGGCAGGTCCGCCTTCACGCGGTGCCCGCCCACGTCCACGTACAGCCGGTGCGTCGAGCCGCGCCACTGCACCTCGGTGATCGTGCCGCGCAGGGCGTTCGGCCCCTCGCCGAGCCCGAGCAGGTGCGGGCGTACGCACAGGGTGGCGGTGGAACCCGGTGCCGCGCGGCCTGCGTCGAGGGCCAGCGGACGGCCCGCGAAGACCGCGCCGCCGTCGGCCACCGTCACCGGCAGCAGGTTGGCGTTGCCGACGAAGGAGGCCGTGAACTCGGTGCGCGGCGCCCGGTACAGCTGCTGCGGGGTGCCGCAGTCCTGGAGGCGGGCCCGGTCCATGACGGCGATCCGGTCGGCCAGGGTCAGCGCCTCGACCTGGTCGTGGGTGACGTACAGGATGGAGACCTCGGGCAGTTCGCGGTGCAGCCGGGCCAGTTCCGCCAGCATCCCGGAGCGCAGCTGGGCGTCGAGGGCGGAGAGGGGCTCGTCCAGGAGGAGGACGCCGGGGCGGATGGCGAGCGCCCGGGCGATGGCCACGCGCTGCTGCTGGCCGCCGGACAGTTCGCGGGGGTAGCGGCGGGCGTAGGCGGCCATCCCCGTCATCTCCAGGGCCTCGGCGACACGTGCGGGGATCTCGGCCTTGGGGGCCTTCTGCGCCCTGAGCCCGAAGGCGACGTTGTCCTCGACGCGCATGTGCGGGAAGAGGGCGTACTGCTGGACGACCATCCCGATGCCGCGCTTGTGCGGCGGGAGCGCGGTGACGTCCCGGCCGCCGATCAGCACCCGCCCGGAGGCGGGCCGGACGAAACCGGCGACCGCGCGCAGGGCGGTGGTCTTGCCGGAGCCGGAGGGGCCCAGCAGGGCCATGACCTCGCCGGGCTCGACGGTCAGGTCGAGGGAGTCCAGGACGGTGGTGCCGTGGTAGGCGACCGAGACGGAGTCGAAGCGGATGCCGCTCACGACGGCTCCGTGAGGAGGGCGGGGAGTTCGGCGACGGAGCCGAGGACGTGGGTCGCGCCGTGCCCGGTCAGCGTGGCGCGGTCGTGGGCGCCGGTGAGGACTCCGGCGACGAGGCCGGCGCCGGCGCGGCGGCCGCTGAGCATGTCGTACGCCGTGTCGCCGGCGACGACGCTCTCGCGCACGTCGGCCACCGCGCCGGTGCGCAGGAACGCCGCCAGCACCATGTCCGGGTAGGGGCGGCCGCGGCCGCCCGCGTCGGCGGGGCACAGGGTGAGGTCGGCGAGGTCCTGCCAGCCGAGGGCGTCGAGGATGGCGTCCTGGGTGACGCGGGCGAAGCCGGTGGTCAGGGCGACGGTGTGGCCGGCGGCGCGGAGCTCCTCGACGGCGGCGCGGGCTCCGGGGAGCGGGGCGACGAGGCCGCCGCCGACGAGTTCCGCGTACGCCTCCTCGAAGGCGGAGTTGGCGAGCCGGGCGAGTTCCTCCGTGCGGAAGAGGTGGCGGAAGACGGAGATCTTCGACTCGCCCATGGTGTCGCGGACGTACTGGAGCTTCTCGGCGTGGGCGGGGGTGCCCGGTTCGACGCCGAGGCGTGCGGCGGCGCGCTCGAAGGCGCGCTCGACGAGGCCGCCGTCGGCGACGGTGGTGCCGGCCATGTCGAGGACGACCAGCCTGCGGCCCGTGCCGGTGGGGGTGCCGGTGGGGGCGTCCGTGCCGGTGGGGGCGTTCGTGTCGGTGGGGGTTTCGGTCATTCGGCTCACCAGCCCAGTTCGTTCGCGGTGGTCTCGGCTATGGCGGGCGAGCAGGTCATGCCGCGGCCGCCCGGTCCGGTCACCAGCCAGACGCCGTCGGCCACCTGCTGGCGGTGGACGACGCGGGTGGTGTCGGTGCACTGCGCGTACACGCCCGCCCAGCGGTGCCTGATCTTCGGCAGGGGGCGGCCCAGGAAGGACTCGACGACCTGGGTGAGGTGGTCGTAGGGGTCTTCGAGGGTGTCGAACGCGAAGGGGTGCTCGTACTCGTGGGTGTCGCCGATGGTCAGTCCGCCGTCCTGGCGCTGGACCATCAGCAGCTGCATCTTGTGCGCGGCGGCGACGGGGGTCTGCGCCTGGGCGGCGTTGAGCTCGTCCAGGGCGGCGCTCTTGTAGGCGGGGTAGTAGCGGAAGCTGTCGGCGTCGGCGACGGAGGTGGTGAGCGGCTCGCCGAGCGGGGCGGTCTGCATCATCTGGAGCCGGACGCGGCGGACGGGCAGTCCGGGGGCGAGTTCGCGGACCAGGCCGGACAGCCAGGCTCCGGTGGCGAGGACGACGGCGTCGCCGCGGTGGACGTCACCGTGGTCGTCGCGGACGGCGCCGGGGCCGGCCAGGTCGCGGACCTCGCGGCCGGGGACGAAGGTGTAGCGGCCGGAGGCACGGAGGGCCTCGCGGAGGTGGAGCTGGGCGGTGCGCGGTTCGACGGCCGCGTCGCGCTCGCACCACAGGGCTGCCTCGAAGGCGCCGCGCAGGGCCGGGTTGAGCTTGCGGGCCCGGGCGGCGGTGACCAGCTCGTAGCCGCGGGCGGCGGCGTCGGGGCGGGCGGCGGCCGCCTCGGCGACCGCGTACTCGCGGGCGTTGCGTACGGGGGTGAGGGAGCCGATGGCGCGGAAGCCCAGGCCGGGCACCTCCGCGCCGATCCGCTCCCAGAGCTCGCGGGCGCGCAGGGCGGTGTCGAGCTCCTCGCCCCCGGCCCGGCCGCTGACCCAGATCTGGCCGAAATTGCGCAGTGAGGCGCCGCGCGCCTCCGCCTCGCGCTCGATCTGGACGACCTCGTGGCCGCGTTGGACTGCTTGCCAGGCGTGCATGGTGCCGACCACGCCGCCTCCGACGACTATGACTCTCACGGCGTCCACGGTGGGCGCGGTCCGTGACCCGGGGGGATCACTGGGGCGACGGGGCAGTGAACAGCCCTCGACGCTTGGACTAGACCCGTTATCGTTCCGTGATTTTGATTGGTCCTGGTTGGGGCGATTGAGGGTGGTTCGCTCTGGGCCCTTGCGGGCTACTCGGGCCGCAGGTGGGTCGTGAAGCTGAACCGGTCGCCACGGTAGAGCGAACGCACCCGCTCGAGCGGCCGGCCGTCCCGGTCCCGCGAGAAGCGGTGGATGAGCAGCATCGGGAGCGCGGGCGGGGTGCCGATCAGCAGGGCCTCGCGGGGGGTGGCGAGGACGGTCTCCAGCTTCTCGTCCGCGTCCCCGAAGGAGACGCCGAGGCTGTCGTGGAGGTAGCCGTAGAAGGAGGAGTCCGGCTGGAAATCGACGTCGAGGTGGGGGACCCGGGCCACCCGGATGTACGTGCTCTCCAGCCCGACGCGCTCGTCGTCGGCGAGCAGGACCCGTTCCAGGTGCCAGACGGGCTCGCCCGCCTCGGCGCCGATGCCCGGCGCGAGGTCGGGCGGGCAGGGGAAGCGCTCCAGGCCGATGAGGTTGCGGCCGGGGCGGCGGCCCTGGCGGCGCACCCCCTCGGTGTAGCTGGCGAGGGAGAGGGGCTGCTCCAGCTTGGGGCCGGCGACCACGGTGCCGCGTCCGGAGCGGCGCAGCCGGCCTTCGAGCAGCAGCTCGCGCAGGGCCTGGCGTACGGTCTCGCGGGCCACCTCGTACCGCTCGGCGAGATCGCGCTCGGTGGGCAGCAGCCCGCCCTCGCCGAGCTCGTCGAGGAGGTCGGCGATACGGGCCTTGACGGCGTAGTACTTGGGGATGCGGCCGTGCTCGGGGATCCCGGAGCGGACGGGCGAGCCGGGGCGGTGGGGCGGCTGCGGGTTCTGGTCTTCCACGCTCGGACTGTACGCGGGGCAGGTGTACGGGCAGGTGTACGGACTGGCGGCCTAGGTCCTGTCCGGGCGATCTTCGTGGATCAGGCCGCGGGGTCTGGTGCGGTGCATCGCAAGGCGGAGGAGCGCAGCTCGTACTCGGCCGTA
>NZ_JBVJWV010000074.1:0-8482 GCF_055602105.1 Streptomyces sp. NPDC037421
CCACCTCCCCCCCCCCCCCGCCCCCCCCCCCCCCCCCCCCCCCCCCCCCCCCCCCCCCCCCCCCCCCCCCCCCCCCCCCCCCCCCCACCGCCATGAAGGGAGGGGACGTTGGCTCGGTGCCGCTGCTACCCCTCGGACACCTACGACGACGAGTGGGCCCTGATCGAACCGCTCCTTTCGATCCCGGCCTGCGAGACCCCTCGCGGCGGGCGGCTGGAGAAGCACCCGCGGCGCGAGAGTGTGGACGCAATCCGGTATGTCGTGGACACCGGATGCAAGTGGCGGGGTGCGACACGAGGTCGCACTGATCAAGTGGCAGACGAGAGAGGAGTTGATGAAGCCCAGGCCAGTGTCCAGGGCCTGTCCCCTGCGTCCACATGCGTCGCCGGTAACGGCGGGGTGTGAAGCTGGACGATCACGCTCAAGAGCGTCCCGGCCATCGGGAGGCAACAAGCAAAGGGGAAGACTGGACGGGCGAGCGAAAGCGAATCTCCGACTATGCCTCGTGATTGCATAAGCTGCGCGATGGTAATGCAAGCGGCAGCTACAGGACTCGGCGTGGAAGAACGCCAGGTGACCCTCGTGGACTCGCCGGCGAGGGCAGGACACCACCGGTCCCGGGGTAGAGGAGGCGCCCACCCCAGTCGCATCTTGTCAGTGCGGAACGTGGAAACCCCGTCGGGGTCCGGGATCACTCCCGGTTGTCCGACCGTGAGGAAGGATCAATTCCCCGGCGGGAACAGGATGACCCAAGAAGCAAATGCCGATAGGCCGAAAGGCCAGGGGAAAGCGGACGGCACCCGCCCCCGTATAACTCGTCGGATACGGGTCCGAGTGACTCGGCCCGAAAGGGCGCCCACGTGGGCCAGGTGAGCCTTTGAAGAGATCTGGTGAAGAAACCAGCACCGAAGGGCAAGTTGGACGCACGGAGGGGCTGATGGCTCGACAGAACAGTGAGCCCCGCCGTTCTTCCCGTGCGAACGGACCGGAGGACGTGCGAATCGACTGGCGCAGCATCGACTGGGCCGCGTGCGAGGACCATGTACGGCGACTGAGACGAAGAATCTTCAAGGCGACTCAGGAAGGCGACCTGAAGAAGGTTCGCAACCTGCAAAAACTCATGCTGCGAAGCCACTCCAATACGCTAGTCAGCGTCAAAAGGGTGACGCAGCAGAGCGCGGGGCGCAAGACCGCGGGCATCGATGGGGAAACTGCGCTCACACCGAAGGAGCGAGGCCGTCTCGCGGTCCGAATCCAGCGGTCTGAGAATCCCTGGAGGGCTCGTCCGGTCAAACGCGTGTTCATCCCGAAGGCCAACGGAAAGCAGCGACCTCTCGGGATCCCTGTGATCATCGACCGCGTACTTCAAGCCCGGGTGAAGAATGCACTAGAACCCGAGTGGGAAGCACGCTTCGAGCCGAGGTCATACGGATTCCGCCCTGGTCGGGGTTGCCATGATGCGATCGAGGCCATCTACAACACATTGGGGTCTAAAGGGGCCTCACGTTTGTGGGTGCTCGACGCAGACCTCGCGGCAGCCTTCGACCGGATCAACCACGCTCGGCTTCTGGAGGCCCTAGGCCTGTTCCCTGGTCGAACCATGGTCAGGGCATGGCTGCGGGCTGGCGTCGTTGAAGAAGGCTGCTTGATGCGGACGGACGAAGGCACTCCTCAAGGAGGAGTGATCAGTCCGCTGCTGCTGAACGTTGCCCTGCATGGGATGGAGGCAGCGGCAGGGAGTCGTTATCGGTATGCCGGTCCGGGCAACAGGGGTACATATACGGCCCGGGACGCCCCTGTTCTCGTGCGGTACGCGGACGACTTTGTGGCCATGTGCCACAGCGAGGAAGAAGCGCACCGTGTTAAGACCGAGCTGGCCAAGTGGCTGGAACCGAGAGGGCTGAGATTCAATGAGGAAGGGTTCGACTTCCTCGGATTCGGGGTCCGACGTTTCGGCACCAAGCTGCTTATCAGGCCCAGTAAGGATGCTGTCGAGAGAGTCCGGGAGAGGCTTAAGACGGAGGTGAAGGCGCTCTACGGCGCCAACGCCGGAGGTGTCTTGAGAAAGCTCACGCCCATCATTCGGGGGTGGGTCGCCTATTACCGGACGGTGGTGTCGTCCAGAGTCTTCGCTGATCTGGACAACTACATGTGGGTGCTCACTTACAAGTGGGCCAAGCGTGCTCACCCGCTAAAGTCGAGGGACTGGATCGTCAAACGGTACTTCGGCCGGTTCGACAAGACCAGGCGAGACCGATGGGTGTTCGGCGATCGCGTCAGCGGCGCCCACCTCGTCAAGTTCTCCTGGACGAAAATCGTTCGGCACACCCTGATCAAGGGCGCGGCATCATTGGATGACCCTTCCCTAATCGAATACTGGGAAAACCGCCGTCGCCGAAAGGCGCCTCCGCCTATGGACAAGACGAGTCTGTCCCTAGCTACCGGCAACGGGGGCTCTGCCCTCTATGCCGTCAGGCGTTGATTGCCGGAGCCGAGTACGAGCCGGACAACCCACGCGAGTGGATTAACTGGTTCGCGGCCTCGAAGAAAATGCTGAATAAGCATCACTTCGAATACCGGCGTGACGGCGGGTCGGACGAGAGAAAGAACCTGCGTCTCGTTCACGCCGACTGCCATCGTCAGCTTCATGCTGCGGATGGCAGACGGCCCCGAATGCAGAGCACTGTGACGCCCTTGGGGCTTGCTTGAGCCGGTTGCCTGGAAAGCGGGCATGGCCGGTTCTGAGGGGGCCGGGACGCAGCAATGTGTCCCGGCTACCCGACCCCTGCCCAAGGACTTCCCGCCCTGGCGGACCTGCTACAACTTCATGGCCCGCTGGGCCGCCGCCGGGGTGATCGGGCAGATCCGAGACCAGCTCCGCAAACGCGTCCGCCGGGACATGGGCCGCTCCCCTGGAGCGGTCGCCACCATCATCGACTCCCAGTCCGTCAAGGCCGCCGAGACCGTCGGCAAGGACTCGCGCGGCTACGACGCAGCGAAGAAGATCAACGGCAGGAAGCGGCACCTGGTGGTCGACACCAAAGGCCTGCCGCTGTTCGTCGTGGTCACCCCGGCCGACATGACCGACCGTGACGCGGCAAAGGAAGTCCTGTTCAGACTGCGGCTCATGCACCCCGAGATCACGATCGTCTGGGCCGATTCCGCCTACGCCGGACAGCTCGTCGACTGGGCGAAGAAGTACCTGAACCTGACGTTGAAGATCGTCAGCCGGCCGAAGAACGCGGTCGGGTTCGTCGTCCTGCCCCGCCGCTGGGTGGTCGAGAGGTCGCTGGCCTGGGTCATGCACGCCCGCAGACACGCTCGCGACTACGAGAGGCTCATCCAGCATTCGGAGTCGCTGATCACCTGGGCCGCGATCACCCTCATGATCAGGCGAATTACCCGTCGGCAGTCCCGCCGAGCCGGTCAGCCAGCCCCTCGCGAACACACCCGGGACTGACTCGTTCACCGCCACCAACCGCACCCGGCCTCGCCCCGCTTCTCCACTCTGACTACGGTAGGTCCAAGCGGAGTCGCATCCCCTTTCGTTTCACCAGAAGGAGCGACACCCCTCGTTGGAAACCCCAGCCACCGGTCATCACCGCTGTCACGCGTGGCTCAGGAGAAGGTGCTCAACATCGGGCGCACCGACTGGCACGGCGACCCCGAGATCTTCCTCCGGTACAGGGAGGGATCCGCCAGCTAGGGCTTGTACTTATCCCTCAGCATCGAGGCGAGCAAGGCCTCATCCGATCTGTAAGAACTCCGGTCAGCTCTTGCCTGCGCCGTTCGAGCCTGCTCAATGAGCAGGCCATCCACATTCTCCGTGCGCCGCCGCTTCCCTCGACGCAGCACGGTCACCACCATCAACACCGCCGCCCCCAGTAACACACCAAGCCCGATCACACCGCCCCCTCACCCATCACCAGAACCTACATGCCGACCATACCCAGCCAGACCCACACTCGACGCCCTCTCTGTCATGCATGGCTCAGGAACAGGTACTAAGCTTGTTCTTTAACCTCACGTCACTGCGGAATGCTTGCCGGTGGAGAAAATGCGGTGCGTGCTGGCACCACGCTGGTCAGACTCGCTGACATGACTGAGAAGATCACCCGCATCAACCCCGAGCAGCTGCATGAGACACCCGGCTACCACCACATCACCGTGGTGGAGGCAGGCCGTACCGCCTATCTGGCGGGGCAGTGCCCGCTTGATCGGAATGGTGACCTCGTCGGTTCCGGTTCCCTCGAGACGCAGGTCGACCAGGTTGTCGCGAACGCGCTCACTGCCCTGGCAGCGGTGAGTGCCCAGCCTGAACATGTGGTGCGGTCAGTGATCTACGTGCGGAGCGATGAGAGGGACATTCTCGGAGCCGCATGGAGTCGGCTCACCGAGTCTGCCCTGGGTCCGGCGTTCACCACCGCCAGCACGCTCTTGGGCGTCGCCCAGCTGGGCTTTCCGGGACAGCTCGTCGAGGTGGATCTCACCGTGGCGCTGCCTGACTGACTTCGAACGGCGTATCGAACTGGGTAGCCCAGCTGGGCATTCGCGGGACGCTGGGGCGGCCTTCGTCTGATCATGTGTTCCGACCAAGGTGCACCGATCGAGACGAAGGCCGTGAGGGTGAGTCTGCTGCCTGACGCCGGTCCCGGGGAAGCGTTCGCGCAAGCGTCACACTTCCGGGAGGAACTATTCGACTGCCTGACCGTGCGCGGGGACGAGCTGTTCGAGCTCGTGGACGCGTTGCTGTGCGCGGACGGCCCGGTGACCTCGCCGGTGGATCTGACGCTGGTGGCCGAGCACCGGCGTGGGCACGGCGCGATGTACGAGGCGCTGAACCACGGGAACGTGGACGTACCCCGGTTGCGGCAGGTGCTGGCCGGTCTGCCGATGCCGCGGGCCGCCGACGGGCGCCTGGTCCTGGCCGTCGACGTCAGCAACTGGCTCCGCCCCGACGCGCCGACCAGCGCGGATCGCCTGTTCTGCCACGTCTACGGCCGCAGCGGACGGTCCTCGGACCAGTTCATCCCCGGCTGGCCGTACTCGTTCGTCGCCGCCCTCGAATCGGGCCGGACGTCCTGGTGCCAGCTCCTGGACGCCGTCCGCCTCGGACCTGAGGACGACGTCGCCGAGGCCACCGCCTCCCAGCTCCGCCGGGTGGTCACCGACCTGATCGAGATGGGCCGCTGGCACGTCGGCGACCGCGACATCCTCATCGTCTTCGACGCCGGCTACGACGCCCCACGCATGGCCCACCTCCTCGACGGCCTCCCGGTCGAGGTGCTGGGACGGATGCGCTCCGACCGCGTCATGCGACGGCCGACGCCCTCGCTCAAGGAGTACGCCCTGGCCTACCCCCAGGGCGGGCGACCGCCGAAGCACGGCAAGGAGTTCCGCTTCGCCAAGCCGGACACCTGGGGTGAGCCCGACGCGGCCACGACACAGGTCACCGACCGATACGGCACCACCCGCGCGATGGCCTGGGACCGTATCCACCCGCGCCTGACCACCCGCTCCGCCTGGATCGAGCACACCGGCGAACTCCCCATCATCGAGGGCACACTGATCCGCCTCCAGGTCGACCGGCTGCCCGGCGGAGGAGACCCGCTGCCGCTCTGGCTGTGGTCGTCCGCCACCGGCCTGAACTGCGAGGACGTCGACGTGCGCTGGCAGGCATTCCTGAGGCGCTTCGACCTGGAGCACACCTTCCGGCTGATGAAACAGACCCTCGGGTGGACCCGCCCGAAGCTGCGAACCCCCAAGGCTGGCGAGCGCTGGACCTGGCTGATCATCGCTGCCCACACCCAGATCCGCCTTCTGCGCGAGGCCGCCGCCGACTTGCGGCGGCCGTGGGAGAAGCCCGCCGAGCCCGGCCGACTCGCCCCGGCCCGAGTCCGCCGGGGGTTTCGGAACCTCCGCCCGCACCTGCACTGCCCGGCCCGCGCGCCAAAACCCTCAACCCCCGGACCTGGCAGGCCGCTTGGCTCCAAAAACCGGCGGCCCGCCACCCGCTACGACGTGGGTAAAACCGTGAAACGACCAGAGAGCATCACCGAACGAAACCGACTCAAACCATAAAGAACAAGCGAAGCGCCGCCCTCTCGGGCACGGACCGGTCCCGCTCGATGACGCCCAGCTGGTTCGCGTCACAGCCCGCGGCGGGACAGCCGCCGAGCGGACCGCCGAGGAGGTCCCGCAGCCGCCCGTCCGGCGTCCAGAAGCTGGGCCTGCGGCCGTACGGCGCAGCCTCGGGGACGGCCCCCGGACCTGACGGCCGACGCGTGACTGCCTGTTCTGATCCCTGGGCTGCCGCCTCTCGCTACCCTTGGGAACAGGGCCCTCCAGGTCGCGTTCGCCGCCGTCAACGCCACCCCACGGTCAAGTTCACCGGGGTGAACTTGACCGTGGTCGCTCTGGCCGCCAGCGCCCCAGGAGTTCCGTTCGCGGAACCGTCACTGTGACCGTTCTCCGAACGGGCAGCCCTCGCCCTGTACTTCCATTTCCGCCGCTGACCTGCGCGGACGAGGATCAGAAACCTGGAGGCCGCCTGGTCGGGGCTGAAGGACTTCATCGGCATCAACGACGCCATGGCCTGCTTCGGCGGCGACATGTGGTCATGCGGAAGCATGATCATCGGTGCCATCCCGTGGACGAAGCTCGGCAAGATCCCCTCGGTACTGAAGGCAGTCAAACGCACGATCTCGGCGATCCAGGCCTGGAAGACGGCGAAGAAGGCCGCCGAACTCGTCCTGGCGGCGGCGCGAGCGGCCGAGAAGGCAGCCCTGGAGGCCAAGCAGAAGGCCATAGAGGCAGCCAAAAAGGCAGCACAAGCGGCGAAGAAGAAGGCCGCCGACAAGATCAACACAACAAGCAACAAGGCGGTCAACAACAGCAAGAAGACAGGCAACTCGAACCACAAGCAAGCCCAGGCCAAGTCCAACCCGAAGGCCTCCTCGGCGGCAAGCGCCGGCAAGGGCGGTTCGAAGGGCAGCGGCGGCAAGTCCGTCAACATGAACAAGAGCGGAGGCTCGTCCGGCGGCTCCTCCCGCAGCAACGGCGGCAGCAGCGGCTCAGGCGGCTCCGGTAAGGCAGCCGACGCCTGCACCACCAACAGCTTCGCGCCGGGCACGAAGGTGCTGATGGCCGATGGTTCCACCAAGGCGATCGAAGACGTCAAGGTCGGAGACCAGGTCCTGGCGACGGACGAGACCACGGGTGAAACCCGCGCCGAATCGGTCACGGCCGAGATCAAGGGCCAAGGCCTCAAAAACCTGGTTACGGTCGTCGTGGACGTCGACGGCGAATCTGGCTCCGAAACGGCGGAAGTCGTCGCTACGGACGGCCACCCGTTCTGGATCCCGCAGCTCAACGCATGGGTCGAGGCCAAGGACCTGCAGTCGGGCCAATGGCTGCGCACCAGCGCCGGCACCCACGTCCAGATCTCCACAGTTCGCCGCTGGGTCTCCTCCGCAGCCACCGTGCACAACTTGACCGTGGCCGATAAGCACACTTACTACGTGCTGGCAGGTGCCGCTCAGGTCCTCGTCCACAACTGCCGCACCGACGAAGCCACGGTCCACCTGGCAAACTATCCGGATGGTAGGCAACATGCTCTGATCACGATTCGTGACGCAGAAGGAGAGCTCAGCACCCACCAGTTCGGCGATGTGAGTCGAAGCGACAACGGAGTCGAAATGTTCGACCCCGGCGATCTTCCGGCCATCACGTGGAGACTGAATATTAGGCTTCCCCTTGCGGGGCGGGCAAGAATGTTCGTCGAGAACGCCCTCTTTAAGACCGACGAAGGGCGCTGGCCTCCGTACTCTTTGCCCGACCAGGGTTGCGTGACCTACTGTGCGCAAGTTTTGCGAGCTGGCGGCGTGGACGGAGTTCCGCTGGATAACGATGAGGCACAGAGATGGCTGATGGCCAGATATGGATGAGTGGGATGAAGGGTGAGTGAGGGATGAAGGCCACCGGAGGCGAATTCTCAGAGGAGGGCAGGTGGATGGTTCCAGACTCGCTGCGAGGCCCGGTTCGTCAAGTTCCGACGAATCTCGTCATTCAGATGCTGTCCTGCGAACTCCTCGACCACGAAGCCAAGGCGCTCGTGGGGCAGTTTCTCACAGAGGCCTCTCTCTGCTATTTGCGGCCGTCAGGGATTCCCATGAATTTCGACCGGCAGGCACTCTTTGGTGATGAAATTAGGGGTGCGACGCGCATCGCGTACGAAGGCTGGGAGAATTTCCGGATGGCCATTGAAAGTGACGGCCTCCCCGAAGAAATCAGAGAGGGAATCCGACAGAGCCGAGCCTTGATGATTTCGAGACTACAAATTGCTATCGATGCGCTGCGAGAGCTTCCGGATAGCATCCTCTGAAAGTTGGTGAATTTTTGATCGCCGCGGGGGGGGGGGGGGGGGGGGGGTTGGGGGGGGGGGCCGTCACGTTTGCCCCCCCCCACCACAGCCCACCCTCAG
>NZ_JBVJWV010000075.1:0-7699 GCF_055602105.1 Streptomyces sp. NPDC037421
GTGCGGTACGGCAACGTGATCACCAACCTCGTCGGCATCGCCGACGGCCCGCTGACCGCAGACGCGAAGCCTGCCATCCGCACGCTTGCCTCCCTCGACCCCCAGCCGGCCCACCAGGGCGCCGTGGACCTGCGCCCGCACGCCACGTACCAGGGCGCGCCCATCGGCATGACGAACCGGCCCCGCCCCGCACTGACCGAACTCGCCGCCGGCGAGGACCGGCTGTCGAACTGGGAGGGCTCGCGCCTCGGCCGCCCCGCAGCGCTCGCCGACGACCTCTTCGTCATCCCCTTCTTTGCGAAGACCTTCCGCAGCGGCAGCCGCGGACAGCCCTTCGTCTTCGCCCTCGTCGACGACCAGGGCCAGATGACCGGACGCCTCCACGGCCTCCATATGTGGCGCGACTCGCCCTTCACCGGCTTCAACTTCCACGTCACCGCCGACCCGCACCGCGGCCACGCCTTCCACCTCAACCGCTACGGCCTCTACGCCTGGAACAAGGCCGGGGTACTCCGCGCCAAACTGGACACCGACACCAAGGCGTTCAAGCCGCTGATCCACTTCACCCTCGGAGCCTGCACCCCCGACGGAGACCTGTTGCTGGTCCACACCAAGCAGCACCTCATCCTGCGCATCCCCATCCCCGACGACCTCACCGCCCTCTCCGCCACCGTGGAAGAGGCCCTGCGCACCTACACCCGGCAGCGCACGGCCCTGAAGAAGCAGTGGAGCCCGGTCAGCTGGCACTGGACACACTCCGCGCCGGTCCACCGGATCTGACTGCACTTGCCTCGCAGGTCAGAGTCATCCCGCATGGCCGATAGGGCCGGCGCCCACCGCGGTGAGATCTCCTCACCTCATTCACCGCGGCACCGCTGTCCACGACCAGCGCAGTGTCACCGGCCTCCCGTACCGTGACGGTGTCCTTTGCTGTCACCATTCGCCCCTGCTTCACACCGGGTGGGGGAGTTGGGGAGTGAGAGTGGCTTCTACCACGAAGGCCGAGGCACCGGCTGGTCCTGCGCATCAGGTGGGGCAGGACGCCACGCAGTGGCCTGAGAAGCCGTATCTCAACCGATCATGGAACGTGCAAGTCGAACAGGGTTCCCGCCGGGGTGATCTTCTGGCGGTAGGCGCATGAAGGCAGGGCCCCTTGGTAGCTCGGAGGTGCGAACCGAACCGAGCAGTACCAGGAGGCCCTGTTGTCGCAGTTGTACGCGCTCACGCCCGCTGATCTCAACTCGGCAGCCCGATCGTGTGATTGCCTCGCGCACGTGTACGGCAACGCGGCCGATCATCCGGACCGGGTGCGGCGGTATCCCTCCGACATGTCGGACGAGGAGGGGTCCCAGTAGTACCCGCCAAGAAAACAACGGAGTAGCCCCTGAGCTGCGGTGATCCTGCCTCTACGGGGTGTTGCGGTCTGCTGGGGCAGGGCCCTGTCCAGGTGGCGGTAGATGGCTCCCCGCGTAGGCGGGTCGGCTATGGCTTGGCCGGCGGTGGCGGTCTTGCGAGGTGGCGGTAGATGGGGGCCGTTAACGAGCGGCGAACCAGGCGACAAGTAGCCCGCCGGTAACTTTCAGGGCTTCGTTCCGGTCGGCAAGCCGTCAGCCACCACAGCGTGCGCAGGGCCGGTATCCAGCAGCTTCCGCCTCGCCGACCGGCGTCCACCCGGCACTGTTCAGGTGTCGGCCGTCCCCACTGATGAGTCCGCAAGTCTCATCGCGGTGGTACACCTCTCGGTGCCCCGGAAGGCTGGGGCGCACAAGGACGGCTGGCCGCCCACACGAGCGCATCATGATCTGTTCCCGACGTTCCAGGACCTGCCGTTTCTGGGGACGAGGATCATTCGCCTGCTGGAGCTGCCGCCTGGCTCGCTCGACGAGCCGTTCCCTGCCTGCCGGAGCGGACTCAGCCGTGGCCTGGTCAAGCAGCTCCCGGGCAGAGCTGCGCAGTCGTCTGGCTTCCGCAGCCCGCTCTTCTTCGTAGCTTTCTTGGTCCATTTCCAGCTGGTACAGGTCCTCCGACCACGTGTGCTCGCCCGCGTCCTTCGGGCCCGAGGCTTGCGTGAAGCTGAGAATCGGAACGGTCACTGATCCTCCTGGCTCACCGGGCGTTTGAACACCCGGCTTCCTGATAGTCCGTAGCGTCACCGTAGCGGTCGGAGCTTCGTGGCCGTGGTCGTCTTGGACTGGTGGGGTACAAGTCTTCTCTCGGTCCAGGTGTCAACGGGGTCAGGCCGGGATTGCTCCAGGGTTGCGCGCTAGGCGGCTACGGCGAAGTCGGCTGCTGCCCCCTTGGGCGCCTGAAGCCGGCGAGGAGTGCCGCGCTGGCCTCATTCGGTAGTACATGTCCCGTCTCATTTGACCTTGCTTTCACGGGGCCTTCTGACCAGCGTGGATGCGCTTTGACGTGAGAGGGGGCTGCGCCCGTGTCTCACCGCATCGTGCCTGCGCGGAGTAGATGCAGGCGGGTGTTTCACCTCATCGTGTCTGCTGGCTGAAGAAGGATGGCCGTGGCAGGTCGGCGCTTTGAGTGCTGACGGGTGATCTTCCTGGCCGTTGGGCCAGCCGATAGGTTCACCCCATGAGATCACCACAGGCGGACGTGCATCATTCGGCTTCGTCCTGGCAGCAGCCCTGCCCTCCGGCGGCCTCTGTCGAGCGCAGCATGCTGGTCGAAGAGATCGCCAAGCGCATTCTGGCTCTCGGGCAGGGCCGCCTGCTCGTGGGGATCGACGGCTTCACCGCCGCCGGGAAGACGAGCTTCGGGCATGAAGTAGCTGAGTGGATCAGTTCTGCGGGGCGGCCAGTGCTCCGGGCGACTCTCGACGACTTCAAGAAGCCGTGGAGGGATCGGCACCTGTATGACCGGGAGTCCGGTGAGGGGTACTACCGCAACGCATATGACTATGAGGCGGTCAAGAGCCTGCTGCTGGATCCCTGCCGGTCATCGGGAGCGACATCCTGCGTGCTGTGCAGCATCGACCCGCTGACCCAGCGAGATCACTCAGCGGAAGCGACGCCGCTTGGGGCGGACGCGGTGCTGATCGTGGATGGCGTCTTCGCCTTCCGGCCCGAGATCAATGAGTACTGGGACTTCCGAGTCTGGTTGCAGGTGGATGCGGAGCTGTCCGTTCAGCGGGGTGCCGAGCGTGACCAGGACTGGGCCGGATCTGAAGCGGAGTCGATCCACCGGAACAGGTATCTGGTGGCCGAGCGTATCTATCTTCAGGAAGTCGCCCCGTTGCCGATGATGGATGTTGTCATCGACAACTCGGTGTTTGCGCATCCGCAGGTCGTGACACCGTGAAGTCAGCATGCTGCCAGCCGGTGAGCGACTCGGCGAAAGTCACGGAGCGTGATGGCTGCCCTGTGGTCGTCAGTTCGCTGCTTTGGGCGTGATGTAGCGGTAGATGGTGGCAGGTGCGGACTTAAAGGTGCGGGCGATGTTCGGGACTGGGGTGCCGGAGTCGTAGAGCTGTTGGGCTTGCTCGGCCTGCTCGGCCTGCTCGGGGGTGAGGCGTGGTGGCCGTCCGCCGGTCTTGCCTCGGGCGCGGGCGGCGGCCAGGCCGTCGTTGGTGGCGGCGAGTACGAACTCGCGGTGCAGGCCAGCGAAGACGGACATCATGCCGAAGAAGTCGCGTCCGTCGAGGGTGTTGCTGTCGATACCCTGCTCGACGGCATGGAGCCGGATGCCGCAGTCGCGCAGGTCGGTGGCCACGATGATGAGGTTCTGGACGGAGTAGAAGAGCCGGTCCAGCCGCGTGATCGTGATGGTGTCGCCGGAGCGGAGTTGGGGCAGTAGCAGGTCCCGCTCAGGCCAGGCGGTTTTGTGGCCGTTGGTCCGTTCGATATAGATGTGCTCCTCCGCGACACCTACGCCCATGAGGACATTGATCTGCGGGACGGGACTTCGGCCGGCGGCTGCGCGGACGTAGCCGACCATGGCCGGGGCCGACGGTGTCCGCCGCAGAGAGGGTGAGGTCGTCACTGGGCGCTCACCTGCTCACGGTCGGGATGGGTCGGCGGGTGCCAGGGATAGAAGGGGAAGCTGCGGTCATACGGTTCTTCCTCGATCCAGCGGACCAGTGGGTCGCGCTTGCCGGCGTCTTCGAGGGAGTAGCCGGGCGCGGCCCGGGCGCGGACTTCGTGGATGAAGCGACGTAGGTCCCGCTCGTTGCCGGTGAAGGGCAGGAACCGCAGATGGGCGGAAGCGAGAAGGCCAGCGAGGGCGACGATGCCCGGGTAGGTGCAGGCGACGAGGTCGATCTCGTCCTTGAAGGTGACCCATTTCGGGCCGCTCAGTGCGGTCATGCGGCGGTGCCATTGCCGGTCGAACCGGCTGCTGTCCCACCAGCGGAAGGAGATGTCGGTGGCTTCCGCCATCGGGTAGGTGACGGTCGGCTGGCCGTGACGGCGGACGAGGTTGTAGTGGTGCCGCTGTGCGCGGATCACCTCTGGGACGGTGTGCAGGTCGAGTTGCTGTCCGTGGCGGCCGATCCAGCGGCCGTGCCGGAGACAGACATTGGTACTGACCGGGACATGGTGTGAAGCGTGGGTGGTGATGCCCAGCGCGGCCAGGCAGCGGTTGCAGATCGGCCGAACCGTCCACTTCTTGTCGGGCAGCGGTTTGAGGGGCTGGGCGGTGAAGCGGGCGGTCAGTTCCCCGGTCCGCAGGTCAGGCAGGGCCCGCAGGAGCCGGTCGAGGGGGTGCCCGGACAGACAGTGCAGGGCCTGCAACGTGGTGAGCTTGCCGGGGTGGACTTGGTCCGGGTCCTGAATGTGCGCGGACAGCTCCTGGTGAGAGATGCGGTTGGCGGCGGCGAGCCTCCCCAGGTAGGAGCCGGACGTCTCCCGGTGGAGCGGGTCAATGGTCCGGGGGAGCTGTCGCAGCCGCGGACCGGGCAGAGGCGCCGCCGTCACGCGGCGTCACCGATCTCATCATCGTCGTCGCCGGCGGGAGACGGGTTGTCCGACTGGGTGTTGTGGTCGACCGGGATGGAATCGAGCAGGCCCCGTGTGATGCGCTCGCCGCCGTCGATGATCGCGCTGATCGCGGCCGCCCTGATGAGATGGGACAGGCTGCTGATGCTGCCGCCGTGCGCTGGTGAAGATACTTCGCTTGCCTCGCCAGGCCGCCGCAGCGGTGACGGTGCAGCCGCAGGGCCTGCTCCATCGTGGCGATCATCGACCGCCATTCGGCCTGGTTGGGGAGGTTCCCGGTCGTCCGCATCACGCAACGAGCGGCGATCTGTTTCCCCCTCACCCCGCTGAACAGGCCTTCGCGTTCGACGTTGATGCCCGCGTAGATGAACGTGGCGGGGATGTGCTCGGTGAAGTACTTCAGGTGATCCGACATGTCCTTGCCCGTGGATGTCGCCATGTTGATGTTGTGAATCTCATCGACACAAACGAGGTCGCAACGGGCATCCGTGAGGATCTGGCAGACGGTGTCGGCGATGTCCATCTCGTTGTGCCTCGACTTCAGCGGCAGCCCCAGGAAGTGAGCGAAGCGGGTGGCGAGCTTGCGCGGGGAGCCGTTGGGCGGGGCGGAGACGTAGACGACCGGGATGCGGTCGTGCTCGGGGAAGCGCTGACGTACTCGCAGCTCGTGGGTGCGGCCGAGCTGCTTGATGGCGGTGGATTTGCCCGTCGCCCAGGGCCCGGAGACGATCAGGCCGCGGCGGGCGCTGATCTCTCGCCGGTTCACCAGGGTGAGGAGTCTGCCCTGGTGGGTGACCTCGCGGATCGTGGGTGTCTCCACGACGATCAGTTCGGAGTGGTAGTTCACCCGGGCCTCGTCGTACTCGTGGCGGGCCGGATCCTGGAGGGCTTGCCAGTCCTCTTCGGGCAGCAGATTGAAAGTAAGCGGGTCTGCGTTCACGAACCGGCGCCAGCCCTCCAGGGTCGTGGTCGGCAGGCGTCGTTCGTCGGCCATCCCGAACTCGGGGAAGTTCACCACCACTTCTTTGCCTCCTTGCGGGCGTCAAAGACCTTCAGTGGCACGATGTCGGCGATCTGTTCGCCGTCGTCCTCGTCGTCTTCTGCCGCCTCGGGGACCAGTACCGGTGCGGCAGGCTCCGGCGGATCAGGGCGGGGCCAGTCGGGCTGAGCGGTCGCGCGGGTGCGGGCGGCGACCTTGGAGGCGCGGCGCCGGCTGAGGCCGCCGCGGTCCGGCTTGTCCGGTGGCGCCTGTTCCTGTGGCCCGTTGCCCGCGCGGTCGAGGAGGTCGCCCACCGCCTCCGCGATGGCGTCCTCGGTGACCTGACCACCCTGGTTGCGCAGGTTGCGGGCTTCGTGGTTCCAGGCGAGTTCACCGAAGGGGGTGGCAGTGGTCGATAACAGCCGCCAGGGAACGGTGATCCACCGGTCCTCGCGATGGTCGCGCAGCCAAAGGAGGCGAATGTCGTAGGGGTCGTGGCGGACCTCCCACCGGTTCTTCCGCCCGGCGATCCCAGACTTCACCCGCCGCAACCCGTTCAGCTCGTCGCAGTCGTAGATACGGTGGTTGACCTTGATGCCGTAGGAGTTGACCGCCTGCCAGCGGGTGGGCAGCAGCTCCAAATAGTCTTCGGCGCCCAGCGCGAGCGGCAGATAGCCGGCCGTCTCGACGAGTGCGGCGTACTTCTCGTTCGGCGAGAACGTCCGCCCGGGGGCAAGTGGGTCACGCAGCCCGTCATGGGCCCTGGCCTGCCAGCCCGAGCTGATCCATTCCTCCAGAAGTTCCTGGAGCTGGTGCTGAGACCACAGCGGCTGGTCCTCGACCTTGCGGCCGCGGTGCTCGGCCGAGCGTCCGGTGTACCCCGTGACGAACTGGGCGAACAGCGATGCTGCTGAACCCAGAGTCCGCTCGATGTGCGGCTTGTGAGTAGGGGTGCGGGGCGGGGCATGGATCACCTCGGTGCCGAACGCGTTGCAGGCGGCGTGGAAGTTCTTCGACAAGAACGCCTTCCCGCCGTCCACCACGATCGCCTCCGGGATCATCAGCGGGACCGCGGCCGCGTGCCGCAGCCGCTCGTCCACCGACAAAAGCCGCTCGAAGGGCAGCGCGGAGTGCTCCATCCGCAGGGCCTCCGGCCAGCCCGGACGCATCGGCGCCGGGGTCACCGAGCGGGCCAGGAGCAGGGCGGCGTCCACCGACTTCGTGGTCGGCCTCAGCACCGCCGCGGTGATCGAGCGTGTGGCGACGTCGACCATGCCGACCAGCTCGACCCGGTCCACCACCCCGTTGTCCAGCCGCACCAGCACGTCGAACGGCGTGGAGTCGATCTCCATCAGCTCGCCCGGACGGCAGACCGAGACCTGGTCGAAGACCCCGTCTGGCTGATTGGCCAGGGAACGGCGGGTCCGGGCCGAACCAGTCGTGTGCCGCCCCGCTTCCAGTCTGTTGAACAGCCGGTAGAAGGTCGCCCGCGACGGCATCTCGACCGCCGCCCCCTCTATCTGCTTCACCGCCTGGCCGACCCGCGTGAAGTAGTAGCTGACGGTGTGCGTCGAGCCGTCCCGGGCCTGATCCATCAGGCGCCGCAGCACGGGCCTTGACCCCAAATGTTGAACACGTCTATGCGGTTTGGGCCAGGGTAGTCGCTGCTGGTCGGAGGACGTTCTCGTAGGCGATGGGAGACCGTTGACCGAGGCGGGAGTGTCGGCGGCGGGTGTTGTATCGGGTCAGCCAGCGGAAGGCGTCGAGCCTGGCC
>NZ_JBVJWV010000076.1:0-6334 GCF_055602105.1 Streptomyces sp. NPDC037421
CGTGTGCAGGGCCACCAGCGACGAGGAGCACAACGTGTCGATCGTCATGCTCGGCCCGTGCAGGTCCAGGAAGTAGCTCACCCGGTTGGCCAGGAACGCGTTGTGGTTGCCCAGGCCGCTGGGGGCGTCCAGCTCGGACGCGATGTTGAAGTCCTTGTAGTGCTGGTAACTGGCGCCCACGAACACGCCCGTGGAGGGGGCCAGCTGCCTCGGCGGCAGGCCCGCCGACTCCAGCGCCTCCCAGGTCGTGCGGAGCAGCCAGCGGACCTGCGGGTCGAGGACCTCCGCCTGCTTGGGGAAGAAGTCGAAGAACCGGGCGTCGAACTCCTCCACGTTGTCGAGGAATCCGCCCACGTCGGGCTCGGCACCGCCGGCGTACCGGCCCCAGCGGTGGGGCGGAGCCGGGCGGATCTCCTCGCCCGAGCCGGCGAGGAGCGACCAGAACCGTTCCGGGTCCGGGGCGCCGGGCAGCGCCAGGGCCAGGCCGATGACCGCCATGTCCTCGGGGGGCACGGTGTCGGCGACGGCGGGGGCGGGGACCGCGACGGTCGTGGGAACGGCGACCGGTGCGGGGGCCGCGTCGGGGGCCGTGTCCGGGGCCGCGTCGGGGGCCGTGTCCGGCTCGAACACTCCCTGGGCCGCAAGCCCGGCGACGTGTGCGGCGAGCGTCCGGCAGTCCGCGGCGTCCAGGACGTCCATCGGGCCGATCCGCACCCCGTACCTCTCCTCGACCTCGTCCGCGACGGCCGTCGCCAGCATGGAGTCGAGACCCGCGGTGGACAGTGAGGTGGTCGCGGTGACACCCGGGTCGTGCAGGACGGTGCGCACCAACGCGACGATCGCCGCCTCCGACGCCGCGGCCCGCGGAGTGCGGTGGGCGGGAGAGGGGGTGGGAGCGGAGGGCGACGGGTCGTTCCGGGGCACCGTCACCGTCCGGTACTCGATCTCGTCGAGCCGGACCAGTACCCGCCCATCGGCGGCGAACAGGGTCGCGTCACCGCGCCGTGTGCCGTCGCTTCCGGGCCCCGTGCCTTCGAGGAGGACGAAAGCCGTCCGCGCCGGGTCCGCCCAGCGGGTCGCCCGGCCGATGGAGACCGGCAGGTACGTCCCCGAGGGGGAGGCGGGATCCGCCAGGGTGAGGACGGCCATGGCCTGGAGGGCGGCGTCCATCGCCACTGCCTCCGCCTCCAGCGGGCCGGCGGCTGGGAGGGCGATCCGCGCGAGCACCCGGCCCGGCCCGTACCGTACTTCGGTGATGGACCGCAGCGGGGCGGCGAGCTCCATTCCCTTCGCCGCGAACCAGGCGTAGAGGCCGTCCGGTTCCAGCGTGCGGCCGAGTCCGGCCCGTACGGCGTCCAGGTCCGCGGCGCCGGGCACCGGCCCGGCCGGGGTGCCGGCCGTGGTGAGCCGGGCGACGACCCGGCCGCCGTGCCGGAAGGCGGCCGGGCCGGTGCGGGCGGGGTCGCCCAAGTCGCTGGTGAGGGGATGCGTTCCGGTCCCCCGGCCGGTGAAGGCGATCCCGGTCAGGACACCGCTCGACCGCAGGCCGAGGGCGAGGGGCAGCGCCCCCGGCACGGTGTCCTCGCCCAGCACCCGGTGGGCGGCCGTGAGCTGCCGCACGGCCGCGGCCACGTCCTCCGCGGCCTGCGGGGTCGCGGTCTGCGGGGTCGCGGTCTGAGGGGCCTGCCCGGGTGTCGCGGTCGCGTCGGGTCGTGCCCCGAAGGGGTAGGGCGGCAGGGTGCGGCGGCGTGCCGGCGGGCCCGGGTACACCGCGGCCCAGTCGACGGAACCGCCGCCGACGTAGCGGAAGGCCGGATGACCGGTCCCCGTCGAGGCGCTGTCGAGCACCGTTCCACCGCGGACGACGGTGCCGGGTGCCCGGTCCGCCAGGTCCAGCGCCCGTGCCAGTCCGGTGCTCAGCTCGTCGGCCGTGGCCCCCAGGACCGCGACGCGGTACGCCCGGTGGTCCCGTCCCACGGCAGTGGAGCGGCACAGCCCGGCCAGGTCGTCCGCTGTGCCGCGGAGCAGCGGTCGCACGTCCTCCATGCGCCGGAGCAGGGCGTCCGGGGTGTGACCGGACAGGACCAGCAGGTACTCGTCCGGTGGGGCGGCGGTCGTACGGGGGTCCTGCTCGTCGGCCTCCCCGTACGGGGGCTGCCCGAGGTACTCCTCCACGACGATGTGCGCGTTGGTGCCGCCCATGCCGAAGGAGCTGACGCCCGCCCGGCGCGGCCCCTCCGAGGTCCACGGCCGGGGCTCGACCGGGATCACGAACGTCCCGGCGGACAGGTCCAGGTGGCTGCTGGGCTTCTCGAAGCCTGCGACGGGCGGGATCTCGCGGTGCCGCAGGCACAGCAGCACCTTCAGCAGTCCGGCGAGTCCGGCCGCGGGTTCCAGGTGCCCGATGTTGCCCTTGACCGTGCCGATGTGGCACGGCCCGTCACGGTCCGGGTCGCTGCCGAACACCTCGGTCAGCGCGGCGATCTCGATCGGATCGCCGAGCCGGGTCGCGGTGCCGTGCGTCTCGATCAGGGAGATGTCCGCCGGGGCCAGGCCGGCGTCGTCCAGGGCGGCCCGGACCACGGCGGCCTGGGCTTCGCTGCGGGGCACCGGCAGGGCGCTGCCCCGGCCGCCGTGGTTGACGGCGGTGCCGCGGATGACACCCCAGATCCGGTCGCCGTCCCGCTCCGCGTCCGCCAGGGGCTTCAGCATCACGGCCAGCGCGCCCTCGCCGGGGAGGAAACCGTCCGCCTGCTCGTCGAAGGGCCGGGGCAGGCTTTCCGACAGTGCGCCGAGCTGGCTCAGGCTGCGGTAGTACCACGGGGTCAGCCCGACCTGGCAGGCCGCCACGATGGCGGCGCCGCAGTGGCCCGAGCGCAGCGCGGCGACCGCCTGCTGGAGGGCGACCAGGGAGGACGAGCACAGGGTGTCGACGGTCTGCGAGGGACCGGTCAGGTCCAGGGCGTACGAGATCCGGTTGGCCAGAACCGCGTTCATGGAGCCGAGCGCGGTGTGCGGGCCGACGGTCTCCAGTCCCTGCGTGTCGCGGTGGTGGGTGTAGGTGGCGCCGACGAAGACGCCGATGTCACGGCGGTCCGCGAGACCGCTGTCGTCCCGGACCGTCCAGGCGTGTTCCAGCAGCAGCTTCTGCTGCACGTCCATGTCCTCGGCCTCGCGTACCGAGATGCCGAAGAAGGACGGATCGAAGCGGTCGATGCCGGCGACGAAGGCGCCGTCCCGGCAGTAGGTGCCCGTCATCCTGCGGCCGCGCGGCTCGAAGTGGGCGTCGATGTCCCAGCGCTCCGCCGGGACCTCGGTGAACGCGTGCCCGCCGGAGCGGAGCAGCGGCCACAGCCCGGCCGCACCGCCGACCGCGCCCGGCAGGTCACCGGAGACGGCGACGATCGCGACGTCCGCGTCGCGGCCGGCGGTCGCCGGCTGCCGCCTCGGCGTCGGACGCGGGTGGTCCGGGGAGGCGGCCGGGAGCGGCTCGGATGCGCGGACGGGGTCGGAGGCGGGGGCGGGCCCGTCGGGCTCCGGTGCCGCGACCGCGACGGCCGCGCCGTAGCGGTCGGTCAGGGCTTGGACCAGCTCGGCGAACTCCCCGTACTCCAGGAAGAGCGTCGCCGGGAGGTGGATGCCCCACCTGCGCGACAGTTCCTCCGACAGCTCGACGCTCATGATCGAGCTCGCGCTCATGCCGTAGTCCGACAGCGGGGTGTCGCGGTCGAAGGAGGCGAGGCCCAGCCGCTCGGCGAGGAACCGCTCCAGCGCGTCGGCGACACGTTCCGCGGGGCCCGCGCCGGCCGCCACGGCTTCCACGACCGCCGCGGCTTCCACGGCCTGGGCGGCCTGTTCCCGTGCGGCGGAAGGCGTTCCGGGATCGTCGTCATCGAGCGCGATGACCACGTCACCGGCGTCGGGGTGGGCGACGACCACCTGACGGGGGTCCTCCGGCGATCCCAGTACCGCGATCAGGGCGTCCAGCCCTTCCGCGGTGCGAAGGGGCCGGACACCGCGCCGGCTGAGCTGCTCGGCGACGGCCGTGCCCATGCCGACCTCGCCCCACAGGCCCCAGTCGACGCTCAGCCACGGCGAGCCGTACGCATGGGCGAAGGCGTCGAGGTAGGCGTTGGCAGCGGCGTAGCCGCCCTGGCCGAGGTTGCCGAACGTGCCGGAGACCGACGCGAACAGCACGGCGAAGTCCAGGTCCTGCCCGGCCACCGCGGCGGCCAGCTCGCGAACCCCATCGGCCTTGGGCCGCATCACCGCGGCGATGTCCTCGCCGGTGGCGCTGCGGATGAGCCCGTCCTTGAGCGTGCCGGCCGCGTGGACCACGCCGTGCAGCTCGCCGAACTCCGTCCGCATCCGGTCCACCACGGCCGCCAGGGAGCCGGGGGTGGTGGCGTCCGCCCGGTAGGAGACGACCTCGCATCCGTACGCGCGGACCGCTGCGGTCGGGTCCTCGCCGGCGGCTGCGGCTCCGGAACGGCTGACCAGCGCGACGACGCCGGCGCCCTCGCGGGCGAACCGGGCGGCGACCTCCAGGCCCAGGCCCCCGTGCCCGCCGAGGACGAGGTAGCGGCCACCCGGCCTGATCGGCCCCGGCCCGGGACGGGGCTCGGCGTGTGCCGACCGCTCCCGGACCCGGACGGGTACCCGGCGGACACCCTCCCGGTAGCCGGCCTCGGTCGGACCGGCGCCGTCGCCGAGTTCCGCCAGGAGTGCGGTGAGCCCGCCGTCGGAGGACCGGTCGAGGTCGACGAGGCGCGGGCGCAGGCCCGGGTACTCGATGGCGGCGGTGCGGAGGAACCCCCACAGGGCGGCACGCGCGGGAACCGGCCGGTCTCCGTCCGCGACCGGCTGCCCGTCCCGGGTCACCACGAGGAAGCGGGACTTGCGCTGCCGCTCGCCGAGGGTCCGCAGGGCGGCCAGGCATCCGTAGAGGCCGACGCGGAGCTCCGTCTCCTCGCTCCGGGCGCCGTCGGCCGCGTCGTCGGCGTTCCACAGGTGCACGACACCCGCGACCGGGTCCCCGACCTCCTCCCAGAGCCGCCGGAACGCTTCCTCGTCCGGCTGCGCCAGCGTCAGCCGGTCACGATCGTGCTGCTGCGACGCGGAGGGACCGGTGCCGACCTCCACCACGCGGGCGCCCCCGGCCCGCAACCGCTCGGCGGCGCGCGCGCCCAGCCCGTCGGTGCCGCCGTCGTGCAGCACCACCCAGGTGCCGGTCACCGGCTCGGGCCCGTCAGCGGCGTCTCCCGGTTCGGGACGCCAGACGATCCGGCTGATGGGCAGCGCGACGGAGCGTGCCGGAGCCGGGGCGGCGGCCGGCCGCGCGACGGCGGCCGTTCGCCGCATCCGGAGCCCTTCGAACTTCGCGGCGATCTCGTTCGAGGGCCCCAGCACGGTCGCGTCGGCAGTGGCGTACGCACCGTCGACGCCGGTACGGCGCACCAGGACGGTCACTCCGGACGACAGTGCCGAGAGGTCGGTGAGGACCTGGAGGCGGGCGAGGCCGATCGGCAGCATGGGGTGGGGGCCGTCGGATCCCGTGAGGTCCTGGAGCGCACAGCTGACGACCTGGAACACCCCGTCCACCAGGAGCGGGTGGGCGTACCAGGGCACGGGCTCGGCGTCGGAGCGCAGGGTGGCCCGGACCACGCCGCCGTCCCCGACGGTGAGCTCCCGGACGGTGCGGAAGTCGGGCCCGTACTGGAGGCCCTCGCGGGCCCAGCTGTCGTACAGCCGGGCCGGGGCGAGGGTCAGCGGGCCGGTCGGCTGCGGGCCCGTGGCGGCGGGCGGGGCCTGGACGTCGGCCGGGAGCAGCCGGCCGGTACCGGTGGACAGCGGTTTGCGCTCGCCGGCCACGACGGTGCTCAGCTCGAAGCGGGTCCGCGGCCCGAAGGTCACGTCGAGCCGGACGGGGGCCGCCGCGCCCTCGCTGATGGTGAGGGGCCGCAGGAAGGTCACGTCGGTGAGCTCCAGCGGTGCGAACGGCCCGCGCCGGGCGACGCCCACCATGGCCATTTCCAGTTGCACGGCGGCGGGCAGGAGCCCGGTACCGGCGGATCGGTGCTGGGCGATGAAGGGCTCCTGGCCCGTGAACGTCTTCTCGTAGGTCTCGGCCGGGTACGTCACTGTCCCTCGCTCCGGTACTCGTAGTGAAGGTCGAACAGCGGGTGACTGGCGGAACGCGTCGCGGTGTCGGCGGGGCGGGCGGCGGGCGCCGCCAGCTCCTGCCGTGTGAAGGGGTAGGTGGGGATGGTGATCGTGCGCTGCCCCTTGCCGGCGTGCAGACCCGACCAGTCCAGATCGGCCGGGGTCCCGTTCA
>NZ_JBVJWV010000077.1:0-1707 GCF_055602105.1 Streptomyces sp. NPDC037421
GAGCTGTTCACCAAGCCGTCCGAGTACCCGACCGACGTCTACGTGCTGCCCAAGCACCTCGACGAGAAGGTCGCCCGCCTCCACCTGGACGCGCTCGGCGTCAAGCTCACCACCCTGCGCCCGGAGCAGGCCGCGTACATCGGCGTCGAGGTCGAGGGCCCGTACAAGCCCGACCACTACCGCTACTGATCCACCCGAACACGGGGACGGCCCGTGCGCTCCTCCCCCGAGGGCGCGTGGGCCGTCGCCGTCGTCGTGCCACCGCACAGTCGGCGCCGTTCACCACCACCGGACTTCGATCCACGGTCGAGCGTCCGTTCCTAGGCTCGGTGGCGACATCCGGACGTGAGAGGCGGCTATGATCAATCTCTTTCAGCCCCAGGTGGGTGCTGAGGAACTCGACGCGGTTGCCAAGGTGTTCGAGGACCGCTGGCTCGGCCACGGACCGCGCACCAAGGCCTTCGAGGCGGCGTTCGCCGAGCACCTGGGTGTCGCACCCGAACACGTCGTGTTCATCAACTCGGGCACGTCGGGTCTTTTCCTCGCCACCGAACTGCTGGATCTCGAGGAGGGCGACGAGGTCGTCCTGCCCTCGCTCAGTTTCCTCGCCGCCGCCAACGCGATCGTGACCGCTGGTGGACGGCCGGTCTTCTGCGATGTGGACCCGCGGACGCTGAACCCCACGCTCGAGGACGTGGAGCGCTCCCTCACCGACCGCACCAAGGCGGTCGTCATCCTCCACTACGGCGGTTACCCCGGAGACATCGTCCGGATCGCCGAGCGCTGCCGCGAGCTCGGCATCACGCTGATCGAGGACTCCGCCTGCTCCGTGGCCTCCCGTGTCGACGGCAAGGCCGTGGGGACCTTCGGCGACCTCGCCATGTGGAGCTTCGACGCCATGAAGGTCCTCGTCACCGGCGACGGCGGCATGATCTACGTGAAGGACCCGGAGCAGGCCGCCCGGGTCCGGCGCCTCGCCTACCACGGGCTGGCCCAGCCCAGCGGCTTCGGCTACGCGAAGGTCTCCGCCCGCTGGTGGGAGCTCGACATCCCCGAGCCCGGCCGACGCGTCATCGGCAACGACCTGACGGCGGCCATCGGCTCCGTACAGCTGCGCAGGCTCCCCGAGATGGTGGCCCGGCGCAAGGAGATCGTCGCGCTGTACGACCAGGAGCTGGCCGGCATCGCCGGTATCAGCACTCCGCCCGCCCTCCCGGACGGCCACGAGTCCACCTACTACTTCTACTGGGTGCAGATGGATCCTGCGATCCGGGACCAGGTCGCCAGTGACCTGCTGGCCGACGAGATCTACACCACCTTCCGCTACGCGCCGCTGCACAAGGTCCCGGCGTACGGCACCACCGCGGTGGAGCTCCCCGCCTCCGACTGGGTCTCCGACCGCACCCTGTGCCTGCCCCTTCACCCCGGCCTCAGTGACGCCGACGTGCTGACCGTCGCCGCCTCCCTGCGCAAGGCCCTGGAGGCACGCGGCGCGGAGCAGGCCACCGGGCGCTGATCCAACTCTCCGGGCCACCCGAACGCGGGGGGGGGGGGGGGGGGGGGGGGGGGGGGGGGGGGGGGGGGGGGGGGGGGGGGGGGGGGGGGGGGGGGGGGGGGGGGTGGGGGTGGGGGGGGGGGGGGGGGGGGGGGGGGGGGGGGGGGGGGGGGGGGGGGGGGGGGGGGTGGTGGGGGGGGAGGGGGGGGGCG
>NZ_JBVJWV010000077.1:1716-4971 GCF_055602105.1 Streptomyces sp. NPDC037421
CCCGCCAGCGGACCCGGACGCGGGGGGGTATCGGTCCCCCCCCCCCCCCCCCCCCCCCCCGCCTTCGCGTATTGCACCGGCACCGCGACGCACGACCGGCGGCGCAACGCCGAAGGGGGGCGCCGGCAGACCGGCGCCCCCCGTTCAGCGGCCGCGGCCGCCGCGCGCGGTGATCACTCGACGACGTCGATGCGTCCCATCTGCCCGCCGGAGGAGTGCCCCAGCTGGTGGCAGTGGTACAGGTACTGGCCCGTGTACGGCCCCCAGGTCATGGCGATCTTCACGGTGTCACCGGGGCCGAGGGTGACGGTGTCCTTCAGGCCCACGTCACGGGCTCCGGCCGGCTGGCCGTTGCGCTCCAGCACCCGGAAGTACGTCAGGTGGGTGTGGAAGCTGTGCCACAGGTGGAAGTCCGGCTTGCCCGGCGCGGCCGGCGCCTCGGCGTTGCGGACCGTCCATACCTCGGTCGTACCCAGCTTGGCCGTGATGTCGACCCGGTTCGGGTCGTAGGACTGGCCGTTGATGGTCATCGCCGGGAAGGTGCGGATCTCGAAGTCCCGCTGGACGGTCGGGGTCGGCAGCGGCGGGTGCGTCGTCAGGCGACCCGGAACGAAGCTGTAGTCGGCGGCGCGCCGGACGACGTCGAAGCGCATGACCTCGGGACGCTCGCTGGGCTGCGCACCGGGGTTCTCCAGAACGACCGAGTCGCCGACCGCGATCCGTGAGAAGTCCACGATGATGTCGGCCCGCTCGCCGCCGAGCATCAGCAGTTCGGTCTTCTGCACCGGGCTCTCCAGGAAGCCACCGTCCGTGCCGATCTGTGTGAACTCCATGCCGTTGGCGAAGCGCAGCTTGAAGTAGCGGTTGGCACAGGCGTTGTAGACGCGGAGGCGGTACTTGCGTGCCGCGACCTGGAAGTACGGCCGCTCCTTGCCGTTGACCAGCATGTGCGGGCAGTCGGACGGGCGGGTGTAGAGCAGCGTGCCGTCCGCCTCGACGCGCGCGTCGCGGATGATCAGCGGTACGTCGTAGGGGCCGCTGGGCAGCGGCAGGGTCCGTTCGTTGTGGTCGCTCAGCAGGTACAGGCCGTGCAGGCCCATGTAGACGTTCTCGGCTTCCAGGTGGTGCGCGTGGTCGTGGTACCACAGTGAGGCCGCGGCCTGCTGGTTCGGATAGTTGTAGGTGCGCTCGCCGCCCGGGACGATGGTGTCCATCGGCAGCCCGTCGTCCTTGGACAGGACGTGCGCACCGTGCAGGTGCACCGCGGTGTCGACCTGGAGCTCGTTGATCTGGCGGACCACGACCTCGCGGCCCTGGGTGGCACGGATGGTCGGTCCGGGGAAGGTTCCGTTGTAGGTGCGGACCTTCGACATGAGGCCCTTGACTATCTCGACCTGTGCTTCCCGCATCCGTATCTCGTACAGGTCGGAGGTGGCCGTGAAGCCGGTCGGAGCGAGGGTCTTCGGAAGCGGCATGGCGTGTGCGAACGGCACGATGGGCGCCGCCTCCGCCGTGACGAGAGAACTGGCCACGGCCTCGGCTCCGCGGCCGGTCAGCCGGTCCCACGGGAACAGTGCGGCCGCACCACCGGCAGCCGCCACCTTGAGCGCGTTACGACGATTGAGCATCTACGGATCCGGATTCTCTTCGAAGGGAATGGACAGCGCCGTTCTCCGCCGCCCACGGCGCCCCGGCTACGAACACGAGGAGCAGAGCGATCAGGGCGCAGAGGCGCACTGCCGTGACCACGTCCGCGGCGACCACGGCCCCCAGGGGCCCGCCGTCCACGGGGGAGAAGGCACGCGCCAGGAGCACCACGGGAACGGTCACCACGGCGCCCACGGCCGTGGCGGTCACCGCGAAAGCCAACTGTGGGGCGAGCGTCCGACCGCCGGCCCCGTCGGCCCCGCCTGCCAGTCGGGCCTGACGGCGCAGCGCCTGGGCGGCCAGCGCCAGCAGTGGCAGGGTCAGGTAGAACGCGACCGTGGCGAGGGCCAGGAACAGCCCGGGCCTGAAGGCCTCCGGCTCGACCGGCCCCGAGCTGTGCCACCAGGCGTGGTCGCCCGGCTGCGGCGGAGGGGCCTCCGTACGCCCGTACACGATCCAGGCCAGAGCGAAGGACTGGGCGAAGGCAAGCAGGCCCAACGGCACCTGCCGCAGCGATGAGAACAGGCGCAGCACACCCGGCGCCTTCGCGGGAACCGGCACGGCTTCCCGGCCCGCCACGGTCACCGCGGCGGCCGCCCTGCGTCGGCCTGCCTGGCTCACCAAGTCCTGCGCGAGCAGGCTCACGACGGCTGCTCCTGCGGGAAGTCGGTGGTACGAGCCAGCGCGTCCCACTCCTCCCAGAGGGTCAGCCGGTCCCGCAGCACGCTCGGCGCCAGGTCCGCGGCCCCATTGCCGAGCAGGATCCGCAGCGGCGGCTCCGGCGCGTCGACCAGTTTGAGCAGCGCCTCTCCCGCCTTGCGCGGATCACCCGGCTGCAGGTGGGCGTAGGCACCCGACAGACCGTGCCGGCGCTTCGCGAGCACCGAGTCGTACGCCGCCTTGGGCGTGGCGCGCACCATGCTGCCCGCGCTCCATTCGGTGCGGAACTCGCCGGCCTCAACCAGGGTGACCTTGACGCCGAAGGCCGCCACCTCCTGGGCCAGCGTCTCGCTGACCGCCTCCAAGGCCCATTTGCTCGCGCAGTACAGACCGAGATTGGGGTAGGTGGTGACGCCCGCGATGCTGGACATCTGGAGGATGTGACCACTGCCCTGCCGACGCATCACCGGCAGGACGGCCTGGGTGACCCAGAGGGCGCCGAAGAAGTTCACGTCGAACTGGTCGCGGACCTGGGTCTCGTCGACTTCTTCGACGGCGCCGGCCAGACCGTACCCCGCGTTGTTGAGGACCACATCGATCCGGCCGGTCCGCTCGGCGGCCTCGGCCACCGCGGCGAAGACGGCCGCGCGGTCGGTGACGTCGAGGGCCACGGGGACGATCCGGTCGCCGTAACGCTCGACGAACCCGTCCAGCGCCGAAGCGTTCCGCGCCGTGGCGACGACCGTGTCGCCGGCCTCCAGGACGACTTCGGCGATGGCCTGGCCCAGCCCCCGCGATGCGCCGGTGATGAGCCACACCCGCGTCGCAGGCCCGTTCATCGCTCCGCCCGCTGCTCGGCGTGGTTCTTGGCGTGGTTGAGGGTGGCGCGGCTGTTGGTGCTGAGCGCGGTGTGGACGTACTGCTTGGCGTCCTCGACCGTGGCCTGCT
>NZ_JBVJWV010000078.1:0-4846 GCF_055602105.1 Streptomyces sp. NPDC037421
GCGACCTGGTAGCCGTCCATCGCCGCCTGCAGCGCGCAGATCGGGTCGATCTCGGTGACGATGACACGCGCGCCCTGCCCGCGCAGCGACTCCGCGCAGCCCTTGCCGACGTCGCCGTAACCGCACACGACCGCGACCTTGCCGCCGATCAGCACGTCGGTGGCACGGTTGATGCCGTCGATCAGCGAGTGCCGGCAGCCGTACTTGTTGTCGAACTTCGACTTCGTCACGGCGTCGTTCACGTTGATCGCCGGGAACAGCAGGGCGCCGGCCTGGTGCATCTCGTAGAGGCGGTGGACACCCGTGGTGGTCTCCTCCGTCACACCCCGGATCCCGGAGGCCATCTGCGTCCAGTTCAGCTCACTGCGGCCCAGCAGTTCGAGGACGAAGCCCATCTCCTCGTTGCCGGCGGTCGACGGGTCCGGGACCGCCCCGGCCTTCTCGAACTCGACGCCCTTGTGGACCAGGAGGGTGGCGTCACCACCGTCGTCCAGGATCATGTTCGGACCCGCGTGCCCGGGCCAGGTCAGCGCCTGCTCCGTGCACCACCAGTACTCCTCCAGCGTCTCGCCCTTCCAGGCGAACACCGGGATCCCCGCGGCCGCGATCGCCGCCGCGGCATGGTCCTGCGTCGAATAGATGTTGCACGACACCCAGCGGACCTCCGCACCGAGAGCGACGAGGGTCTCGATCAGGACGGCCGTCTGCACCGTCATGTGCAGCGAGCCCGTGATGCGGGCGCCGGCCAGCGGCTGCGCCTCGGCGTACTCCTCGCGGATCGACATCAGACCCGGCATCTCGTGCTCGGCCAGGGTGATCTCCTTGCGGCCGAAAGCGGCAAGGGAAAGGTCCGCGACCTTGAAGTCCGTGAAGTCAGCGGTGAGCTGCGGGGACATGCTGGGCACTCCTTGAGTTCAGTACGTTGCGGTGGATCTCGAGCGTCGCCGTCGAGCGGTTGAGGGTGATGTAGTGCAGTCCGGGGGCGCCTTCGGCCAGCAGCCGTTCGGCCATGGCCGTGGCGTACTCGACCCCGATGCGGTGGCCGTCCGCGGGGTTGTCGCGGACCGAGTCGAGGCGGTGGGCGAGTGCTTCGGGGAAGGCGGCACCGCTGAGCTCTGCGAAGCGGCTGATCTGGCGCACGTCCGTGGCCGGCATGATCTCCGGGATGATCGGCGTGTCACAGCCCGCGGCTGCCACCCGGTCCCGTAGCCGCAGGTAGTCGTCGACGTGGAAGAACATCTGGGTGATCGCGTAATCGGCCCCGGCCCGGCACTTGGCCACGAAGTGGCGTATGTCGGACTCCCAGTCCACCGAGCGGGGGTGCCGCTCGGGGAACGCCGCGACACCGACGCTGAAGGCCCCGGATTCCCGCACCAGGCGGACCAGCTCGTGGGCGTGGGCCAAGCCTTCCGGGTGCCGTACCCAGGGCGCGTTCGGATCACCGGGCGGGTCGCCGCGCAGAGCCAGTACGTCGCGCACACCCGCGTCCGCGTACTGGCCGATGATGTGGCGCAACTCGGCGACGGAGTGCCCGACGGCGGTCAGATGGGCGACGGGCCTCAGGGTCGTCTCCGCCGCGATCCGTTTGGTCACCTCGACGGTACGGTCCCTCGAGGAGCCTCCGGCTCCGTAGGTGACCGACACGAAGGTCGGTGCGAGTGCCTCTATGCGGCGGATGGCCTCCCACAGGACACGGCTGCCCGCATCGGTCTTCGGTGGGAAGAACTCGAAGGAGAAGGAGGGCACTCCGCTCCGCAGGACATCGCTCAGGGAGGTCATGCCCGCCCTCCCGCGTTGAAGTAGCCGGCCTCGGGGTGGTGGATGACGATGGCGTCGGTGGACTGCTCGGGGTGCAGCTGGAACTCCTCGGAGAGGTGGACGCCGATCCGCTCCGGCCGGAGAAGGTCGGCGATCTTGGCCCGGTCGGCCAGCTCGGGGCAGGCCGGGTAGCCGAGGGAGTAGCGGCACCCCTGGTACTCGGTACGGAACATGCCGTCCATGGCGGCCGGATCGGATCCGGCGATGCCCAGTTCGGCGCGGACCCGGGCGTGCCAGTACTCGGCCAGGGCCTCCGCCAGCTGGACGGACAGGCCGTGCAGTTCCATGTAGTCGCGGTAGGCGTCGGACTCGAACAGCTTGGCGGTCGCCTCGCCGATCCTGGAGCCGACGGTGACCACCTGGAGGCCGATGACGTCGGTCTCGCCGGACTCCTCCGGGCGGAAGAAGTCCGACAGACAGAGGTGCCGGCCGCGGCCTTGGCGCGGAAAGGTGAAGCGGGTCCGCTCCGAGCCCAGCTCGTCCAGGATGATCAGGTCGTCGCCCTTGGAGACACAGGGGAAGTAGCCGTGGACGACGGCCGCCTCGAGCAGGTTGTCCGTGTGGAGGCGGTCCAGCCAGCCGCGCAGCCGGGGCCTTCCCTCGGTCTCGATCAGTTCCTCGTACGTGGCTCCGCCGGCGCGGGCCTGCTTGAGGCCCCACTGCCCCTTGAACAGGGCCTGCTCGTCCAGCCAGGAGGCGTAGTCCTTGAGCGGGATGCCCTTGATCACGCGGGTACCCCAGAAGGGCGGCGTGGGGACTGGGTTGTCGACGGCCACGTCGGACCGCGTGACGGCCTCTGCCGGGCGCTCCTCGACCGTGACGCCGACGGCCTTGACCCGCCGCTGTTTGAGGGGTGGGAGTTCGGCGCCGGGGACTCCGCGCTTGACGGCGATCAGCGCGTCCATCAGCCGCAGGCCCTCGAACGCGTCACGGGCGTAGCGGACCTCGCCCTCGTAGATCTCGTGGAGGTCCTGCTCCACGTAGGCGCGGGTGAGGGCGGCACCGCCGAGGATGACGGGGAAGCGGGAGGACAGTCCCCGGGCATTGAGCTCTTCGAGGTTCTCCTTCATGATCACCGTGGACTTCACCAGCAGCCCCGACATGCCGATCACATCGGCCTTGTGTTCCTGCGCGGCTTCCAGGATCGCCGAGACCGGCTGCTTGATACCGATGTTGACGACGTTGTAGCCGTTGTTGGTGAGGATGATGTCGACGAGGTTCTTGCCGATGTCATGGACGTCACCACGGACCGTGGCGAGGACGATCGTGCCCTTGCCCTCGTCGTCCGTCTTCTCCATGTGCGGTTCGAGGTAGGCCACCGCCGTCTTCATGACCTCGGCGGACTGGAGGACGAACGGCAGCTGCATCTGGCCGGAGCCGAACAGCTCACCGACGACCTTCATGCCCTCCAGCAGCGTGTCGTTGACGATGTCCAGGGCCGGGCGGGTCTGGAGGGCCTCGTCGAGATCGGCCTCCAGACCGTTCTTCTCCCCGTCGATGATCCGCCGCTGCAAACGCTCGTCCAGCGGCAGCGCCAGCAGTTCCTCGGCCCGGCCCGCCTTCAGCGACTTCGTGTTGACGCCCTCGAACAGCGCCATCAGCTTCTGCAAGGGGTCGTAGTCGCCCTCGCGGCGGTCGTAGATCAGGTCGAGGGCGGTGCTGACCTGTTCCTCGTCGAACCGCGCGATCGGCAGGATCTTCGAGGCGTGGACGATGGCGGAGTCCAGTCCGGCCTTCACGCACTCGTCGAGGAAGACGGAGTTCAGCAGGACACGCGCGGCCGGATTCAGGCCGAAGGAGATGTTCGACAGACCCAGCGTCGTCTGCACGTCCGGGTGGCGGCGCTTGAGCTCGCGGATCGACTCGATCGTCGCGATCCCGTCCTTCCGCGACTCCTCCTGGCCGGTGCAGATCGTGAACGTCAGGGTGTCGATGAGGATGTCCGACTCGCGGATCCCCCAATTGGCGGTCAGGTCCCCGATGAGCCGTTCGGCGATGGCGACCTTGTGCTCGACCGTGCGGGCCTGGCCCTCCTCGTCGATGGTCAGCGCGATCAGCGCGGCACCGTGCTCCTGCGCCAGCCGTGTGACCTTCGCGAAACGGGACTCCGGCCCGTCACCGTCCTCGTAGTTGACGGAGTTGATGACCGCACGCCCGCCCAGCTTCTCCAGACCCGCCTGGATCACCGGGACCTCGGTCGAGTCCAGCACGATCGGCAGGGTGGAGGCGGTGGCGAAACGGCCGGCCAGCTCCCGCATGTCGGCGACACCGTCACGGCCCACATAGTCCACACACAGATCCAGCATGTGCGCGCCCTCGCGGATCTGGTCCCGGGCCATCTCCACGCAGTCGTCCCAGCGGGCGTCCAGCATCGCCTCGCGGAACTTCTTCGACCCGTTCGCGTTCGTCCGCTCACCGATCGCCATGTACGAGGTGTCCTGCCGGAACGGCACCGTCTGATACAGCGAGGCCGCACCCGGCTCCGGCTGCGGAACCCGCTCGGTGACCGCGGTGCCCCGGACCCGCTCCACGACCTGGCGCAGATGCTCGGGCGTGGTACCGCAGCAGCCACCCACCAGGGACAGCCCGTACTCGCGGACGAAGGTCTCCTGCGCGTCCGCCAGCTCGGACGCCGACAGCGGATAGTGCGCGCCCTGCTTCGTCAGCACCGGCAGGCCCGCGTTCGGCATGCACGACAGCGGGATCCGCGCGTTGCGGGCCAGGTAGCGCAGGTGCTCGCTCATCTCCGCCGGACCGGTCGCGCAGTTCAGACCGATCATGTCGATCCCCAGCGGCTCCAGCGCCGTCAGCGCGGCACCGATCTCCGAACCCAGCAGCATCGTGCCGGTCGCCTCCACGGTGACCTGCACGATCAGCGGCAGGTCCCCCATGCCGCACCAGTCCAGTGCCCGCCGCGCGCCGATGACGGCTGCCTTGGTCTGCAGGAGGTCCTGGGTGGTCTCGACGAGCAGCGCGTCCGCGCCGCCGGAGATCAGGCCCTCGGCGTTGACCTGGTAGGCGTCACGGA
>NZ_JBVJWV010000079.1:0-4782 GCF_055602105.1 Streptomyces sp. NPDC037421
CCCGACGCCCCCATCATCACCACCGACGCCCGCCACCGCGCGGACGCCAAGAGCGCACTCATCACGCTCGTCGAGCACGCCCTCATGGCCCGGCTCAAGTAACACGCATTACAAGGCAATACGCCGGGGGCGGGCTGTGTTCTCGAACACGGCCCGCCCCCGGCGTTCATAACGTTTCGACAGTGAATTGCCGCCAACCGGACACAGCGCGCGTTCGGACGGTGCCGCTGCGCTCACGACAGGCCCCATTTTTGCCGCAGCTCGCTCTTTATGTCCGTTTTATGTGGGGCATAAGGTTCTGGGAATGGCCGGATTCAACTGTTTGGAACACGGCGCTTAACCGTGCTGGAATTCAACGAACCAGCTAGTAGCACCGCTGAGAGGTTGTTGGTCGAGTGAGGCGAAGCAACTCGAGCCCCGCGGATGAACCCGCGCGAGGCAACTTCACCCCGCCGCCGCGCGCGGCCATGTCGCCCGTCGACGTGCCCGTGGAACCATCCACGAGCAGCGGAAGCACCAGCAAGCTCTCGCCCCGCAACTGGCGGGTGGCCACCAAGCTGAACGCCATCCTCATGGTTCCGGTCCTCGTCGGACTGGTCATGGGCGGCTTCCAGGTGAAGGGCTCGGTCGACAGCTGGAACGAGGCCAAGGACGCCGAAAAGACCGCCCGGATCGTCCAGGCCGCGGCCGAATACGGCCAGGCCCTCCTCAACGAGCGCGACCTCACGGCGGAGCCCCTCCTGAAGGGCGACCGCAACAACGACGCGGTGACGAAGGCCTACGCCGCCACGGACGCGGCCAAGGCCAAGTTCGCCAAGGCCGCGAAGGACCTCCCCGCCAAGCAGGGCCTGGAGCGCCGCCTCGAACTCTTCCGCCAGGAGGAGCCGAAGCTGGAGCAGGTCCGCAAGACGGCCTACGCCGTCCCGGAGACCCAGAAGAAGAACCTCCCCGCCTCGGCCGGCCCCATCCCGACCGAAGAGGGCTACGTGCTGGTCCAGCACTACCTCATGCAGTTCTCGAACGAACTGGGCCTGGGCACCGGAAACGTCACCAGCTACGGCCGCATGGTCTACGCGGTCGAGCTGGCCAAGGCCGCGAACTCGCTCCAGCGTTCCGTCGGCACGCACCTGCTGGTGCGCCCGAACGAGAACGAGGAAGTCCGCAAGGCCCAGCTGGTCGCCTTCTCCTCCTACGCCTACCTCGAAGAGATCGCCATCGGCGAGTACGTCGCCGCCGGCACCGACGAGGACACCAACCGGCTCAAGGAGGTCATGGGCAAGAAGTCCCAGGAGGGCGCCGCCAAGCTCGCCCAGGCCAAGCAGGCCGCCGAGCAGGCAGGCACCGTCTTCAAGGCTCCGCCCGTGGTGAACGGCTCCGCCCTCACCGGCATGACCGAGGCGATAGCCGGCGGCGAGAAGCCCGCCAAGCTCGCCCTCAACGGCACCACCGCCCCCGCCTGGCAGGCCGCCGCCACCGCCAAGTTCGACGGCTACGCCGAGATCGAGAAGGACCTCCTCGACAAGGCCGTCAAGGACGCCGTCGCGGTCTCCGACAAGTCGCGCGGCGACGCCATCCTGACCGGCGCCATCGTGGTCGTGGCCCTGCTGGCCGCCTTCATCCTGGCCGCCATGATGGCCCGCCAGATGAGCCGCTCGATGCGCCGTCTGCGCAGCTCCGCCTTCGACATCGCCGAGCAGCGCCTGCCCTCGCTCGTCGACCAGCTCTCGCGCACCGACCCGGGCAAGGTCGACACCCGCGTGGAGCCGATCCCGATCACCTCCCAGGACGAGATCGGCGAGGTCGCCCGCGCCTTCGACCAGGTCCACCGGGAAGCGGTCCGGCTCGCCGCCGAGCAGGCGCTCCTGCGAGGGAACGTCAACGCGATCTTCACCAACCTCTCCATGCGCAACCAGTCGCTGATCGAGGGCCAGCTGACCCTCATCACCGACCTGGAGAACAACGAGGCCGACCCGGACCAGCTGGAGAACCTCTTCCGCCTGGACCACCTGGCCACCCGTATGCGCCGCAACGGCGAGAACCTCCTCATCCTCGCGGGTGAGAACCCGGGCCGCCGCTGGGACCAGCCGGTGCCCCTCGTCGACGTGCTGCGCGCCGCCTCCTCCGAGGTGGAGCAGTACGAGCGCATCGAGCTCTCGGGCGTCTCCGAGGCCGAGATCCACGGCCAGGCCGTTACCGACCTCGTGCACCTGCTCGCCGAGCTCCTGGAGAACGCCACCACGTTCTCCTCCCCGCAGACCAAGGTCCGCGTGACCGCCACGCGTCTGCCCGACGGCCGCGTGATGGTCGAGATCCACGACAAGGGCATCGGCCTCACCGCCGAGGACTTCGCGGACATCAACCACAAGCTGGCCAACCCGCCGACCGTGGACGCCGCGATCTCGCAGCGCATGGGTCTCTTCGTGGTCGGCCGGCTGGCGGACCGCCACAGCATCCGCGTCCAGCTGCGCCCCTCGGGCGAGGCGGCCGGCACCACCTCGCTGGTCATGCTCCCCGACGCCATCACCCACGGTGGCGGTGGCGAGGGCATCCCGGACGACGACTTCACCGTCTCCTCGATCATTCCGCAGCAGCAGGCCCAGCAGGCCGCCCCGCTGCGGACGGCCGCGGAGCTCGGCTTCGACGACTCCGCCTACGACGCCCCGGGCGCCCAGGGCGGCGACGCGAAGCCCTCGGACGCGGTCGGCCGGTCCCTGGGCCGCGAGGAGCGCAGGGCCGCGCTGGAGGCGCAGCTCAACTTCCCGCAGGCGCAGGACCAGGAGCAGTACCCCGGTCCCGAGGCCCAGGACTATCCGGAACCCCAGCCGGAGCACGGGTACCAGGAGTACCAGGGCTACGAGCAGCAGTCCGCGCAGGGCTACGAGGCTCCGTACGACTCCCAGCAGCAGCCGGGGGCCTACGAGACGTACCCGGAGCAGGGCTACGCGTATCCGGAGTCCGGCTACCAGGACGGGCAGCAGCCCGCCCAGGCGTACGACGGCGGCTACGAGGACCAGTCCCAGCAGGCCGAGTGGCCCGGGCAGAACACCTACCCGGGCTCCTACCAGCAGGATTACGGGACCGATTCGGAATCCCCCTCCGCTCCCGAACCGGCCCCGGACCGCGTAGGCTTCGACCGTCCGGGCGCCGCTGCCGACGCCGGTCACGAGATGACCGGGGCGGGCCTGCCGCGACGCGGCAGCCAGCAGCAGTGGCAGCCGGCGCAGCAGGAAGCGGAGTCCGCCGGATCCCTCTTCGAGCAGCGGCCGCAGCGTCAGCAGCAGCCCGCCGAACCGAAGCGGGAGCCGGAGGAGGCAGCAGCCGGCGCGGGCTGGCGCTCGACGAACGACGAGCGCTGGCAGCAGGCCGGCAAGCTCCGTGAGCCGAAGGCGGGCGGGGTCACCTCGTCCGGTCTCCCTCGGCGCGTGCCCAAGGCCAACCTGGTCGAGGGCGCTGCGGAGACGACCCCGCAGGGAGGCCCCCAGGTCTCCCGCGCCCCGGAGGACGTCCGTGGCAGGTTGAGCAACCTGCGGCGCGGTGTCCAGCAGGGACGGACCGCGGGTTCCGAGCAGTCAAGTAACAGCTATGACCAGGAGCGTTAGTGTGAGCGCGATGAGCCAGGCGGCGCAGAACCTGAACTGGTTGATCACCAACTTCGTGGACAACACCCCCGGGGTGTCCCACACGGTGGTGGTCTCCGCCGACGGCCTTCTGCTGGCGATGTCCGACGGATTCCCGCGCGACCGCGCCGATCAGCTGGCGGCCGTGGCCTCCGGCCTGACCTCGCTGACCGCCGGTGCCTCCCGGATCTTCGAGGGCGGCGCCGTCAACCAGACCGTTGTGGAGATGGACCGCGGGTTCCTCTTCCTGATGTCCGTCTCCGACGGATCCTCGCTCGCGGTGCTCGCGCACCCCGAGTGCGACATCGGCCTCGTGGGCTACGAGATGGCCCTCCTTGTGGACCGCGCGGGCAGTGTCCTCACCCCGGACCTGCGCGCGGAGCTCCAGGGAAGCCTTCTCAACTAGCAAACGGGCAGTGCGTTTCGCGTCATCGCACCGTAGGGTGCGGTGGCGCGGTTCCACAGGGAGTACTGCGTTCTTGGAGTCGGAGGAGGAAACGTGACAACACCCGGAGGACATCCTTATGGCGGCCAGCAGCCGCAGGGTGGGCACGACCAGAACCGCTTCAACTTCCCCTCCTCCCCGAGCCGGCCCGTGCCGGAGCACAACCCCTACGCCCAGCAGCCGTACGGCCAGCCCCAGCAGCCCCAGGCGCCCCACCGGCTTCCGCACCAGCCCCCCAGGGCAGCGCAGCCGCAGGCCCCGAAGGCGCACAACCCGCTGGTGCGCCCGTACGCGATGACCGGCGGCCGTACCCGGCCGCGCTACCAGCTCGCCATCGAGGCGCTGGTCAGTACCACGGCGGATCCCGCGCGCCTGCAAGGGCAGTTGCCCGAGCACCAGCGCATCTGCCGCCTGTGCCAGGAGATCAAATCCGTTGCGGAGATCTCGGCACTTCTCTCCATTCCTCTTGGTGTCGCCCGAATCCTCGTCGCCGACCTGGCGGAGGCGGGCCTTGTCGCCATTCACCAGCCCGGCGGCGACGAGTCTGCCGGCGGCCAGCCAGATGTGACACTGCTCGAAAGGGTGCTCAGTGGACTTCGCAAGCTCTAACGGCGGAGCGGCTCCGCGCTCCACCACCTCCGCGAAGATCGTGGTGGCGGGCGGCTTCGGCGTGGGCAAGACCACGTTCGTCGGCGCGGTCTCCGAGATCAACCCCCTGCG
>NZ_JBVJWV010000080.1:0-2719 GCF_055602105.1 Streptomyces sp. NPDC037421
CTTCAGAACTAACACAGTGGACGCGAGCAACTGAGGACAAGCCCTCGGCCTATTAGTACCAGTCAGCTCCACCCGTTACCGGGCTTCCACATCTGGCCTATCAACCCAGTCGTCTACTGGGAGCCTTACCCTCTCAAGGAGGTGGGAATACTCATCTTGAAGCAGGCTTCCCGCTTAGATGCTTTCAGCGGTTATCCCTCCCGAACGTAGCCAACCAGCCATGCCCTTGGCAGGACAACTGGCACACCAGAGGTTCGTCCGTCCCGGTCCTCTCGTACTAGGGACAGCCCTTCTCAATATTCCTACGCGCACAGCGGATAGGGACCGAACTGTCTCACGACGTTCTAAACCCAGCTCGCGTACCGCTTTAATGGGCGAACAGCCCAACCCTTGGGACCGACTCCAGCCCCAGGATGCGACGAGCCGACATCGAGGTGCCAAACCATCCCGTCGATATGGACTCTTGGGGAAGATCAGCCTGTTATCCCCGGGGTACCTTTTATCCGTTGAGCGACGGCGCTTCCACAAGCCACCGCCGGATCACTAGTCCCGACTTTCGTCCCTGCTCGACCCGTCGGTCTCACAGTCAAGCTCCCTTGTGCACTTACACTCAACACCTGATTGCCAACCAGGCTGAGGGAACCTTTGGGCGCCTCCGTTACCCTTTGGGAGGCAACCGCCCCAGTTAAACTACCCATCAGACACTGTCCCTGATCCGGATCACGGACCGAGGTTAGACATCCAGCACGACCAGAGTGGTATTTCAACGGCGACTCCACAACCACTGGCGTGGCTGCTTCAAAGTCTCCCACCTATCCTACACAAGCCGAACCGAACACCAATATCAAACTGTAGTAAAGGTCCCGGGGTCTTTCCGTCCTGCTGCGCGAAACGAGCATCTTTACTCGTAGTGCAATTTCACCGGGCCTATGGTTGAGACAGTCGAGAAGTCGTTACGCCATTCGTGCAGGTCGGAACTTACCCGACAAGGAATTTCGCTACCTTAGGATGGTTATAGTTACCACCGCCGTTTACTGGCGCTTAAGTTCTCAGCTTCGCAACCCCGAAAGGTCACTAACCGGTCCCCTTAACGTTCCAGCACCGGGCAGGCGTCAGTCCGTATACATCGCCTTACGGCTTCGCACGGACCTGTGTTTTTAGTAAACAGTCGCTTCTCGCTGGTCTCTGCGGCCACCCCCAGCTCAGAGAGCAAGTCTCATCACCAGGAATGGCCCCCCTTCTCCCGAAGTTACGGGGGCATTTTGCCGAGTTCCTTAACCATAGTTCACCCGAACGCCTCGGTATTCTCTACCTGACCACCTGAGTCGGTTTAGGGTACGGGCCGCCATGAAACTCGCTAGAGGCTTTTCTCGACAGCATAGGATCATCCACTTCACCACAATCGGCTCGGCATCAGGTCTCAGCCTTAATGTGTGACGGATTTGCCTACCACACGGCCTACACCCTTACCCCGGGACAACCACCGCCCGGGCTGGACTACCTTCCTGCGTCACCCCATCGCTTACCTACTACCACCTTGGGTCGCCGGCTCCACCACTTTCCTTTCCCCGAAGGGTCCGGAACGGCTTCACGGGCTTAGCATTAATGGATTCGATATTGGGCGTTTCAAAGCGGGTACCGGAATATCAACCGGTTGTCCATCGACTACGCCTGTCGGCCTCGCCTTAGGTCCCGACTTACCCTGGGCAGATCAGCTTGACCCAGGAACCCTTAGTCAATCGGCGCACACGTTTCTCACGTGTGTATCGCTACTCATGCCTGCATTCTCACTCGTGAACCGTCCACAACTAGCTTCCGCTGCTGCTTCACCCGGCACACGACGCTCCCCTACCCATCACAGCGGGCGTTGGCCCTATTGCTGCAATGACACGACTTCGGCGGTACGCTTGAGCCCCGCTACATTGTCGGCGCGGAATCACTTGACCAGTGAGCTATTACGCACTCTTTCAAGGGTGGCTGCTTCTAAGCCAACCTCCTGGTTGTCTCTGCGACTCCACATCCTTTCCCACTTAGCGTACGCTTAGGGGCCTTAGTCGATGCTCTGGGCTGTTTCCCTCTCGACCATGGAGCTTATCCCCCACAGTCTCACTGCCGTGCTCTCACTTACCGGCATTCGGAGTTTGGCTAAGGTCAGTAACCCGGTAGGGCCCATCGCCTATCCAGTGCTCTACCTCCGGCAAGAAACACACGACGCTGCACCTAAATGCATTTCGGGGAGAACCAGCTATCACGGAGTTTGATTGGCCTTTCACCCCTAACCACAGGTCATCCCCCAGGTTTTCAACCCTGGTGGGTTCGGTCCTCCACGAAGTCTTACCTCCGCTTCAACCTGCCCATGGCTAGATCACTCCGCTTCGGGTCTAGAGCGTGCAACTCAATCGCCCTATTCGGACTCGCTTTCGCTACGGCTTCCCCACACGGGTTAACCTCGCTACACACCGCTAACTCGCAGGCTCATTCTTCAAAAGGCACGCAGTCACGAGATACAGCAAGCTGTATCCGACGCTCCCACGGCTTGTAGGCACACGGTTTCAGGTACTATTTCACTCCGCTCCCGCGGTACTTTTCACCATTCCCTCACGGTACTATCCGCTATCGGTCACCAGGGAATATTTAGGCTTAGCGGGTGGTCCCGCCAGATTCACACGGGATTTCTCGGGCCCCGTGCTACTTGGGAGATGAGCAAGCAAGCCGTACA
>NZ_JBVJWV010000081.1:0-4234 GCF_055602105.1 Streptomyces sp. NPDC037421
CCAGGGCACCCTGCGCCGCGAAGAGGGCGGGCCGCAGCGCTTCCTGGCCTCCCTCGCCGAGGCCTGGACCCACGGCGCCCCCGTCGACTGGCAGAGCGTCTGCGACATCCCGGACGCGCCCGCCGACCTGCCCACGTACGCCTTCCAGCGCCGCACCTACTGGCTCGAAGGCGCCCCGGCAGCCGACCGCGCGCCCGTCGTGGACGAGGCCGAAGCCGGCTTCTGGAACTCCGTGGAGAGCGCGGACGTCGCCGCCCTCGCCGACACCCTCGCACTCCAGGACACCGGGCCGCTCCAGGAACTGCTGCCCGCCCTGTCCGCCTGGCGTCGCGACCGCCGCGAGGCCAGCGCGCTCGACGCCCGCCGCTACCGCATCACCTGGAAGCACCTGCCCGACGCCGCACCGGCCCGGCTCCGCGGCGACTGGCTGCTGCTGGCCCCCGAAGGCACCGCCGACTGCGCCGCCGGCCCCTTCGAGGAGCTGCTCACCGCCCACGGAGCCCGCCCCCACCTCCTCACCCTCGACCCCGCCCGGGCCGACCGGGACGCGTGGGCCGGGGCCCTGCGCACCGCGCAGGACGGCCACGAGCCGTTCGCCGGGGTCCTCTCCCTGCTCTCCACCGACGAGGGCGCCGGTCTCCTCGGCACCCTCGTCACCACCCAGGCACTCGACGACGCGGGCATCGAGGCCCCCCTGTGGGCCCTCACCCGCGGAGCCGTCGCCGTCGGCCCCGAGAACGCTCCGCGCAGCGCCGTACAGGCACAGGTCTGGGGCCTCGGCCTCGTCGCCGCACTGGAACGGCCGCGCGGCTGGGGCGGTCTCGTGGACCTCCCCGCGGACCTCGACGAGGCCGCCGCGGCACGCCTCGCGGGGGCCCTCACGGGCCGGGACGGCGAGGACCAGATCGCGATCCGCACCGCCGGCACCTACGTACGCCGGCTCGTCCGGGCCGCCCTGCCCGACGGCGCACCCGCCCGCGAGTGGCAGCCGTCCGGCACGACCCTGCTCACCGGCGCCGCGGGCCCCCTGGGAGCCGAGGCGGCCCGCCGCCTCGCCGCCGCGGGCGCCGGCCACCTCCTGCTCACCGCGGCCCCCGCGGAGTTCACCCCCGCGCTCGAAGCCCTCGCCGGCGAACTCGCCGCCGACGGCACCGAGGTGACCCTGGAGGAGTGGGACGGCGCGGACCCGGCGGCGCTCGCCGCGTTGACCGCTCGCGCGGAGCAGGCGGGACGGCCGGTCAGCACCGTCGTCCACGCCGCCGCGCACGTCGAACTCACCCCCCTCGCCGCCACCACCGGCCGGCACCTGAAGGAGGCCCTCGCCGCCAAGGTCACCTCCGCCCGGGCCCTCGACGAGGTGTTCGGCACGGACGGCCCCGCCCTGGACGCGTTCGTACTGTTCTCCTCCGTCACCTCCTACTGGGGCGGCGGCGAGCACGCCGCGTTCGCCGCGGCCAACGCCCACCTGGACGCCCTCGCCCAGCAGCGCCGCGCCCGGAACCTGCCGGCCACCGCCGTCGGCTGGGGCGTATGGGACCTGTTCGACGCCGAAGCCCACCCCGACGAGGCCCGTGAACTCCACGAGCGCTCCGCCCAGCGCGGTCTGCCGCTCCTGGACCCCGCGGCGGCCCTCCAGGCCCTGCGGCGGATCCTCGACCACGACGAGACGGCCGTGGCCGTCGCCGACGTCGACTGGGACCGCTTCCTGCCCCTGTTCACCTCGGCCCGTACGGGACGCCTCACCGAGGACGTCCCGCAGGCCCGCCGGATCCTCGCGCAGGCCGGCCACGGCGGCGACGAGGACGCCGGGGACACGGGAGCGGCCGACGCGCTGCGCCACAAGCTCGCCGAACTGTCCGGCGAGGAACAGGAACGCGTCCTCACGGACCTGGTGTGCGGCCACGCCGCCGCCGTCCTCGGCCACTCCTCGGCCGGCGCGGTCGACGCCGCCCGGGCCTTCAAGGACCTCGGCTTCGACTCGCTGACGGCCGTCGGCCTGCGCAACGGGCTGAACGCCGCCACCGGGCTCGGCCTGCCCGCCACGATGGTCTTCGACTACCCCACCCCCGGCGCGCTCGCCGGCTACCTGCGCGGCCTGCTCCTGGACGGCGGCGCCAGGCGCGAAGAGGCGACCACGGACTCCGTGCACAGCGACCTCGACCGCATCGAGTCCGACCTGCTGTCGCTGGCACCCGGCCAGGACGAGCGCAAGAACCTCACCCGCCGCCTGGAGGCACTGCTCTCCCGCTGGAAGGACGCGCAGGCCGCCGCGGACGCCGAATCCGTCAGCGGAAAGCTCGACGCCGCGTCCGACGAAGAGATATTCGCATTCATCCGCAAGGAATTCGGCCGCCCGGAGTAAGGGCGTCCTCCGGCCAGTCGGTCACACGAATTCCAGCTCTATCCGAGAGGTTCAAAGAGGTCCCCATGGCGACGAACGAAGAGACGCTCCGCGATTACCTCAAGTGGGTCACCGCCGATCTGCACGAGACGAAGCAGCGGCTGCGCGAGGTCGAGGACGCCGGGCACGAGCCGATCGCGATCGTCGGCATGGCCTGCCGCTTCCCCGGTGGCGTCGCGTCGCCGGAGGACCTGTGGCGCCTGGTGTCGGACGGCGCGGACGCCATCGGCCCCTTCCCCGAGGACCGCGGCTGGGACCTCGACGCGATCTACGACCCGGACCCCGAGCGCTCCGGCCGCACCTACGTGAAGGAAGGCGGATTCCTCTACGAGGCCGGCGCGTTCGACCCGGGCGTGTTCGGCATATCGCCGCGCGAGGCCCTCGCGATGGACCCGCAACAGCGCCTCGTGATGGAAGCCGCCTGGGAGGCGTTCGAGCGGGCCGGAATCGACCCGCTGTCCGTGAAGGGCAGCCGCACCGGTACCTTCGTCGGCTGCTACAACCTCGACTACTGCTGGTCCCTGCCCTCCATCCCCGAGGGGTACGAGGGCCACCTGACCACCGGCAGCGCGGCGAGCGTCGTCTCCGGCCGCGTCGCCTACACCTTCGGCCTGGAGGGCCCGGCCGTCTCCGTCGACACCGCCTGCTCGTCGGGACTCGTCGCCCTGCACATGGCCGCGCAGGCGCTGCGCGCCGACGAGTGCTCCATGGCCCTCGTCGGCGGTGTCACCGTCATGTCCACCCCGCTGGAGTTCATCGGCTACAGCGAGCAGCGCGGCATGGCCGCCGACGGCCGCTGCAAGGCCTTCTCCGCGGGCGCCGACGGCATGGCGCTCGCCGAGGGCGCCGGCATCCTGCTCGTCGAGCGGCTCTCCGACGCCGTGCGCAACGGCCACGAAGTACTGGCCGTCGTACGGGGTTCGGCGACCAACCAGGACGGCGCCAGCAACGGCATGACCGCCCCCAACGGCCCCTCCCAGCAGCGCGTCATCAAGCAGGCCCTCGCCAACGCCAGGCTGTCCACCCACGACGTCGACGTCGTCGAGGCGCACGGCACCGGAACGGCCCTCGGCGACCCGATCGAGGCCGGGGCGCTGCTGGCGACCTACGGCCAGCGGCCCGCGGACGCCGCACCGCTGCGGCTGGGCTCCGTGAAGTCCAACATCGGCCACACGCAGGCCGCTTCGGGCATCGCCGGCGTCATCAAGATGGTCATGGCGATGCGCAACGGCGTGCTTCCCAAGACCCTCCACGTCAGCGAGCCGTCCCCGCACATCGACTGGTCCTCCGGCGCGGTGGAACTGCTCACCGAGCCCTCGGACTGGACCGTCGACGGCCGCCCGCGCCGGGCCGCCGTCTCCTCGTTCGGCATCAGCGGGACCAACGCCCACATCATCCTGGAGCAGCACCTCGCACAGGACGAGGCCGAGGGCGCCGCCGAGGACGCCGCACCCGGGGCGCCCGCCGGGACCGTCGTCACCGGCGGCCTGGTCCCGTGGACCCTGTCCGGCAAGACCACCGAGGCCCTGCACGGGCAGGCGGCCCGGCTGCGCGCCCACGCGGAGTCCGGCACCGCCGTCGAACCGGCCGTGGTGGCCGGGGCGCTGGCCACGACGCGGGCCGCGCTGGAGCGGCGCGGTGTCGTCCTGGCGGGCGACCGCGACGGCTTCCTGACCGGTCTGGACGCGCTGGCCGCCGGGCTCCCGGCGGCGGGCGTCGTGGACGGCGCCGTCGTCAAGGGCGCGGAGCGTCCGGTGTTCGTGTTCCCCGGTCAGGGTTCGCAGTGGGCGGGGATGGCGGTGGAGCTGTACGACTCCTCGCCGGTGTTCGCGG
>NZ_JBVJWV010000082.1:0-3996 GCF_055602105.1 Streptomyces sp. NPDC037421
CAGGGGGGACCCTGTGGGAGAGTAGGACGCCGCCGAACAATCATTGTGGGAAAGCCCCGCACCTTCTGGTGCGGGGCTTTTCTGCGTTTACGGGCTTTTCTCCTCCGCGAGGTGATCACCTTGGCCGCACTCCATGACTTCGTGACCTAGGAGCCGGTGTTGCGCCGGCTCCGGGCCGACAACGCGGAGGTCCTCGCCGCCCCTGGGGCCCACATCGCGGGCCACATCGGCCAAGGCGGTTCCACCATGCCGTGGCGGCGCCGGGCCGCCGGTCGGGGGCATGCCGTGATCGAGGAGCTCAAGGCCATCACCGCCATGACGGAGGGGATACAGGAGGCGGTGCAGATCGAGGGGCTGGACGGCGTCTCGTTCATGGCGGAGATCTCGCCGACAGGGAAGACCGCGCTCCATGTCCTCTGCCCCGGTCCGGCCGTGGAAGGGGGCATCGCCACCGCCCGTCTTGGGACGCTGGTCCTGGTCGAAGGGGCCGTCGCCGAACCCTGGCGCCGGCTGCCTGATCCGACGCCCGACGCGGTGCCGGCGCCGTCCGCGGACCCGGCGTTGCTGGAGCGGACCCTCCGCGAACGGCTGCCCGACGCCATCGGCGCCACCGAGGAGGAGATCTCCGGGGCGGAGGAGCGGCTCGGCATCACGCTGCCGGACGAACTCAAGGCTCTGTACCGGGTGACACGGGCACGGTTGGCGGACTGGGGCGACGAAGAGGAAGCGTACGGAGCGTCCGGCCGCGTCTTCGAGGCGGTCGGCTGCGAACTCGGCTCCCTCGACTTCCTCTACGTCGCGGATGCGTCGTCCCGTCCGGCGTCCTGGGAGTTCACCGCGACACGAGCCGTCGTCACTCCCCCCGACGCACCGGTGCAAGGCCTCGTGGGCTCGCCGGGCTGGCTCGTCTTCGGCGACAACGGAGGCGGCGACCGCATCGCGGTCGACCTGACACCGGGTCCGGGCGGACACACGGGTCAGATCATCATGCTCGACCACGAGCAGTTCATCGGTGCCGAGTTGCTGGCGGACTCCCTCACCGACCTGGTGATGGGCCGGGGGCGGCGGTGGCGCCAGAGGGACGGGGGCCGGCCGCCCGTGGTGGCAGGAGTCGACGCCCGCGAGCCGGACAGTGCCGTGGCAGCGGCTCGACCCGAGCTCGAGGTCCTCACCATCGGAGCCTGGGAAGGACCACCGGTCAGTCTCGCCGCCTTCGCCGGGCTTCCCCGCCTGCGGACCCTGATTGCCCAACCCGGCACGCTCGCCGACCCGTTGGAGATCGCCGAGCTGGCTGGGCTGGAGTTCCTGGAACTCGCGCCGCAGGAGTGGCGCGTACTCCTCGACGCGGGAGCCGTTCCGCGCAGCCTGCTGGCAGCCCGGATCCGCGTACGCGGTGACCGCGACCCGCTCGCGGCAATGGACCTCGCCAACGAGCTCCTCGCTCTCTGGGACCGCCCTCTGGTGACCAGGACCGTCCTGGAAGGAGACTTGGGCCCCTCGGCCGTCTCCTGAAGGCCTGGACCCCAGCCGGGGCCGTGCGGGTCACGCTGTGCTGTCGGTGGCGGCTGGCATGATCACCGCCATGTCTGATCCCACCCCCGCCATCACCGCCTACTGGGACGCGGCCGCGACCGCGTTCGACGATGAGCCGGACCACGGCCTGCGCAACGCGGACACCCGTGCTGCCTGGGCCCGGTACTTGGGCTCGTGGGTGCCCGCCGGGCCGGCCGATGTCCTCGACGTCGGTTGCGGCACCGGATCGTTGTCCGTACTGCTGGCCGAAGCCGGGCACCGCGTCACCGGCGTCGACCTGGCGCCACGGATGGTGGAACGGGCCAGAGCCAAGTTCCTGGCTGCGGGCCTTCCGGGCCGGTTCCTGGTCGGCGACGCCGCCGTTCCGCCGACCGGCCCGGAACGATACGACGTGCTGGTGTCCCGGCACCTGTTGTGGACCCTGCCCGACCCGGAAGGCGCGCTGCGCGAATGGGTCGCCCGGCTGCGGCCTGGCGGCCGGCTGGTACTGGTCGAAGGACGGTGGCGGGAGGCCGGGCAGAGCGGCGTCCCCTATGTCGCGGGAGCCGAATCACTGCCCTGGAACGGCGGCATCACCGCCTCGGACCTGGCCGCCGCCGTCCGCCCCCTCGTGGCAGACCTCCGCGTCGAGCCGCTCAGCGGTGACCCCCGGCTGTGGGGCGGAACCGTCACCGACGAGAGGTACGCACTGATCGCCCACCTGTGATCCGCTGGTCGCTCCGGGGCACCAGAACGACCTTGCCGAGGTTGCGGCGCTGCTCGATGACGGCGTGCGCGCGGGCGGCCTCGGGGAGCGGAATCTCCGCGTGGACGGCGGTGCGCAGGGTGCCCGCGTCGCGCAGCTCCCAGAGTTCGCGCCGCCAGCGGGCGTACAGGTCGGGCCGGCCGAGGGCGATGGCCCGCATCTGGAAGCCGATCACCGATGCCCCGCGGACCAGGAGTTCGTACGCCTCCACCGTGCCGCCGCCGGAGCTGAAGGCCACCAGCCGCCCGCCCGTGGCGAGGGCCCGGACGGCGGGGCCGAGGAGGTCGCCGCCGACTCCGTCGAGGATCACGTCGTACGGAGCGCCCCAGTCGGCGTCCTCGTACAGGACGACCTCGTCGGCGCCCAGGCCACGGACGAAGTCGGCCTTGTCGGCGCTGCTGACGGCGGCGACCACGCGCCCCGCCCCGCCGGCCTTGGCGAGCTGGAGGGCGAGGGTGCCCACGGCGCTGGCCGCCGCAGTGACGAGGACGGACTCGCCCGGCCGTACGTGCGCGGCCTCGTACGCCCCGCGGGCGACCAGCCCGCTGCGGACCAGGGCGACCGCGTCCACGGCGGTGGCGCCGCCGGGGACGGGGGAGGCCATCGCGGCGTTCAGCACCGTGTACTCGGCGTAGGCGTCGGCGAAGCAGAGCCCGGTGACGCGGTCCCCGACGGTGAAGTCGGTGACGCCCTCACCGGTGCCGACGACCACCCCCGCCACCTCCCCGCCGAACGAGACGGGCCCGCTTCCCTCACGCACCTTGCGGACGGTGGGCAGCGTGACCCCGATGGCCTCGGTCCGGACGAGCAGCTCCCCGGGCCCGGCCGCGGGTCGGTCTGCTTCCTCGGCGAACAGGACTTCGGGCCCACCGTTGACCTCATGGCGAATGCGCAGCACAGGACCTCCCCGATACGGTTTCGTTGGACATCCCAACGATAAGCTCAAAGTCGTAGGGAAGGCCAACGGTTTTTGGGTAGGGTGCGCACATGACCTCCGCCCTCGGACACATCCAGTCCCTGCCCACCTGGCTCGTCGGCCGCGTCGCGGCGCGCGGACGGGGCCTGGTCGCCGACGCGATCGCCGCGGAGGGTCTGAAGCTCATGCAGCACGCCGTGCTTGCCGCGACCGCCGAGTACGGCCCCGTGGCCCAGGCGGACCTGGGGCGCCGGCTCGCGGTGGACCCGAAGGACATGGTCGGGATCCTCAACCACCTCCAGGAGGCGGGCCTCGTACTGCGCACCCCGGACCCGGCCGACCGGCGCAAGAACGCCGTCACGGTCACGCCGGAGGGGGAGGCCGTCCTGGCCCGCTGCGCGGTGCTCGCGGAAGCGGCGAACGCGGAGCTGCTGGCCCCCCTCTCCTCGGCTGAGCGGGACACGCTGATGGCCCTGCTGGCGCGGGTGCACGAGGCCCCCGCGCCGTTTTGACACCCCAGGAGCAGGGTTGTAGAGTTAAACGGTTGCCTCGAACTGGACAAGTTCGGCGACCACCACTCCACAGGGAATCTCATCCCGGGTGGAGTGCATTCGACTCTCCATTCGGAAACGTTGAAGCCGGGAAATCCGGTGGAAAACTTCTGATAGAGTCGGAACCGCCGGAAAGGGAAAGCGTGAAAGCGCAGAACCTCGAAAGCGCCGAGGAAATCGGACACGAAAGAGTCTGATAGAGTCGGAAACGCAAGAACGAAAGCCCGGAGGAAAGCCCGAGAGGGTGAGTA
>NZ_JBVJWV010000083.1:0-3973 GCF_055602105.1 Streptomyces sp. NPDC037421
GGTCAGGGCAACTACGCGGCGGCCAACGCCTGCCTGGACGCGCTGGCCGAACAGCGGCGCGCCGACGGACTGCCCGCCACCTCCATCGCCTGGGGCCCGTGGGCCGACAACGGCATGGCCGCGGACGAGACCGTCGCCGAACGCATGCGCCTGGCCGGCATGACCGGACTGGCCACCGACACGGCCTTCGCCGCACTCGCCCGCGCCCTCGGCCGGGGCGACCACACCCTGACCGTCATCGACATCGACTGGGAGCGGTTCGCGCCGGGCTTCACCTCCGCCCGCCCGAGCCCGCTGCTCGCCGGCATCCCCGAAGCCGTCCGTCCCGCCGGACCGGACAGCGCCGACGCCGACCTCGCCGCACGACTGGCGGCGCTGCCGGCCGCCGCCGAGCGGACCGATCTGCTGCTGGACCTGGTCCGTACCCACGTGGCCGGCGTACTCGGCCACGGGTCGCCGCAGCGCGTGGGCGCCGACCAGCCCTTCAAGGGCATCGGGTTCGACTCCCTGACGGCGGTCGAGCTGCGCAACCGGCTCGGCAGGGCCACCGGCCTGGCCCTGCCCGCCACCGCCGTCTTCGACCACCCCAACCCGGCCGCGCTCGCCGCGTACCTCCTCACCGAGCTGTGCGGGGACCTCGGCGACACCGACCCGGAGGAGGACCGGATCCGCCGGGCGCTCGCCTCGATGCCGCTCTCCCGGATCAGAGAGGCCGGCCTGCTGGAAGTGCTGCTGGACCTCGCCGGCCTCGAAGCGGGCGGCACGCAGGAAGCGGCGCCCGACCCGGACGACACGGCCCCGGAGGACATCGACGCGATGGACGCCGACGCCCTGATCCGTCTCGCCATGGACAACACGGACTCCTGACGGTCCGGGAAGTGTGGAGCTGACACATGGTTACGCCCGAAGCAGTGACATCCAGCACGGTGACGCCCGAAGCGAAGCTCGTGGCCGCGCTCCGGACCTCCCTCAAGGAGGCCGAGCGGCTCCGCGAACAGAACCGGCGGCTCACCGAGGCGGCCCGCGAGCCCATCGCGATCGTCGCGATGAGCTGCCGGTTCCCCGGCGGCGTCCGTTCGCCCGAGGGACTGTGGGACCTGGTCGCCGCCGGCCGTGACGCCGTGTCGCCGTTCCCCACCGACCGGGGCTGGAACCTGGAGGAGCTGTTCGACGAGGACCCGGACCGCCCCGGATCCTCGTACGTCCGCGAGGGCGCGTTCGTCCACGACGCCGCCGACTTCGACGCCGCCTTCTTCGCCATCTCGCCGCGCGAGGCCCTCGCCATGGACCCCCAGCAGCGGCTGCTGCTGGAGACCTCCTGGGAGGCGCTGGAGCGCGCCGCGATCGCGCCGGACGCCCTGCGCGGCAGCCGTACCGGCGTGTTCGTCGGCACCAACGGCAGCGACTACGGCACGGTCCTCGTCGGCGGCCCCGAGGAGGTCGACGGCTACCTGGCGACCGGGAACGCCACCAGCGTGCTGTCCGGCCGGATCTCGTACGAGTTCGGCTTCGAGGGGCCCGCCGTCACCGTCGACACCGCCTGCTCCTCCTCCCTCGTCGCCCTGCACCTCGCCGCACAGGCGCTGCGCCAGCAGGAGTGCACGCTGGCGCTCGCGGCCGGTGTGACCGTCATGGCCAGCCCGACCACCTTCACCGAGTTCAGCCGCCAGCGGGGCCTGGCCCCCGACGGCCGCTGCAAGCCCTTCGCGGCGGCCGCGGACGGCACCGGCTGGGGCGAGGGAGCCGGAGTGCTCGTACTGGAGCGGCTTTCCGACGCCCGCCGCAACGGCCACCCCGTCCTCGCGGTGATCCGCGGATCGGCCGTCAACCAGGACGGGGCCTCCAACGGCCTGACCGCCCCCAACGGCCCGTCCCAGCGGCGCGTGCTCCGCCAGGCCCTCGCCAACGCCCGTCTGACGCCCGAACAGGTCGACGCGGTCGAGGCGCACGGCACCGGCACCACCCTCGGCGACCCCATCGAGGCACAGGCCCTGCTGGCCACGTACGGGCAGAACCGCCCGGCCGACCGGCCGCTGCGGCTCGGGTCGGTCAAGTCCAACATCGGTCACACGCAGGCCGCCGCCGGTGTGGCGGGCGTCATCAAGATGGTCCAGGCGATCCGCAACGGCGTCCTGCCGCGCACCCTGCACGTGGACGAGCCCACGCCCCAGGTCGACTGGTCGGCCGGCTCCGTGCGGCTGCTGACCGAGAACCTCGACTGGCGGACGTCCGACGGGCAGCCGCGCCGCGCCGGCGTCTCCTCGTTCGGCATGAGCGGCACCAACGCCCACGTCATCCTGGAGGAGCACACGCCCGACGCCGAGCCCGCTCCGGCCGCTCCCGCCGACTCCGCCGCTCCCTCCGCCTCCCCGGCCCTGCCCTGGCCGCTGTCCGCCAAGTCGGCCGACGCGCTGCGGGCCCAGGCCCGTGAACTGCGGACGTTCCTGTCGGCCCGTCCCGGTCACGCGCCGGCGGACGTCGGCCGCTCGCTCGCGCTCTCGCGGGCCTCCTTCGACCACCGCGCCGTGCTCGTCGCCGACCACCCGGACGCCTTCGACGCCGCACTGTCGGCGCTGGCCGACGGCACGGCGGCCGCCGGCCTGGTCGAGGGCCAGGCACCCGACGGCCGCACCAAGGTCGTCTTCGTCTTCCCCGGCCAGGGCTCCCAGTGGACGGGCATGGCCACGGAACTGCTGGCCACGAGCCCCGTCTTCGCCGACCGCATGGACCAGTGCGAGCAAGCACTGTCCGGGTTCGTCGCATGGTCGCTGCGCGAGGTACTCACCGACGAGGCCGCCCTGGCCCGCGTCGACGTGGTGCAGCCCGCCCTGTGGGCCGTGATGGTGTCCCTCGCCGCCCTGTGGCGTTCGTACGGAGTGGAACCGGCGGCCGTCCTCGGACACTCACAGGGCGAGATCGCCGCGGCCTGCGTCGCGGGCGCCCTCTCCCTCGAAGACGGCGCACGGGTGGTGGCCCTGCGCAGCAAGGCCCTCCTCGCCCTCTCCGGCCGCGGCGGCATGGTGTCCGTCCCCCTGCCCCGCGAGGAAGTGGCGGCCGGCCTCGACGAGCGGCTGTCCATCGCCGCGGAGAACGGCCCCCGCTCGGTCGTCGTCTCGGGCGACCCCGAGGCACTCGACGAGCTGCTCGCCGCGACCGAGGGCGCCCGCCGGATCGCCGTCGACTACGCCTCCCACTCCGCCCACGTGGAGGAGATCCGCGACGAACTCCTCACCGTCCTCGCCGGGCTCTCCCCGCGCCCCTCGGACGTGCCCTTCTTCTCCACGGTCACCGGGGACTGGCAGGACACCGCCGAGCTGGACGCGGAGTACTGGTACCGCAACGCCCGCCGGACCGTGCGCTTCGAGGAGTCCACGCGCGCCCTGCGCGAGCAGGGGTTCGGCGTGTTCGTCGAGAGCAGCCCGCACCCCGTGCTGATCCAGGGCCTCGGCGACTGCGCCGTCGGGTCGCTGCGCCGCCAGGACGGCGGACCGGCACGGTTCCTGCTCTCGCTGGCCGAGGCACACGTGCGCGGCGTCGCCGTCGACTGGTCGCCCGCCTTCGCGGACGCCGGCCCGGCCCACGTCGACCTGCCCACCTACGCCTTCCGGCGCCGGCGGTACTGGCCGCGTCCCGGCACCGGCCGCACCGCCGGGTCCGACCCGGCGGAGTCGGCCTTCTGGGAGGCCGTCGAACGCGCCGACCTGCCGGCCCTGTCCGGCGAACTCGGCGCCGAAGGACCGGCGCTGGACGCCCTGGAGACCGCCCTGCCCGTGCTCACCGCCTGGCGGGCGGGACGCCGGCAGCGGTCCACCGTCGACTCCTGGCGCTACCGGGCGGTCTGGGAACCCACGGCCGCGGACACCCCCGGCCATCTCTCCGGCCGTTGGCTGGTGGTGTCGGCGGAGGCGGGTGCCGACGTGGTGGGGCTGTTGTCGGCGTCGGGTGCCGATGTGGTGGAGCTGGTGGCGGGTGG
>NZ_JBVJWV010000084.1:0-3315 GCF_055602105.1 Streptomyces sp. NPDC037421
GATGCCGTCGATCAGCGAGTGCCGGCAGCCGTACTTGTTGTCGAACTTCGACTTCGTCACGGCGTCGTTCACGTTGATCGCCGGGAACAGCAGGGTGCCCTCGGCCATCATCTCGTAGAGGCGGTGGACACCCGTGGTGGTCTCCTCCGTCACGCCGCGGATCTCGGACGCGAGCTGCGTCCACTTCTGCGGGGCCTCGACCAGGGTGCGGTTGAGGAGCGTGAGGATGTGGCCGTACTCCTCGGAGTCCGCGGTGGACGGGTCCGGAGCGGCGCCGGCCTTCTCGAACTCGACGCCCTTGTGGACGAGGAGGGTGGCGTCACCACCGTCGTCGAGGATCATGTTCGGGCCGCCGGTGGGGGTGTTCGGCCAGGTCAGCGCCTGCTCCGTGCACCACCAGTACTCCTCCAGCGTCTCGCCCTTCCAGGCGAAGACCGGGACGCCCTGCGGGTTCTCCGGGGTGCCGTTCGGGCCGACCGCGATGGCGGCGGCCGCGTGGTCCTGGGTGGAGAAGATGTTGCAGGAGGCCCAGCGGACGTCGGCGCCGAGGGCGACGAGGGTCTCGATCAGGACGGCCGTCTGCACCGTCATGTGCAGGGAGCCGGTGATGCGGGCGCCGGCCAGCGGCTGCGCCTCGGCGTACTCCTTGCGGATCGACATCAGACCCGGCATCTCGTGCTCGGCCAGGGTGATCTCCTTGCGGCCGAAGACGGCAAGGGAAAGGTCGGCGACCTTGAAGTCCATGGGTGCTGCTCCTCATGGTTCGAGAGGTGGGTACGGCTGGGCCGTGCACGGGGCTGGCCGGTGCACTGAGCACAGTCCGCCGCGGGGCCCTCTCTCCCCTCGGCCGGCCACGAGGACCGCCCGACCGCCATCAGCAGCGACGCCTGACACTGATGACGAATCTACACCGGTCGGCGCAGCGGACCCCAGTGGGGACGGGAACAAGTCGCGCTTCGATTTCAGGCCGTCCGGCGGGATGTTCGGGGTCTTTCGGACTTTTGATCCACCCCTTGTCTGTTGCAGGATGCCGGTGGATCGGTTCGTGCGCGCGATCTCGCGGACCAACGGCGTGAAGGAGATTCAAGTGACCAGTCCTGCCGGCCCTCCCGGTGACCGTGCGAGTGGGCCCGAGCGCCTGAAGCTGCTCGCCGTCACGGCGTGCCCCACGGGGATCGCGCACACCTACATGGCCGCCGAGAAGCTGACGCAGGCCGCCGCCGAGCTCGGCGTGGACATGAAGGTGGAGACCCAGGGCTCGATCGGGGCCGAGAACGTGCTCTCTGACAACGATGTCAGAGAGGCGGACGGGATCATCATCGCCGCCGACAAGGAGGTCGACCGCGAGCGCTTCGCCGGCAAGCGGGTGCTGTCCACCGGCGTCGCCGACGGCATCCACAAGCCGAAGGAGCTGATCGAGCGGGTGCGGAGCGCGCCGGTCCAGACGGGTACGGCCCCGGTGGGCGGCGGCGCGGGCGGCGGCGGCGGCAAGGAGCGGAGCCTCGCGTACAAGGCGCTGATGAACGGCGTCTCGTACATGATCCCCTTCGTGGTGGTCGGCGGTCTGCTGATCGCCATCGCGCTGGCGCTGGGCGGCCACGCCACGGCCGAGGGGTACGCGGTCACGCCGGGCACCTTCTGGGACCACGTCTTCCAGATCGGCGTCCTGGGCTTCACCCTGATGATCCCGATCCTGTCCGGCTACATCGCGTACGCCATCGGGGACCGGCCGGCGCTGGTGCCCGGCATGATCGGCGGCTTCATCGCGAACACGGGCGCGCTGTACGACTCGAAGTCGGGCGCCGGCTTCATCGGCGCGATCGTGACGGGCTTCCTGGCGGGCTACCTGGTCCTGTGGATCAAGAAGGTCAAGGTCCCCAAGGTCGTCCAGCCGATCATGCCGATCATCGTGATCCCGATCGTGGCCACGACGGCCCTGGGCCTGTTCTTCATCTACGTCATCGGCAAGCCGGTCTCCTGGGTCTTCGAGAGCCTGACCTCCTGGCTGTCGGGCATGACCGGCACCAGCGCGATCCTGCTCGGCGCGCTGCTCGGCCTGATGATCGCCTTCGACATGGGCGGCCCGGTCAACAAGACGGCGTTCCTCTTCGGCACGGGACTCATCGCGTCCGGGAACTACGCGGTGATGGGCATGTGCGCCGCGGCCATCCCGGTGATGCCGCTCGGCCAGGGCCTGGCGACGCTGCTGCGCCGCAAGCTGTACTCGGAGCAGGAGCGCGACACGGGCATGGCGGCGCTGTTCATGGGCGTGTTCGGCATCTCGGAGGGTGCGATCCCGTTCGCGGCGGCGCGGCCGGCGGTGGTCATCCCGGCGAACATGCTGGGCGGCGCGGTCGCGGGTGCGGTCGCCGGTGTGGCGGGCGTGGGCGACCACGTGCCGCACGGCGGTCCGATCGTGGCCGCGCTGGGTGCGATCAGCGGCTGGGTGTGGTTCCTGATCGCGATCGCCATCGGCACGGTGCTGACCGCGCTGACGACGAACGCGCTGATCGAGATCAAGGAGCGCCGGGGCGGGAAGGCCGCGCCGGCCGGGGCCGCGGTGCCGGAGCCGGTGCTCGCCGGCGTGGGCGCGGGCGCCGGGGCGGGCGCCACCGGGACGGCCGTGCGGACGCACGCGGAGGCGGCGCCCGCCACCGCTGCGGCCGCGGACGCCGAGCCGGAGGTGCTGTCCGGGTACCTGACCGCGCGGACGGTCAGGACGGAGCTGGCCTCGGACACCAAGGAGGCCGCGATCCGCGAGATGGCCGAGATGCTGGCGGCCACCGGGAACGTCCGGGACGTGGACGAGCTCGTGCGGGTGGCCCTCGCCCGGGAGGCTCAGGGCACGACGGGGCTCGGCGAGTCGATCGCGATCCCGCACGCCAAGACGGACGCCGTGGCCCGCCCCACGGTCGGCTTCGCCCGGTCCTCCGAGGGCATCGAGTGGGGCGCACTGGACGGTACGAAGGCCCGCCTGGTCTTCATGATCTCGGTGCCGGAGGCCGCGGCGGGCGACGAGCACCTGCGGATCCTGGCGCTGCTGTCGCGCAAGCTGATGGACGCGGACTTCCGCGACCGGCTCCAGTCCGCGCCGGACGGACCGGCCGTCCTGGAGGTGCTGAGCGAGATCCGGTAGCCCCCGGACCGCGTCCAGGGGGGGGGGGGGGGGGGGGGGGGGGGGGGGGGGGGGGGGGGGGGGGGGGGGGGGGGGGGGGGGGGGGGGGGGGGGGGGGGGGGGGGGGGGGGGGGGGGGGGGGGGGGGGGGGGGGGGGGGGGGGGGGGGGGGGGGGGGGGGGGGGGGGGGGGGGGGGGGGG
>NZ_JBVJWV010000085.1:0-3274 GCF_055602105.1 Streptomyces sp. NPDC037421
AGCACCTCGACGAGAAGGTCGCCCGCCTCCACCTGGACGCGCTCGGCGTCAAGCTCACCACCCTGCGCCCGGAGCAGGCCGCGTACATCGGCGTCAAGGTCGAGGGCCCGTACAAGCCCGACCACTACCGCTACTGATCCACCGCTACCGATCCCCGCGGATCCGCAGCACTCCAGGCAGGCCCCCGGCACCCGCGCCGGGGGCCTGCCCCGTACCCAAGGACCAACGCCATGCCCCGCGGCCGCTACTCGCTCCACGACCCGCACGACCACACCCCCCTCGGCGAGGAGCACTTCCACTGCGCCCCCGGCCCCTCCGGCTGGCGCTACGTGGCCCAGCTGACCACCCCGGACGGGGAACACCGCGGCTCGCTGGACCTGGCCATCGACGCCCTCGGCCGCCCCATCCGCCTGGAGGCGAACGCCGCGAGCTGGCAGGTGCGCGGTGCCGCGATCGACGGCGTCACCTGGGTCCGCACCGACCCCGCCGGAGCCGAGGCCACCGAGGGCAACGTCGCCGCCCCCGGCTTCACCGGCAGCTCCCCGGCCTTCCTCATCGCCACGGCCCGTCTGCTGCGCCTGACCCCCGGCGCCCCCGCGACCCGGGTCCGGCTCCTCGCGCTGACCGATCCGGTGCTGGCACCCCGTACGGTCGACCAGGCCTGGGCCCTGCTCTCACGCGCCGAGCACCCGACGGACAGCGGCCCGCTCGTGGTGGACGAGTACCAGGTCACCGCCCTGGACACGGGCGAGGTCCACACCGTGCACATCGCGGGGGACGTGGTCCTCTCGGCGCCGGGCATCGAACTCGAACACCTGGAGACCCCGCCGTCGTCCTTCGACGACCTCGACGTCCTCGACGAACACGAGGACTTCGAGGACTAGGAAGGCGGAGCGAACCCGGTCCCGCGCGTGGTCGGAGGCGGCGCCACGGGTGCCACCGGGGCGGGAGCGGGCACGGGCACGGCCATGGGCAGGGGGGCAGCCACCGGTGCAGGTGCAGGTGCCGGTGCCGGTGCGGGAGGCGCGGCCGGGCCCGCGGCGAAGGCGCGCGCGGCATCCCGCGACTGCCGCTCGTGCACCACCGCCATCAGGAACGCGGCAGCCGGTACCCCGGCCGGCGGCGGCGTCCCGGTCCGGGCCACCACGTCGTCCGCGAGCCGCACCGCCATCGCGGCACCCGTGTGCGGGTCCAGCTGGTTCATCCGCGTCAGGTACTGCCGGATCGCCAGCCACAGCCCGTCCGGCACCGCCGACAGGTCGAGCGCCGCGAACTGCCCGGCCAGCCACGGTGGCGGCGGGGGCACCGGCATCACCCGCGCGCCCGGCACCCGCTCCCGGACCACCAGGGTCCCGGCGAACACGTCACCCAGCCGCCGGCCCCGCTCCGACATCAGCGAGGCGATGCAGGCGACCGCCCCGAAGGTGAGCAGCAGCTCCACGACCCCCATGGCCCCGCGCACCAGCGCGTGCCGGAACCGGATCGGCCCGCCGTCCTCCCGCACCACCCGCAGCCCGCACGCCATCTTCCCCAGCGAGCGGCCGTGGCTCAGCGTCTCCACCGCGATCGGCACGCCGACCACCACCAGCAGGAGGCTCGCCACCGACACCGCGGCCTGCGCGGCGTCGTCGAGGCCGGCCGTCGCCGCCAGCAGCCCGACGATCACCACCACGAACCCGGTGCCGTACACGGCCAGGTCGAGCAGGACCGCCAGGGCCCGGCTCGGCAGCCGCGCCGGCCGCAGACCCAGGACGACCGCGTCTCCCGTCACCAGATCGCTCACCGCGCGCACCTTTCCCCGACCTGACCCGCCCCTGTGCACCCCAGTCTGCCAAGCTGACCGCAGGAGAAGTAAGCCGTATCGGGTGGCCAGGGGCAGGGGAGCGGTAACCGGATGGATCTCGACGTCTTCGTGGCGGCCCACCAGACGGAGTGGGCCCGCCTGGAGCAGCTCCTCGGCCGCGGCCGCCGGCTCACCGGGGCGGAGGCCGACGAACTCGTCGCCCTCTACCAGCGCACCTCCACCCACCTCTCCCTGATCCAGTCGAGCGCCCCCGACCCGATGCTCACGGCCCGGCTCACCCAGCTCGTCGCCCGCGCCCGCTCGACGGTCACCGGCACCCGCCGCGCGAGCTGGCGCGACGCCGCCCGCTTCTTCACCGAAGGCTTCCCCGCCGCCGTCTACCGCAGCCGCCGCTGGTGGATACCCACCGCGCTGCTCTCCACCGCCCTCGGCGTGCTCATCGGCTGGTGGATAGCCACCCACCCCGAGGTCCAGAGCGCCATAGCGACCCCGGAGCACCTCAAGGAGCTGACCCGGCCGGGCGGAGGGTACGAGACCTACTACTCCAGCCACCCGGCGGCCTCCTTCGCCGCGCAGGTCTGGACGAACAACGCCCAGGCCGCCGCCGTCTGCCTGGTCCTCGGCGCCTTCCTCGGGCTCCCGGTCCTGTGGATCCTGTTCCTCAACATGGCGAACCTCGGCGTCGGCCTCGGCCTGATGACCTCCGCCGGCCGCCTCGACGTCTTCCTCGGCCTGATCCTCCCGCACGGCCTCCTCGAACTGACCGCCGTCTTCGTCGCCGCCGGTACGGGCCTGCGCCTCGGCTGGACGGTCATCGACCCGGGCCCCCGCACCCGCCGCACGGCCCTCGCCGAACAGGGCCGCGCCGCCCTCGGCATGGCCATGGGCCTGGCCGCGGTCCTCTTCGTCTCCGGCCTGATCGAGGGCTTCGTGACCCCGTCGGGCCTCCCCACCTGGGCCCGCATCACCATCGGCGTCGTCGCGGAGGCCGCGTTCCTCGTCTACGTCTACGTCCTCGGCGGCCGCGCTTCCCGCGCCGGCGAGGTGGGCGACGTGGAGGAGGCGGACCGCACGGCGACGCTACCGACGGCGGCCTGATGTGCGTACAAGCCGGCTGAGCTGCTAGTCTCCTCGTCGTCCCGCAGACCGTTGACACGGCCGCCGCGGGGAGGTAGATTCGAACGGTTGCCTCGAACTGGACAAGTTCGGCAGCGATGGTTTAAAGTCTCTCTCGCCCCCAAATGGAATTGAATTCCCGTGGGGCACAGTCGACTCCTCATTCAGGAAGCCGAAGCCGGGAAATCCGGTGGAAAACTTCTGATAGAGTCGGAACCGCCGGAAAGGGAAAGCGCGAAAGCGCAGAACCTCGAAAGCACCGAGGAAATCGGACACGAAAGAGTCTGATAGAGTCGGAAACGCAAGAACGAAAGCCCGGAGGAAAGCCCGAGAGGGTGAGTACAAAGGAAGCGT
>NZ_JBVJWV010000086.1:0-478 GCF_055602105.1 Streptomyces sp. NPDC037421
CTCGGCGTCCGGCGACCGTCTTGGGCTGATACCCGCACCACGTGTTGATCAGAGCAGCGCGGGAAGCGGATGGGCGCGGCAGATCGCTACGCGCTTCTCGGATCTCAGCGTCCGGCGGCCGTCCGTGGCTGGTACGCGCGATGAAGTGCGACCCGCATGTCGTAGGCCGGGCGGCCTACGGTCGGATCGCCGGATCGCGGTGTTCATCCTAGATTCGGGGCGTTCGCCCGCTATTGATCGAAAGGGCCGCCCGTATGACACGCCGTTGGTTCGCATCCGTTCTGTGCGCGCTCGCGCTGCTCGCGCCCGGGTCCGCGGCCTCGGCCGCCAATCCCCCGGCCGAGTTGCGGGTCCTGACCCGCAATCTGTACCTGGGGGCCGACCTCGGGCCGGTGCTCGCGGCGACGAGCCCGCAGGGGCTCGTCGCCGCTGGTCCCCCCGCCCCCGCGGAAATTCCCGAGAAGGAACCTCCCCACAC
>NZ_JBVJWV010000086.1:488-2542 GCF_055602105.1 Streptomyces sp. NPDC037421
TTCTCCTGTTAGGCGAGCAGCAGCGCGCCTACCTCCCCCCCCCCCCCCTCCCCCTCGCCCTCCCCCCCCCCCCCCCCCCCCCCCCTCCCCCCCCCCCCCCCCTCCCCCTCCTCCCCCCCCCCCCCCCCCCCCCCCCCCCCCCCCCCCGCGGTCACCGCCGCCTATGCGAACGTCCAGGCGACGAACTTCCCCGAACGGGCCCAGGCGCTGGCCGACGAGATCGTCCACGCCGACCCCCACCTCGTCGGACTCCAGGAAGCGGTGCTGTGGCGGAGCCAGACCCCGGCCAGGCCGGGCAGCGCCACCCACGTCGAGTACGACTTCCTGCGGATCCTCCTCGACGCCCTCAAGGCCCGGGGCAAGCACTACGAGGTCGTCGCGAAGGTCACCGTCGGCAGCGACTTCGAGGCCCCGCGGTCCACGCCGGGCGGACTGCAGGACATCCGGCTCACCGACCGGGACGTACTCCTGGCCCGCACCGGACTGCATGACTTCTCCGTCGCCAACGCGCAGACCGGCCGCTTCCAGAGCTTCCTGCCGATCTGCCGCCCCGCGCTGGGCTGCCCGCCCAATCCGCCCCTGCGGGTCGAGCGCGGCTGGGTGGCGGCCGACGCCACCCTGCACGGCCGCACCGCCCGGGTCGTCACCACGCACCTCGAACCCGCCTCGGCCGCCGTCCAGGAGGCACAGGCCGGCGAGCTGCTCACCGGCCCCCTGAACACCACGCTGCCCACCGTGCTCCTCGGCGACCTCAACTCGGCCGCCGACGGAACCGGCACCCAGAGCTACGGCCGTCTCCTCGCCGCCGGCTTCACGGACGCCTGGACCGCCACCTGGCACCGCAACCTCGGCCTGACCTGCTGCCAGGCGCCGGACCTGCGGAACCCCTTCTCCACCCTCACCCGGCGCATCGACCACGTCCTCTTCCGGGGCCACATCACCGCCCGGTCGGCCCACACGGTGGGCGACCTCCAGGCCGACCGCACCCCGTCGGGCCTGTGGCCCTCCGACCACGCCGGCGTCAAGAGCGTGCTCAAGCTCTCTTGATCGCCTTCTGGAACCAGGACACGTCCCAGAAGCGCCCGAACTTCCGTCCCACTTGTTCGAAACGGCCGATGTGCCGGAAACCGAAGCGCTCGTGGAGACGTTGTGACGGTTCGTTGGGCATGGCAATTCCGGCGAGGGCCATATGCACGTCTTCCTGCTCCAGCACCTCGAAGAGCGCGCTGTACAGCAGGCCGCCGACACCACGCCCGACGTGCTCGGGCGCCAGATAGACACTGGTTTCCACAGAGGTGGCGTAGGACGGCTTCGGGCGGAAAGGGCTGCTCGTCGCGTAGCCGAGGATCTTTCCGCCTTCTTCGGCCACGAGGAGCCGGTGCGGCCCTGATGCGGGATGGGCCAGCAGCCACGGCCGCCGCTGTTCGGCGGTGAACGGCTCGACGTCGAAGGTGATCGGCGTCTCGGTGACGTAGTGGTTGTAGATGCGGGTCAGCTCTTCGAGGTCGTCCTCGACACCAGGCCGGATCTCAGTAGTCATCCACACGACGCTACGCGGGACTCATTACGCCGGCGTTTCAGCATCCGGAATGGGGCGGAGCGAAGGGTGAGGACATTCACGGCCGTGAAGTGCTCCGACCATCCAGAGCCGTGCATTCCGATGTCTCCGGGCGCGAATACCAGCCCCAGACGGGCCGCGGACGCCCTCGGAGAGAAGCGCGTAGCGATCTGCCGCGCCCATCTGCTTCCCACAGTGCTCTGATCAGCATTTGATGCGGGTATCAGCCCCGGACGGTCGTCGGACGCCGAGAAGAGAGGAGCGCGTAGCGATCTGCTGCGCCTGGGTGGTCCGCAGGGGGCTCTGGTCGGCATGTGGTGCGGGTAGTCGGACCCCTGGCCCGGAATCGGGACGCTGAGGGCCCGGATGCCCGGCGGGCCGGGGCCCGCCCCCTCGCCTCATCGCTGAGAGACCCGTCCCTTCTCCTCTGGACCGTGCCGTTCTTTTGGGGGTTTCCCGGCAGTCTTTCGGCTTTCCGGGGCGGGACGGTCGGTCA
>NZ_JBVJWV010000087.1:0-1885 GCF_055602105.1 Streptomyces sp. NPDC037421
TCACCCACACCGACATCCTCACCCCCCACGAACACCGACAACTCGCCACCCTCAACAACACCACCACCCCACCCCCCACCCACACCACCATCCCCGAACTCTTCGAAGCACAAGCCGCCCGAACCCCCCACGCCATCGCCATCCGGCACCACGACCAACACCTCACCTACGCCCAACTCAACGAACAAGCCAACCGACTCGCCCACCACCTCCGCACCCACGGCACCGGACCCGAAGACTTCATCGCCCTCGCCCTCCCCAGATCGCCCGTACTGCTCACGGCCGCCCTCGCCGTGCTCAAGGTCGGCGCCGCCTACCAGCCGATCGACCTCGACTACCCCGCCGAGCGAATCGCCTACGTCCTCCGTGACGCGGCGCCCGCCCGTGTCCTCACCACCAGAGAGGTCGAGCACGCCCTCCCGGCCGACGACACCGTGCGGGTGCTGCTGGAGGACGTGTACCGGAGGCCCCTTCCCTCGGTGAACCTGTCGGACCGGGATCGCACCCGGCCCCTGGGGGCCCAGAACGCCGCGTACGTCCTCCACACCTCAGGGTCGACCGGCCGTCCCAAGGGCGTGGTCGTCACCCAGGGCAACGTCGTCGACTTCTGTTCGTGGGCCGCGGGTGACTACGGCCGCGAGCGGATGTCCCACACGCTGCTGTCCACGTCCCTCAACTTCGACGTGTCGGTCTTCGAGTGGCTCGTCCCGCTCACCCTGGGCGGAACCGTCGAGATCGTGCGGGACCTGCTGGAGGTCACCCAGCGGGGCGGCTGGTCGGGCACCCTCGTCAGCGGCGTGCCGTCCGTGTTCTCGGCGGTCCTCGCCGGCGGCCCGGTGGCTTTGCACGCTGGTGACGTGGCCCTGTGCGGTGAGGCGGTGCCGCCCCAGCTGGTGAAGGATCTGCGTGCAGCGCTCCCGGGCGCCAGGATCGCCAACATCTACGGGCCCACTGAGTGCACCGTCTACGCCACCGCCTGGTACGACGACGGCAACGCCGCCGGTACCGCACCGATCGGCAGGCCGATGGCCAACACCCGCGCCTACGTCCTGGACGCGCGGCTGCGGCTGGTACCGCCGGGTGTGGCGGGAGAACTGTATCTCGCCGGTGCGGGACTGGCCCGCGGCTACCTCAAGCGCCCGGACCTCACGGCAGAACGGTTCGTCGCGAACCCCTTCGGCCCGGCCGGGGACCGCATGTACCGCACCGGGGACATCGCCCGCTGGAACCGTGACGGACAGCTCGAATTCGTCGGCAGAGCGGATGACCAGGTCAAGATCCGTGGCTTCCGGATCGAACCGGCCGAGATAGCCGCCGTCATCGACCGCCATCCCGACGTGGGACGGACGTTGGTGACCGTCCGCGAGGACCGGCCCGGCGAGAAGGAACTGGTGGCCTACGTCATCCCGGCGGAATCCGTCGACGGCCTCCGCGTCGAGCCACTGCGCGAACACGCCCGGACTCTGCTTCCCGCTTACATGATTCCCACTGCGTTCGTCGTCATGGACCACTTCCCGCTCGCGCCGAACGGCAAGCTGGACCGGCGCGCCCTGCCGATGCCCGCGCGGGCAGGCGGCACGCCGGCGCGCGCACCGCGCAACGCCGTCGAAGAACGCCTGTGCGGGATCTTCGCCGACATCCTCGACGTGCCCGTCACCGGTGTCGACGACGATTTCTTCGGCCTCGGTGGTCACTCTCTGCTCGCGACCCGCCTGATCGGCCGCGTACGAGGAGCCCTTGGCGTGGAGGTCGGGATCCGTGACGTCTTCGAGGCTTCGACACCAGCGGGACTGGCACGACGCGTCGCCGCCGCACGTCCGGCCGGAACCCGCACCGCGTTGACACCAGCGGTACGACCCCAGCTGATACCCCTCTCGTTCGCCCA
>NZ_JBVJWV010000088.1:0-1739 GCF_055602105.1 Streptomyces sp. NPDC037421
ATGTCCGTCTCAGGACGTCAGCACGGCCTCACCGGCGCGGACGGCGCGGAGGGAGCGCTCGACGGTTTCGAGCTTCTCGCCGACCGGTCCGGCGTAGTCGATGACCGCGCGCGCGGCCTCCTCGCCGAGGGTGCGGGTGATCACCCAGGTGGCGAGGTACTGGGACGCCAGGCAGCCGCCGGCGGTGGCGATGTTCCCCTCGGCGTGGAAGGGGGCGTCCAGGACGGTGACGCCCTCGGCCTCGACGAAGGGGCGGCTCGTCATGTCCGTGCAGGCGGGCATGTCACCCAGCAGGCCGAGCTTCGCGAGGACCAGCGCGCCGGAGCACTGCGAACCGATCAGCTGTCGCGAGGGGTCGAGCGGCAGCATGGAGAGCAGCCGATCGTCGGCGACCACGTCGCGCGTCTTCACCCCGCTGCCGATCAGTACGACATCTGCCTCGGTCACGAAGTCCATCGACCGCTGGCCGGTCACCTCGACACCGTTCATCGAGGTCACCACGGGGGTGGGCGTCGTGATGTAGGCCTTGAGGCCTGACTTGCCGATCAATGCCGAGGCTATGAAGCTGTCGAGTTCGTTGAACCCGTCGAAGGTGACAACGGCTACCTGCATTACAACTCCCTTGATGGTCAGGCGTGGAGTCTTTCAGGCGTGCCGCGCCCGGTCACGTACAGGCGCCAGACGACGTCCGTGGCGCCCTCGGAGACCAGGGTGAATCCCAGCCGCCTGGGGACGGCGGCGCTGGCCGAGTTGGCCGGATCGTGCACGATCTCCACGTAATCCACGCCCGGCAGGGAGAACGCCTCGCGGACCACGGCCGCCGCCGCGCGGCTTGCCGTGCCCCGGCCGGTGGCTCCCGGGTGCAGCCAGTACCCCAGGGAACGTCCCCGCGGCTCGTCGGCGAGGTAGAGGGAGAGACTGCCGACGGGGTCGCCGGCCACGGTGATCGCGTAGTTGTACGCCTCGCCGCTGCGCCAGTTCGGATCGCAGCCGGCGAGGAAGTCCCGGGTGTGCTGAGGCGTGTGGGAACGCGCCCACGGCATCCACGCACTGAGGTGGTCGAGGGACTCCTCGCTCAGACGCAGCAAGGACTCGAAGTCAGCCTGCTCCCGCCAACGCCGCAGGGTGAAGCCTTCACACTCAATGGTTTCTCTCGGCTGCTCCATGGGCGCATCGTTTCGCCACGGAAGCGATCACCGCAATCGGATTGACCGTAGCCTCTCAGGATGATCGCTGAAGCCGATGTATGGAACCGTTTCCTCCGCCTCTTGCCCGACAACGAGGGGTACGAGGTCCAGGTCTGCTGGGACATCGGCGAACAGGAAGCCGGACTCGACCTCCTGGTCAGCGGGCTCCTGGAACACCAGGTGGCCATCAGCGAGACCACCCGGGTGGAGATCTCCGTCATAGCGGAGAGCTGGGGCATGCGGCGGGACATCGCCTCCCGCCTCCTCGCCTGCCGGGGCGACGGGCTCCCCGGCCCCGTCACGCTCGTCGAACACCCCACCACCACCCCCCTGCCCGCCCTCCCGGAACTGGCCGATTTCCTCGTGATCCCCTGGATCCGGCACGCCTCCGGCCGCCTCCTGACCCGCGCGCACGTCGAGGAGCCCTGGGGCGACCTCTCCCTCATCCCGGAGCACTACGCCGTCCTGGCCTCCCCCCAGGGCCCGCCCCTCAGCCTCTTCGAGTCCTTCTCCGCCCGCGAAGCCCTCGAAGCCCTCACGCACCCGTGAAAC
>NZ_JBVJWV010000089.1:0-1697 GCF_055602105.1 Streptomyces sp. NPDC037421
GTCGCCTCCACGGTGACCTGCACGATCAGCGGCAGGTCCCCCATGCCGCACCAGTCCAGTGCCCGCCGCGCGCCGATGACGGCTGCCTTGGTCTGGAGGAGGTCCTGGGTGGTCTCGACGAGCAGCGCGTCCGCGCCGCCCCGGATCAGGCCCTCGGCGCTCTGCTGGTAGGCCTCGCGCAGGGGTTCGTACCCCACGTGTCCGAGGGTGGGCAGCTTGGTGCCGGGTCCCATGGAGCCCAGTACCCAGCGGGGCCGGCCGTCCCGGGCGGTGTGCGCGTCCGCCGACTCGCGGGCGATGCGGGCTCCGGCCTCGGAGAGTTCGTAGACCTTGTCCTCGATGCCGTACTCGGCGAGCGCGGACAGGTTGCTGCCGAAGGTGTTGGTCTCGACGCAGTCCACGCCGACCGCGAAGTACTCGTCGTGGACCGAACGGACGATGTCGGGGCGGGTGAGGTTGAGGACCTCGTTGCAGCCCTCCAGTCCGAGGAAGTCGTCCATCGTGGGGTCGGCTGCCTGGAGCATCGTGCCCATGGCGCCGTCCGCGACGACGACGCGCGTCGTGAGCTCCTCCCACAGTGACCGTCTCATTCCAGGGCCCCCAGGTGTGTGGACAGTTCCGTCACGGTGGCCGGGCCGTACGCGGTGCGGAGCCGGGCCAGCAGCGGTTCCCGTTCCAGGCGGTACTCCTGGGTGCCGGTGTGGTCGAGTACGGTCGCGGCGACCGCGCAGCCCAGCTGGGCCGCGTACCGCTCGGGGACGCCCCAGGCCGTGCCGGCGAGGAAGCCTGCCCGGAAGGCGTCGCCGACGCCCGTCGGGTCGACGACCTCCGCGACCGGCACCGCGGGCACGGTGAGCGGCTCGCGGTCCGCCGTGCGGATCTGTACGCCGTCCTCGCCGCGCGTGGTGACCCAGGAGCCGACGCGCCGGAGGACCTGCTCCTCGGTGAGTCCGGACCGCTCGCACAGCAGGGCGGACTCGTACTCGTTGGTGAACAGCCGCTGGGCGCCGTCGACCAGTTCCCGCACCTCGTCCCGGCCGAGCCGGGCCAGCTGCTGGGAGGGGTCGGAGGCGAAGGGGATGCCGAGCTCGCGGCAGCCCCGGGTGTGGCGGAGCATGGCCTCGGGGTCGTCCGGCGAGACCAGGACCAGGTCGGGTCTGCCGCGGCGGGCGACGACCTCCCGCAGGTCGATCTCGCGGGCTTCGGCCATCGCGCCCGCGTAGAAGGTCGCGATCTGGTTCTGCTCCCGGTCGGTGGTGCAGACGAAGCGGGCGGTGTGGCGGGTGTCGCTCACCCGCACGGAGTCGGTGTCCACCCCGTGGTCCTTGAGCCACACCCGGTACGGCTCGAAGTCCCCGCCCACCGCGCCCACCAGCGACGGGCGCAGTCCCAGCATGCCCAGCCCGAACGCGATGTTCGCCGCCACCCCGCCGCGCCGCACTTCCAGGTTGTCGGCGAGGAACGACAGGGAGACCCGGTCCAGCCGGTCCGCGAGCAGCTGGTCCGCGAACCGGCCGGGGAAGGTCATCAGATGATCGGTCGCGATGGATCCGGTGACAGCGATTCGCATGTCAGACCCCGGCTGCCTTGCGCAGTGCGTGCACGCGGTCGGTGCGCTCCCAGGTGAAGTCCGGCAGCTCGCGGCCGAAGTGGCCGTACGCGGCGGTCTGGGCGTAGATCGGCCGGAGCAGGTCGAG
>NZ_JBVJWV010000090.1:0-1235 GCF_055602105.1 Streptomyces sp. NPDC037421
TCCAGCGACGGGTCCTGCGCCTGGAGCATGGTTCCCATCGCTCCGTCGGCGACGACCACACGGGTCGCGAGCGCCTCCCGGAGGGCATCGGCCCGCTTCTGATGACCGCTCACGACGCTTCCACCAGCCGCGGCTCGATCTCTCGGGCCGCCTCGTGACCGTAGGTGCGGCCGATCCTGGACAGCAGATCGGCGGTGAGCAGCTTGTACTCCTGGGTGCCCACCGATTCGATCACCACGGTTGCCAGGGAACAGCCGAGCTGCGCCGCCCGCTCGTAGGGCAGTTCCCATGCCAGACCGGCGAGGAAGCCCGCGCGGAAGGCATCGCCCACGCCGGTCGGATCGGCCACGTCGTCCGTGGGCACCGCGGCGATGTCGAGTCGCCGCCCGTCGGCGGTGGCGATCGAGACGCCGTCGGCGCCGCGCGTGGTGATCCACGTGCCCACCCGCGCCAGTACGTCCTCCTCCGTCCAGCCGGTGCGTTCGCGCAGGAGGGCGCTCTCGTACTCATTGGTGAACAGCAGGTGTGCCCCGTTCACCAGCGACCTGGTCTGCTCGGTGTCCAGCCGGGCCAGCTGCTGGGACGGGTCGGCGGCCACCCGGACGCCGAGAGCGTGGGCGGTGGCGGTGTGACGCAGCATCGCCGTGGGGTCGTCGGCCCCGACGAGAACGAGGTCGAGCCCCTCCGCGCGGTGGTGCACCTCGGTGAGGTCGATCCGGTTGGCCTCTGCCATGGCGCCCGCGTAAAAGCTGGCGATCTGGTTCTGGTCGACGTCCGTGGTGCACACGAAGCGTGCCGTGTGCAGGGTCTCGCTGACCCGGACCGAGGCAGTGTCCACTCCGGCCGCGCGCAGCCACGTGTCGTACTCGGCGAAGTCGACCCCGGCGGCGCCGACGAGCAGGGGCCGGAGGCCGAGGCGGCCGAGGCCGAAGGTGATGTTTGCCCCCACGCCGCCCCGGCGAACCTCCAGCTGGTCGACGAGGAACGACAAGGAGACGGTGTCGACCTTGTCCGTGAGCAACTGCTCCGTGAAGCTACCGGGGAACACCATGAGGTGGTCGGTCGCGATGGAGCCGGTCACAGCGATTCGCACGACTCTCTCCTTGAAGTGTGGGATGACGTGGGGGCGGCGGATCAGACCAGGCCGGCGGCGGCGCGCAGGGCGTCGACGCGGTCGGTGCGCTCCCAGGTGAAGTCCGGCAGCTCGCGGCCGAAGTGGCCGTACGCGGCGGTCT
>NZ_JBVJWV010000091.1:0-1040 GCF_055602105.1 Streptomyces sp. NPDC037421
GGCCGTTGGCTGGTGGTGTCGGCGGAGGCGGGTGCCGACGTGGTGGGGCTGTTGTCGGCGTCGGGTGCCGATGTGGTGGAGCTGGTGGCGGGTGGCCGTTCGCGTGGGGAGCTGGCCGGTGCCCTGTCGGGTGTGGGCGTCATCGATGGTGTGGTGTCGGTGCTGGATGTGGCGGGTTCGCTGTCGTTGGTGCAGGCGCTGGGTGATGCGGGTGTCGGTGCCCGGTTGTGGTGTGTGACCCGTGGTGCGGTGTCGACGGGTGTGTCGGACCGTGTGGTGGATCCGGTTCGGGCGCAGGTGTGGGGTCTGGGCCGGGTGGCGGCGTTGGAGTTCGGTGAGCGGTGGGGCGGTCTGGTGGACCTCCCGCAGTCGCTGGACGAGCGGACGGTGTCGTTGCTGGCCTCGGTCCTTTCCGGCGGTACCGGTGAGGATCAGGTCGCGGTGCGGGCGGAGGGTGTGTTCGCCCGTCGTCTGGTCAGGGCTCCGTTCGCCCCGGTGGCGGGTGACGGCTGGCGGCCCGGTGGTCCGGTGCTGGTGACCGGTGGTACGGGTGCGCTGGGTTCGCGGGTGGCGCGTTGGCTGGCTTCGGCGGGTGCGAAGGAGCTCGTACTGACGAGCCGTCGGGGTCCGCAGGCTCCGGGCGCTGCCGAGCTGGTGGCGGAGCTCGCGGTGTCCGGCGTGACAGCGACGGTGGTTGCCTGTGATGTGGCTGACCGGGACGCGGTGGCGAAGCTGCTGGTGGAGTATCCGGTGTCGGCGGTGTTCCACGCGGCCGGTGTGCTGGATGACGGTGTGCTGGACGGTCTGACGCCGGAGCGTCTGGCTTCGGTGCTGGGTCCGAAGGCGGATGCGGCGCGTCATCTGCACGAGCTGGCCGGTGAGATGGGACTGGAGCTGTCGGCGTTCGTGCTGTTCTCGTCGTTCGCGGGCACGGTCGGCGGCGCCGGTCAGGGCAACTACGCGGCGGCCAACGCCTGCCTGGACGCGCTGGCCGAACAGCGGCGCGCCGACGGACTGCCCGCCACCTCCATCGCCTGGGG